>NZ_JAIZ01000583.1:57199-60451 GCF_000710465.2 Kitasatospora sp. MBT63 | reverse complement strand
CTGCGCCGCCTGCGCCGCCTGCGCCGCCTGCGCCGCCTGCCGTGCCGGCCCCGGCCACGGCCCTGCCCCCAGCCCCGGACGCGGATGCCGCCGCTCCAGCCCCGGCCCCGGCCCCGGCTTCGGCCGCCACCTCCGAAGCGTCCTCCGAAGCGCCAGCCGCAGCGCCCTCCGCCAGGCCGTCCACCGCGCCGGACTCGGTCGCGGCCTCCGGTGTCGCCCGGAGCCGGGCGATCCACGAGCGGGAGATCCAGGCCACCCCCACCATCGCGGCGACACAGCCGACCTTGATCAGCAGCAGCCGCCCGTACTCGGTGTCGACCAGCGCGGACCAACTGCCGAGCCCGCGCCACGACTGGTAGACGCCGGTGAGCGCGAGGACTGTGACGCAGACGAATGCCACCTTGGAGAACATCTCGACAGCGGCCAGGCCGATGCCCTGCCGCAGACCGACCAGCAGGGTGGCCAGGCCGCCGAGCCAGCAGGCCATCGCGAGCAGGTGCACGGCGGCCATGGGCAGCGCGAGCCAGACCTGGATGCCGACCGAGGAGTGGTCCGCGCCGACCCAGGTGGCCGACAGTGCGACGGCCAGGACCAGTCCGGCGATCCCGAGTCCGAGCCGGGCATCACGCTCGGGCCGCGCCGCCGCCAGCCGCTCCAACCGTTGCAGCTCGGCTTCCTCCGCATCGGCATCCGGCTCGCCTGCCGGGCGGTTCTCGCCCCCCGAACGGCCACCAGACCCGCCACGGCCGCCCGTACTGCCTGCGCCGCCCGTACTGCCTGCGCCGCCTGCGCCTTCCGCGCCTTCCGACGTCGCCGATCCGGCTGCCCCGGCCGGCTGCCCCAACTGCCCGACCAGCAGCGACAGGAACACCCCGCCCGCCGCCAGCAGCAGCAGCCGGGCGGCCAGTGCGGTGCCGATCCGCTCGTCCAGGGTGCTGCGCACCAACGAGAGGTCCAACGCCTGGGAGAGCCCGGTCCCGCGCTCGTACGGGCCGCGCAGCAGCAGTACGGCGACGGTGGCGACCAGCAGCGCGATCCACCCGGTCATCAGCAGCCGCTGCACCTGCCGTACGGCCGCACCGCGCGGCCAGCACAGCAGCACGAACGCGGCGGTGCCGGCCAGCAGCGCGAAGGCCGCGTAGGCGACGGTCCGGGCAGTGCCGTAGGCGGCGGCGACCAGGCTGTCGGCCTTGGCGCCCTGGACGGCGGAGGCGGACACCGAGGTGTCCGAGGGAGCGCCGATCGAGAACGTGAAGGCGCCGCCGACCGGGTGCGAGTCCTCCGAGACCGCTCGCCAGGCGACGGTGTAGGTGCCGTTGGCCAGGCCGGACTTGAGGCCGACCCGGGCGGTGTCGGCCTTGCCGTCCACGTGCGCGGGGTCACCGGCGTCGACGGCCTGCCCGGACGGGTCGAGGACCCGGACCGAGTCGGGGGAGAGCGAGACACCTTCGCTGAACGTCAGGGTGACGTCGGCGGGAGCGGTCGGTACGACGGAGTTCTGCGTGGGGTTGGTGGACACCAGCGTGGCGTGCGCCGACGCCGTCCCCGCCCCGCCGACCAGCAGCACCACGAGCGCGCCGAGTACGGCCACCAGCGCCCGCAACGCGGACCGGCGCCCCCGCACGGGGACCCGCCCGGCCGTCCTCGTACGCACCACCGTACGCACCCGCGCGCCCACCCCCGCGCCCACCCCCGCGTCCGGTCCTGCGCCCGGTCCCAGACCCAGTCCCACAGCCACACCCATCACCGTCCTCGTTCCGGCAGCCGTACGCGTTCCCGCGGGCCACAGCAGTATCGGCAGCATCCGTCAGTTCCCAGGGCGGTAGGTCAGCGGCTTGACCGGCACCTTGACGGAGATTGTGCCGCTCTTGGCGAAGGTGAGGTCCAGTTCGAGCTCGTCGCCGACCGCGGGCGGCCGCTGCCAACCCATGATCATCAGGTGGTTCCCGCCGCGGGCGAGTTCCAGGGAGCCATGGGCCGGGACCGGGAGGCTGCCGACCTCCTCCATGGTGGTGTCGGAGGAGCGGTGCATGGTGACGGAGGACGCGGCGGGACTGGACACCCGGACCAGCTGGTCCGTGCCCTCGCCCTCGTTGCGGATCGTCAGGTACCCGGCGCCCATCCCGCCCGACAACGCGGGCAGTGGGATGTACGGGTCGGACACCACCAGCTTGGACGCCCCGGCCCCTGCTCCGACCCCCGTCCCGGACCCCGCCCCGGTCCCCGAAGCGGCCCCCGCTGCTGCCGCACTCCCCGCCGCGCCGGCAGCCGCAACAGCCCCACCAGCACCGGAGCCCCCGGCGCCGCCCGCGTCCCCGGAGCCGCAGGCGACGAGTATCGCCCCGGCCGTCAGCGCGGTCGCGAGACCCGCGCCGAGGAGGGCGTTGCGGCGGAAGGCGGTACTCACGCGGCGACTCCCTTGGCCAGCAGCGCGAGGTCGTGCGCGTACGTGTCGAGCGGCGTGTTGCTCATGTAGAGCAGGTGGGCCTTGTCGTCGCCGGGGAGGAAGGCCAGGACCTGGGCGCCGTGCGAGGAGGTGACCGAACCGTCCGCGTTGACGATCGGGTCCTCGACCAGCACCCCGAGCGACTTGGCGGCGGCCTTGACCTTCTCCAGGTCGCCGGTCAGGCCGATGAAGTCCTTGCCCATCGAGTCCAGCCAGGTGCGCAGCACCTGCGGGGTGTCCCGGGCGGGGTCGGTGGAGACGAAGACCACGTTGATCTTCTTACGGTCCTCGGCGGAGAGCTTCGACATCGCCACGCCGATGTCGCCCATGGTGGTCGGGCAGACGTCGGGGCAGCTGGTGTAGCCGAAGAAGAGCAGGGTGGCCCGGCCGGCGGTCCGGGTGCGCAGGTCGAAGGGCTGGCCGGAGGTGTCGCCGAGGGTGAGATCGGGCTTGTCGAAGTTCCGCTTCAGCACGCTTCCCTGGTAGGGGGAGTTGCTGCTCTCCTTGTTGATCTTCACGGTGCCGTCGCCGCCGGCGTTCCCCGACGCGGAGGAACCGCAGCCGGAGAGCGCGAGCGCGCCCGCCAGCGCGAGGGCGGCGACACCCACCAGCCGGGGCCGCACCGCCTGCCGGGGCCGCGCCACCGGGCCGGCCACCGTGCGGCCGGCCACCGAGCCGCCGGCCACCGTGCCGCCGGTCACCGGGCCGGCCGTCGAGCGGGCGGCCGCCGTCGGGCTCGACAGCGGACGGGAGTTCGCGTTGGACGTCGTACGTGCCATGGGAGAGATCCGATCGTGCGCGGGGGT
>NZ_JAIZ01000583.1:28286-57189 GCF_000710465.2 Kitasatospora sp. MBT63 | reverse complement strand
GGGGCCGCACGCCGGCCCGGGTGGTCGCCCGGGGCCGGTCGCGCGGCCCCCGCCGGCCAGGGGTCAGGAGGCGGTGCTGCCGGTGTTGCCGGTGCTGTCGCCGCTCTTGCGGCGCAGACCGGCCACGCCCAGCGCGGAACCGATCACACCGACGACGATGCCGACCACACCGAGGGTCCGGGCGGTCGAGTCGTCGGACTTGGCGGCCGCCTGCGTGGTGGCCTGGCCGCCGGCGGCGTCGCCGCCGTGGTGGTCACCGGCGGCGGGGGAGGCGCTCGTGCCCGCGGCGGGCTTGGCCGCCGCGGGGGTGAGGGTCAGCACGGGCGCGGGCTTGGCCGGCTCGGGCTGGCCGTCCTTGGCCTCCTCGATCCAGCGGACGACGTCGCCGTTGTCGTAGGTCTGGAGCGCCTTGAAGGTCAGCTTGTCGGTGTCGGAGGGCAGCGCGCCGAGCGACACCCGGAAGTCCATGAACTGGCCGGGGCCGAGCTTGGTGCCGTCGTTGGCGGTCCAGGTGATCTTCGAGACGGCCTCGGTGATGTCCTGGCCGTGCGACTTGAGCGGCTTGTCGAGCTTGCTCTTCTCCATCGTGGCGGTCCAGCCCGGGACGGGCTCGGTCCGCACGGAGGCCATCGGGTGGTCCATCGGGAGGCTGACCTCCAGCTTCACCGTGGCGGCGCTGTCGTTCTCGTTCGGCACCCGGAAGGCGACGGCGGAGTAGCCGCCCTGCTGGGCGTTGCCCGGCTGCACGGTCACGTGCGCGAACGCGGGCGCCGCCATGGCGACGACGGCGGCGGCCGCGACGGCGGCGATCCCGGCGATCCGGCGGGCAGGAAGGGAACGCATCTGGTTGCTCCTGGGGGAGACGGGCACGTGTACGGGCCGCACCCGGCGGCGGCACACATGGCACTGGGGCTCTGAGGCAGGGACTTGGGCCGCCGTCGCACCACCGGAGACGGGGACGACGGGTCCGGCCACCTGATGCGCGCGCGTCCGTTCATCCGTCCACCCGCGTCCCGAGGGCCCGGACCGATCCGGACCGATCCGGACGGCTCCCGGCCGACCGGGCCGATCACCCCCCCCCGAAGCCCCACCAGGAGCTCCACCGGGGATGCCACCGCCGAGGACCGGCCCACGGCCGGCCGACGCGAGTGCGATCACGGCCTCGACGACGGGTACGGGTCCGGGCAACGCGTGCGAGGACCGGTACGGATACGGGGGCGGGTCCCGTCGGGCCATCCCGACCGGCACCCGCAGGGTGGACGTCAGCGTGCGGACATCAGCGCGCGAAGGCCGTCAGCGGGGGACCCCGCCGGTGCACGCTGTGCCGTAGTGCTGCCGCCCCCGGCAGCCGCCAGTCCTCCGCCGGCCCGGTCGGCCGACGCAGTTCCCGCCCGTCCGCGAGCGGGCCCAACAGCACCGCCGCCAGCAGCGTCAGCGCGCTGCGCAGCGGTATCGCCCACTCCCGTGCGGCGACCGCCGTGACCCGGACCAGCCGCCACAGCGCGGCCTCGCCGCGGCGCAGCCACCAGCCGGCCACCAGGGCCGCGGCCAGGTGTCCGAGCAGCATCGAAGGGCTCATCCCGGCGAACGCGGCGGCGATCCCGGACACGTGCCCGGCGCCGGCGTGCGCGCCGACGGTGTACGCCTGCGGGTCGAGCCCGGCCGCGCTCACCACCTGCTCTGCCGTGCTGCCGGGCGGCAGCGCGCTGGGCCCGTTGCCGGGGCGGTCGTCGCAGATCAGTCGGCCGGCCAGGGCCGGCAGCACGCCGATCCCGGCGGCCTGGCCGCCCGCCGCGCCCGTCCCCGGTGCCCCGGTCATCCCGGTCATGCCCGCCATCGGACCCGCCACCGCGGACGCACCGGCCGCCGCCGTGGCTAGCCCGTGGAACAGCAGGTGCAGGCCGAGCTGGCCGATCCCCAGTGCGCCGGCGATCGCGGCCGCCGACCGTTCCCGGCCGCCGAGCAGCACGGCCGCCGCGGTGACCACCGCGAAGCCGCTCGCCAACGCCGGAAGTCCGACCTCGCCGCCGCCCACCAGGGCGTGCCCGGCCGCGGCGATCAGGGTGCACACCAGCGCGAACGGCACCGCGCGCGCCACCCGCAGGTCCCAGGCAGCGGCCGGCGCCCCGGTGGGGGTCGCGGCGGCTCCTCGGCGCGGGGCGCGGTGGCGGTCGGTCATGGCCGGGCCATCATCTCACCGCCTACCCGGCGCCCCGAGGCAGGGTCACCGGTACCCGGCCGATCCACGGACGGCACCCGGAGTCGGTATGTCATCCCAGCATCCGAATGCGCCGTTCGGCCCCGGCGCGCGCGCCGCTCAATGCGCCGCTCGGCACAGAGTTCCACATCAGTCCATCCACCGGACGGGTGGCGCGGGCCCCGACGGACGGTTCGGTGCCGGATCGGTCGGAGATACCTAGTTGTATGTGGAGCCGCAGCCAGGAGGGACCTCCCGTGGACATCTGGTGGACTCTGCACCTCAAGCGCGACCCGGCGAGCGTGCCGCTGGCCCGGCGCATCCTGCTCGGCGCGATGGACAGCGCCGGCGTCGACCCCCAGATCGCCTACGACCTGGGCGTCGCCCTCACCGAGGCCTGCGCGAACGCGGTCGAGCACGCCATCACCGGCCGCCCGGACGAGGGCTTCCAGGTCACCGCCTCGATCACCGGCGACCGGCTGAGGATCGAGGTGGTCGACTCCGGGCCGGGTCTCCCGCCGATCGCCGCACCCGTGCTGCCGGCCGTCCCCCCGCTGCGCCGCCAGGGCGGTGTCCTCGCACCGGTCCGGCCCGGCGGGCGCCGCCGCTCCCGGCGCGGCCGGGCTTCCCTGCCCGCCCGGATCCTGACCGCCCACCGGCCCCGCCCGGCCGACCGCCCGGCGCCGTACGACACCCACGTCCTGCCGGCCGGCCGCCCGATGGTGGTCCGCACGCCCGACCTCGACGCCCTGCCCGACCTCACCGCCGAGTGCGGGCGCGGCCTGTTCCTCATCCACGCCCTGACCGACCACGTCCAGCTCCGCAACCACCCGCTGCGCGGTGCGATCGTCAGCTTCGACAAGGTCCTCAAGTGGCAGGACGACGCCCTGCTCCGCGCCTCCTGACCGGTGGCCGGCCTGGGTCGGCCTGGGTCGGCCTGGGTCGGCACGGACAGCACGGGGCGGCATGGGCGCCGCCGGGGCCCGGTCCCTGAAGGGCTAGCAGGAGTTGCCCTCCGCCGAAGGCCCTCGCAGCATGGTGATCATGATTCATCAGATGCGTGCCGAGTACGGGCCTGCGGGTGCGGCGTCGGGTGAGGTGAAGACCTGGCACATCGTGCGCGGGGACGACACCGTGGCGATGTGCGGCCGGGCCCTGGACCCGGACGCCGAGACCCGCGACGCCAAGCACTGGGTCGAGCACCCGGACCTGCACTGCCACTCCTGCGGGGCGCTCTTCCTGCGCGAGGCCCCGTACCTGCCGACCGAACACGACGAGTGACCCCGGGCCGAGCGGTCGAGACGGTCCCGCGCCCGTAGCCTGGCGCCATGGAGCCGATGATCCCGCTGCCGGCCGAGGCCGCCGCGCTGCGCGCCGGGGATCCCGCGCTGCCCGAGTACGTCGAGCGGCTGTGCGCCCGGATCGACCGACTCGACCCGGTGGTCCGCGCCTTCGTGCCCGAGCCGGGGCGCCACCACCGGCTGGCCGAGGCGGCCCGCGAACTCCAGGCCCGGACGGACGGGACGGCGCCCCCGGCCCACCGCACGCCCCCGGCGCACCACACATCACCGGCGCCCCCGGCCGCGCCCCCGGCCGGGCGGCCGCCGCTGTACGGCGTGGCGGTCGGGGTGAAGGACGTCATCCAGGTGGCCGGCCTGCCCACCCACGCGGGCTCCGCGTTGCCGCCCGGGGTGCTCGGCGGCCCGCAGGCGTCCCTGGTGACCCGGCTGCTGGCGGCCGGTGCGCTGGTCGCGGGGAAGACGGTGACCGCGGAGTTCGCCGTCCGGGCCCCCGGCCCGACCCGCAACCCGCGCGACCCGGCGCACACCCCTGGTGGTTCCAGCAGCGGTTCGGCGGCCGCCGTCGCGGCGGGCCTGGTGCCACTGGCGGTCGGCACCCAGACCGTCGGATCGGTGATCCGCCCGGCGGCGTACTGCGGGGTGGTGGGCTTCCGCCCCAGCTACGGACGGATCCCGGTGGACGGCGTGATCGCGCACTCGCCGAGCCTGGACACCGTCGGCGTGTTCACCTCCGACCTCGCGGGCGCCCGGCTGGCCGCCACCGTGCTCTGCGACGACTGGCGGCCGGGACCGGCGGAGGCAGCGGCGGGGAGCGCCGTGCCCGCAGGCGGACGGCCGCCGGTCTGCGCGGTACCCGGCGGCGCCTACCTGGAGCGGGCCGAGCCCGCCGCACGCGCCGAGTTCGACCGCACCCTGCGCCTGCTGCGCGAGCACGGGCTGACCATCCGGGCACTCGACCTGCCGGCCGACTTCGACGGACTCGTACAGCACCTGCGGCTGATCAACCGCTACGAGCTGGCCCAGGTGCACGCCGAGCTGTTCGCCCGCTTCGGCGCGCTGTACCGGCCGGAGACCGCGGCCGCGATCCGGCGCGGCCACGAGATCACCGCCGCCGACCACAGTGCCGCGCTGCACGCCCGGGACGGATTCCGGCGCCGGCTGGCGGCGTTCACCGCGGACGAGGGCATCGACCTGTGGCTCACCCCGGCCGCCACCGGCCCCGCCCCGCGCGGCCTGGACAGCACCGGCGACGCCGTGATGTCGCTGCCGTGGAGCTACGCCGGCGCGCCCGCCGTGACGCTGCCCGCCGGCCGGTTGGGAAGGCTCCCGCTCGGCCTGCAGTGCGTGGGGGCCGTCGGGGCCGACGAGGAGCTGCTGGCCTGCGCCGCCCATGTCGAGCAGGCCCTGGCCGGGGCGGGGAAGTCCGGCTAGGAACCGGCCGGGAACCGGAGGACGTCCACCGCACCCCGGGTACGACAGCAGGGGCGGGCCGTTCCCGGCCCGCCCCTGCCCGACCGCCGTGACCGGCCGTCAGCCGCCGCTCTTGCGACGGAAGGTGCGCTTCCCACCCGCGGCGCTGTGCGCCCCGTGGATCTTGGACTCGCCGCCGGGGCCGCCGGCCGTGCCGCCCGCCGGACCACCGTGCTTGCGCTCCAGGGCGGCGAGGAACTTCGCCTTCACGTCGTCCTGGGCCGCGGGGGCGGCCTCGGGCTCCGGCTGCTGCCCGGGTTCGGCTGTTTCGCTGCTCATTCGGGGGACCTCCTGGACGGGAGCTGGTGTGCAGGGCACACACTGTCACGTCCCGCTGCCATCCCGCTGACAAAAGGTACGCCGCGGGTCGTCAGTGCTGCTCGTCGGGGAAGTGCGGCCCGCCGATCAGGTACAGGAGCGCCATCGTGGGGAAGACGAACGAGGCGATCACCAGGACGAAGAACTGCCAGACCATCGCATGCTCCAGACTCCCGGAGGCGGACCCGCAGGACACGCGGGACCCTCGGCGTGAGGGGCCGACCATCCGACGGTATGTCCCGGTCCGGGCGGCTGCCACCGGGGCCCGGGGCGCCCCGTCGAGGGATCAAGGACCGGAGTCTGTCCCCCGTCCGCCCGGCGCCGCCACACTGGCGGGATGCAGGTACAGCTGGCGGGCGAGCCCGCAAGACCGGACCGGGTGAGTGAGGACTTCACCGCCGCCACGCCCGAGGCCCTGGTGCTGCTCGACGGGTCCGGCTCCCCCGAGGGGCTGGAGTCCGGCTGCGGCCACGGCGTCGCCTGGTACGTCCGCCGCCTCGGGGTGCACCTGCTCACCCGGATGACCGACCGCGCGGACCGGTCCGCCGCCGAGTGCCTGGCCGACGCCATCGCGGAGACGGCCGCCCTGCACGGCGGCCGGTGCGACCTCGCGCACCCCAACACCCCGGCGGCGATGGTGGTGGCCGCCCGCCTGCACGGCAACTCGCTGGAGTACCTGGTGCTCGGCGACTCGCTGCTGGTGCTGCAGCTGGTGGACGGCCCGCCGCGGGTGATCGGCGACAACCAGCGCTTCCCCGCCGGGGAGGAGCTGCGCCGCGAGGTCCTCGCGGCGGCGCCCGGTTCGGCGGAGCGCGCGGCGCTGCGGATGCAGTACGCCCTGGCGGTCCGCGCGGCCCGCAACACCGGGCACGGGCCGTGGATCGCCGCGGCCGCGCCGAAGGCGGCCGGGTACGCCGAGAGCGGGTTCGTCCGGCTGTCGGCGCTGTCCGCGCTGGCGGCGTTCAGTGACGGCGCCGCGCGCTACGGCGGCCTGTTCCGGCTGGGGAGCTGGGGCGACGCGCTGGCGCTGCTGGCGGCGTCCGGTCCGGCCGAGCTGATCGCCCGGGTCCGGGCGGTGGAACGCTCGGACGGGCGCTGCGCCCGCTGGCCGAGGGCTTCGGCCCACGACGACGCCTCGGCCCTGTACGCCAGGTTCTGACTCCCCGGACACCGCCGAGCGGCGGGGCCGGCCCCGGGGGAAGGGCGGCCCCGCCGCTGATCGGGGGGTGGGTCGGATCGGAGGGGGCGGGTGCGGCGCGGTCAGTCGATCGGGTGACCGAAGGACCCGGACTGGAAGTCCTCCATCGCCTGCTGGAGCTCGCGGTGGCTGTTCATCACGAACGGCCCGTACCAGGCGACCGGCTCCTTGATCGGCTGCCCGCCGAGGACGATCACGTCCAGCGCGGGGTGCCGGGAGTCCTGCTTGGCGTCGGCGGAGACGGTGATGGTGTCGCCCTCGCCGAAGACCGCGGCCTGGCCGGTGTGCACCGGACGGCCCTCGGCGCCGACCTTGCCGTTGCCGTTCAGGACGTAGACCAGGGCGTTGAAGTCGGGCCGCCAGGGGATGGTGGCCTGCGCGCCCGGGGTGATGGTGGCGTGCATCAGGGTGATCGGGGTGTGGGTCGAGCCGGGGCCGCGGTGGCCGTCGAGGTCACCGGCGATCAGCCGGAGCACCGAGCCGCCGTCCGGGGTGGTCAGCAGCTTGACGTGGCCGCCGTGGATGTCCTGGTAGCGGGGGCCGGTCATCTTGTCGCTGGCCGGGAGGTTGACCCAGAGCTGGATGCCGTGGAACAGGCCGCCGGACAGCACCAGCGACTCGGGCGGCGTCTCGATGTGCAGGATGCCGGAGCCGGCCGTCATCCACTGGGTGTCACCGCCCCCGAGGTGGCCGCCGCCGCCGTGCGAGTCCTTGTGCACGAACTCGCCGTCGATCAGGTACGTCACGGTCTCGAAGCCGCGGTGCGGGTGCCACGGGGTGCCCTTGGGCTCGCCCGCGGCGTACTCCACCTCGCCCATCTGGTCCATCATGATGAACGGGTCGAGGTACTTCTGGTTGACCTTGGCGAAGGCCCGGCGGACCGGGAAGCCCTCGCCCTCGAAGCCCTCGGGAGCGGTGACCACCGTCAGGACCGGCCGGGGCACCGTGAGGGTCGGGTCGGGGGTGGCGACGCGCGGGAGGGTCAGCGGGTTGTCGACGGTCACGGCGGGCATGTCGGCCTCCTTCGGGGGTTCTGTGGCCTACATCCAGCAGGTTAGTTCAATTCTCAACCAAAGGCAAGTTGAAACTTAAACCATTACTCCGTGCCGACCGTCCGGCCGCCCCTCGGCGGTCGGTCAGCCGTACATCCGGTGCATGGTGAACTCGACCATCTGCTCCACCGCCTTGGCGTCGAACACCATCCGGTGCTCGCCCTCCATGTCCAGGGCGAAGCCGTACCCGGTCGGCAGCAGGTCCAGCACCTCGGCGCCGCTGACGCTGAAGTGCTTGGACTCCTTGCCGGCGTAGCGGCGCAGCTCCTTGACCGAGCTGAACATCGGGATCACCGGGGTCGGCGTGTTGTGCAGGGCGAGGAAGCCCGGCCGGTCGCCGCGCGGGCAGAAAACCTTGGAGGTGATGAAGATGGCCTGGAAGTCCTCCACCGGCATCGAGCCGGTGGTGAAGGCCCGGACGGCGTCGGCCAGGGATGGCGGCGACGGTTCGGGGTACAGGGACTGCTGGGGTACACCCTGCTGCGGCTCGCCGTACGGGGCGCCCCCGGGCATGCCGTTCATCCCCTGCTGCATGGCCTGCTGGTAGGGGTCTCCCTGGTACGCGGTCTGCTCATAGCCGTACACACGGACAGGCTATCGGGCCCGGGGGCACTGTGCGGCGGCTGATCCGGACAACTCGGATGGGCTCCGGGTTGTGGGACGTGACCACGTTCATAGCCGGGTTTCCGGTCCCAGGGCTTGAACAAGTTACCAACGGGTAGCATCATGGTGCCTACTGGTGGGTAAGTGGGGCGCTCGTAGCGGCGGACCCCCGGAGCGACGAACCGGAGATAACGGTCATGGGTCACTACAAGTCCAACCTGCGGGACGTGGAGTTCAACCTCTTCGAGGTGTTCGGCCGCGAGCAGGTGTACGGCACCGGTCCCTTCGCGGACATGGACGTCGAGACCGCGAAGAACATCCTCAGCGAGATCTCGCGCCTCGCCGAGAACGACCTCGCCGCGTCCTTCGTCGACGCCGACCGCAACCCGCCGGTGTTCGACCCGGAGACCAGCACCGCCCCGGTGCCGGCCTCCTTCAGGAAGAGCTACCAGACCTTCATGGACGCCGAGTGGTGGCGCCTGGGCATCCCGGAGGCCATCGGCGGCCAGGTCACCCCGTCCTCCCTGGTCTGGGCCTTCGCCGAGCAGATCCTCGGCGCCAACCCGGCGATCTGGATGTACTCCTCCGGCCCGGCCTTCGCCGGCGTCGTGAGCGACGAGGGCACCGAGGAGCAGCAGCAGGTCGCCCTGCGCATGGTCGAGCGCCAGTGGGGCGCCACCATGGTGCTGACCGAGCCGGACGCCGGCTCCGACGTGGGCGCCGGCCGCACCAAGGCGGTCAAGCAGGAGGACGGCTCCTGGCACATCGAGGGCGTCAAGCGCTTCATCACCTCGGGCGAGCACGACATGTCCGAGAACATCATCCACCTGGTGCTGGCCCGCCCCGAGGGCGGCAAGCTCGGCACCAAGGGCCTCGGCCTGTACATCGTGCCGAAGTTCGACTTCGACTGGGCGACCGGCGAGCTCGGCGAGCGCAACGGCGTCTACGCCACCAACGTCGAGCACAAGATGGGCCTCAAGGCCTCCAACACCTGCGAGCTGACCTTCGGCGCCAAGCACCCGGCCAAGGGCTGGCTGCTCGGCGAGACCGTCGACGGCATCCGCCAGATGTTCAAGATCATCGAGTTTGCCCGGATGATGGTCGGCACGAAGGCCATCGCCACCCTCTCCACCGGCTACCTGAACGCGCTCGAGTACGCCAAGGAGCGCGTGCAGGGCGCCGACATCTCCAACTTCCTGGACAAGGCCGCCCCCCGGGTCACCATCACCAACCACCCGGACGTCCGCCGCTCGCTGCTGACCCAGAAGGCCTACGCCGAGGGCATGCGCGCGCTGGTCCTGTTCACCGCCTCCACCCAGGACGACGTGCTCGCCGCCCGCCTGCGCGGCGAGAGTGACGAGGCCGCCGAGCGCCTGAACGACCTGCTGCTGCCGATCGTCAAGGGCTACGGCTCGGAGAAGTCCTACGAGCAGCTCGCCCAGTCCCTGCAGACCTTCGGTGGCTCCGGCTACCTGCAGGAGTACCCGATCGAGCAGTACATCCGGGACGCCAAGATCGACACCCTCTACGAGGGCACCACCGCCATCCAGGGCCTGGACTTCTTCTTCCGGAAGATCGTCAAGGACGGCGGCCAGGCGCTGACCGCCGTCTCCGAGCAGATCCAGAAGTTCCTCGGCGCGGCCGAGGGCGGCGACGCCCTGGCCACCGAGCGCGAGCTGCTCGCCAAGGCCGCCGGTGACCTGGAGGCGATCGTCGGCAAGATGCTGGCCGACCTCTCCTCGGTCGAGCAGGACGTCAAGAACATGTACAAGGTGGGCCTCAACGCCACCCGCCTGCTGATGGTCTCCGGCGACGTGGTGGTCGGCTGGCTGCTGCTGCGTCAGGCCACCGTGGCCCTGGCCAAGCTGGAGGCGGGCGCCTCGGAGAAGGACGTCGCGTTCTACCAGGGCAAGGTCGCCGCGGCCCGCTTCTTCGCCCGCAACGTGCTGCCCGCCGTCGCCCCGCAGCGCCTGATCGCCGAGGGCGTCGACAACGAGATCATGGAGCTCGCGGAGGAGGCCTTCTAGGCCCCGCTGCCACGACCGCCTGACCCACCCTCACACCGCGGGGCCCGGTACACCACCGGGCCCCGCGGTGTTCCGTCCACCCGCCGCCCGGGCTTCCGGCACGGCGGCGGACGGCGACGCAGGGCCGTTCCGGGCGGTCCGGTGTAGCAGCTGGGCACCAATGCTCACCGTTGTGTCACCGTTCTTGAGTTCACGGTGTCATGTCCGTGTACGGGCATATGCTCAGGTGCGGAGCCGGTCCCCCATCCGGCGTCCGAACTCCCTCAACTCAGGAGCAACATGTCGACCGCTGCCCGCCCGGCCTACTTCGACCGGACGCACACCGACGACCTGATCGCCTACCTCGGTACCTCGCCGTCGCCCTTCCACGCGGTGGCGAGTGCCGCGGAGCGACTGGAGAAGGCCGGCTTCCGCCGGATCTCCGAGACCGACGCCTGGGACGCGGCGACCGGCGGCCGGTACGTGATCCGCGGAGGCGCGCTGATCGCCTGGTACGTCCCCGAGGGAGCCGGACCCGAGACGCCGTTCCGGATCGTCGGCTCGCACACCGACTCGCCCAACCTGCGCGTCAAGCCGGTGCCGGACACCGGCACGGCCGGCTGGCGGCAGGTCGCCGTGGAGATCTACGGCGGCGTCCCGCTCAACACCTGGCTCGACCGCGACCTCGGCCTCTCCGGCCGGCTCGCGCTGCGCGACGGCTCGGTCCGGCTGGTCCAGATCGACGAGCCGCTGCTGCGCGTCCCGCAGCTCGCCATCCACCTCGACCGCCAGGTCAACGACGGCCTCAAGCTCGACAAGCAGCGTCACCTCACGCCGATCTGGGGAATCGGCGACGTCACCGAGGGCCTGCTGATCGAGTTCGTCGCCGACCGGGCCGGGGTGGCCGCCGCCGACGTGGCCGGCTGGGACCTGATGACCCACGACGTGCAGCCGCCCTCCTACCTCGGCCGCAACCGCGAGATGCTGGCCGGCCCCCGCCTGGACAACCTGCTCTCGGTGCACGCCTCCACGGCCGCGCTGGCCGCCGTCGCCACCGCGGGCGCCCCGCTGCCGTACATCCCGGTGATCGCCGCCTTCGACCACGAGGAGACCGGCAGCGAGTCCGACACCGGCGCCCAGGGCCCGCTGCTCGGCAACGTCCTGGAGCGCAGCGTGCACGCCCGCGGCGGTTCCCCCGAGGACCGCGCCCGGGCCATGGCCGGCACCGTCTGCCTCTCCTCGGACATGGGCCACGCCGTGCACCCGAACTACAGCGAGCGGCACGAGCCCGGCCACCACCCGATGCCCAACGGCGGCCCGATCCTCAAGGTCAACGTCAACAACCGCTACGCCACCGACGCCATCGGCCGGGCCGTGTTCGCCGCCGCCTGCGAGAAGGCCGGCGTGCCGTGGCAGACCTTCGTCTCCAACAACGCGATGCCCTGCGGCACCACGATCGGCCCGATCACCGCCGCCCGGCTCGGCATCACCACGGTGGACTGCGGCATCGCCGCGCTGTCCATGCACTCGGCCCGTGAACTGTGCGGCGCCGACGACCCGTTCCTGCTGGCCGCCGCCCTCAAGGCGTTCCTGGAGGGCTGAGCCCGGCCGGTGGCCGACGGACCGTCGGGGCCCGGCCGGGCCCCGACGGACGGTGCGTCACTCCATGCCCGCCAGCACCAGCGGCAGCCGCTCGGCGCCGCCCGGCGTCAGCTTCACCGGCACACCCCAGTCCTGCTGGTGCACATGGCAGGCCGGGTACTCGATCTCCGGGTCGTCGTCGCAGGACGCCGCCATCGCCGAGACGTGCAGCACCCCCTCGGTGACCGTCTCCGAGAGCACCAGCTCCCGGCTGAGCGCCGAGTCCGCGCCCGCGCCCGCGACCAGCAGCTCCGGCGGGGTGGAACTGACCAGCAGCCGGGTGGAGGGGCCGTAGCGCTCGTCCAGCTTCTGGCCGCTCGGCGCGGAGAACACCACGTCCAGCAGCAGCCGGCCCGGCGCCACCTCGGTGGCCGCCCGCTGGGTGCGGTGCGCGACCGACTCGACCCGGACGGCCTCCTCGGGCAGCCGCAGCCTGGTCAACCGGTGCCGCGCGGACTCGACCACCACGATGTCACCGTCCACCACCACCGCGCCCGAGGGCTCCCGCAGGTCGGTGGCGAGGGTGGTGACCTCGCCGGTGCCGGGCTCGTAGCGGCGCAGCGCGTGGTTGTAGGTGTCCGCGATCGCCACCGAGCCGTCGGGGAGGACGGTCACGCCCAGCGGGTGCTGCAGCAGTGCCTGGCCGGCGTCGCCGTCGCGGTGGCCGAAGTCGAACAGGCCGGTGCCGACCGCGGTGTGGACGGTGAGTGTTTCACGTGAAACCCAGCGCACCGCCGAGGTCTCCGAGTCCGCCACCCAGAGCCGCTCGCCGTCCGCGGACACCGCGAGACCCGACGGCTGCGCGAACCACGCCTCGTCGGCGGGGCCGTCGACCAGGCCCTCGTTGGTGGTCCCCGCCGTCACCCCGACCGTGCCCGCGGCCGGGTCGAACGCCCAGAGCTGGTGCACGCCCGCCATCGCGATCCACACCCGGCCGTCGAAGAAGGCCACGTCCCACGGCGAGGACAGGTCGACCTCGCGTGCCGGGCCCGCGGTGGCGGAACCCTGCCACCACTGCTTCCCGGTGCCGGCCAGGGTGGTCACCGAGCCGTCGGACAGCCGCACGCCGCGCAGCGCGTGGTTGACGGTGTCCGCCACCACCACGTCGTAGCCGAGGCCGAGGCCGGCCGGGACCAGCGCGAGGCCCTGCGGCTCGCTGAACCGCGGCGCCGTCCCGTCCAACAGCCCGCGCTCGCCGTCGCCGATCCGGCGCACCACGCTCTCGCCGTCCTCGGCCAGCTCCACCAGCGAGTGGTGGCCCGAGTCGGCGACCAGGTAGTGGCCGTCGGGCAGCCGGACCGCCTTGCCGGGGAAGCTCAGGTCGCCCGCCTGCGGCTCGGCCGGCACGTACGGGGAGTCGCCGCGCCGCAGGGTGCCCTTGGCCGCGTGCTCCTCCTCCAGCTCCTCCACCAGCCGGGCGATCGCGTGCGCGTGCCCCTCGCCGGCGTGCTGCGCGACCACGTAGCCCTCGGGGTCGATCACCACCAGGGTCGGCCAGGCGCGCACCGCGTACTGCTTCCAGGTGGCCAGCTCCGGGTCGTCCAGCACCGGGTGGTGCACCTCGTAGCGGGCGGTGGCGTCGACCACGGCCTGGTGGTCCGCCTCGTGGACGAACTTGGGGGAGTGCACGCCGACGATCACCACGGTGTCGCGGTGCTTCTCCTCCAGCTCCCGGAGTTCGTCCAGGACGTGGAGGCAGTTGATGCAGCAGAAGGTCCAGAAGTCCAGGATTGTGATCTTGCCGCGGAAGTCCGCCAGCGACAGGTCCTTGCCACCGGTGTTGAGCCATCCGCCCTTGCCCACCAGCTGGGGGGCGCGTACGCGTGCACGAGAAGCCATGTCCTCATCCAACCCCATCGGGCTGCGGAAGCATTCCGGCCTCGTCGCCCGGGCCTGCCGGACGGTGGGGCGGGTGCGGGTCTACGCTGGCGGCGGCCGCGGGTGGTGCTGCGCGGCCGTCACGGTGTTCGAGGCGACGACAGGCGGGTTGCGGCATGAAGTACGTGGTCAGGGAACGGCTGTTCGCGGTGGGCGACGACTACTGGATCGAGAGTGAGGACGGCGAGAAGGCCTTCCTGGTGGACGGCAAGTTGCTGCGGCTGCGGGACACCTTCGAGCTGAAGGACGCGGCCGGGCAGGTGGTGGCCGTGATCAAGGAGAAGGTGCTCACGGTCCGGGACGCGATGAAGATCGAGAACGCCGACGGGGACGTGGTCGCGACCGTCCGCAAGAAGCTGTTCACGCCGTTCCGCGACAAGTACCACGTGGAGTTCGAGGACGGCCGGGAGTGGGAGATCCACGGCGACCTGCTCGACAAGGACTTCCGGATCGAGCAGGACGGCGACGAGATCGCCGAGGTCTCCCGCAAGTGGTTCACCATCCGGGACGCGTACGGCGTCAAGGTCGCGGACGGGATCGCGGGGGCCGACGCCGGGCTGGTCCTGGCGGTGGCGGTCTGCGTCGACCAGCTGGTGTCGCACAACGACTGAGCGGGCCGCGGGAACGGCCACTCGGCCGGTCCGGGGCTGGGGCGATGGGATATGTTTTGCCGATCCTTGACGCGAGGGGGACCCCGGCATGAACGACATCGTCAACGGCCTCGGACACGCCGCCGTGTTCGGCCTGGTCGGCATAGCCCTGCTGCTGCTCGGCGTCGGCCTGGTCGACCTGCTGACCCCGGGCAGGCTCGGTCACCAGATCTGGCAGGAGCGCAACCGCAACGCCGCCCTGGTGCTCAGCTCCGCCCTGCTCGGGATCGGCGGCATCGTCTTCACCGCGATCCTCTACACCTACGACGAGTTCGCGAAGGGCCTGGCCTCCACCGCGCTGTTCGGGCTGCTCGGCCTGGTGCTGATGGCGGTCGCGTTCTGGCTGGTCGACCTGCTCACTCCGGGCAGGCTCGGCGCGATCCTGGTCGACCCCGAGCCGCACCCCGCGGTGTGGGTCACCGCCGCGTGCAACATCTCGGTCGCCGCGATCGTGGCCGCCGCCATCGCCTGAGGCCGCGCCGCCCGTCGCCCGCCGGCCGTCGCCCGCCGGCCGTCGCCCGCCGGCCACCGGCCTGCCGGTCCTCAGCCCGCCGCCAGCCGCTCGCTCAGCCGGGCACTGGCGGCGGGCCACTCGTCCTTCAGCATCGAGAACCACACGCTGTCCCGCCAGCTGCCGTCCGGCCGCCGCTTCGCCCGCCGGAACGTGCCCTCGTAGCTGGCCCCGAGCCGCCGGATCGCGTTCTGCGAGCGCTCGTTGAGGTGGTCGGTCTTCCAGCACACCCGGCCCATGCCGAGCTCCCCGAAGGCGTGCTCCAGCAGCAGCAGCTTCGCCTCCGTGTTGACCTCGGTGCGCCAGGCCGAGCGGCCGTACCAGGTGCCGCCGATCTCCAGCAGCTCGTCCTCGGCGCTGAAGTCGAAGTAGCAGGTCACCCCGACCGCGCGGCCGGTGGCGAGCCGGATCACCGCGAACGGCAGGCAGCGCTCGTCCGCGATCCGGGCGTCGTTGGTCTCGCGCAGCTCCTGCTCGGTGCGGGGCACGGGGACCGGGATCCAGCGCCAGACCTCCTCGTCCCCGCCGGCCGCCTCGAACAGGTCGGGGACGTGGGCGCGGGTCAGCGGCTCCAGGCGGACGTGGCGGCCGGTGAGGGTGACGGGGACGGGAAGCTTCGCGGTCATGGGGCAGAAACTAACCCCAGTTTGAACTAGATGCAAGAGATATCTGCACTAGTGCAATTGCGTGGAGGGAGCGAAAAGGCCCCGCACCGAGGTGCGGGGCCCAGTCGTGGCCGGCCGGATGAAGGACCGGATGAAGGATCAGATGAAGGAGTTGATCTGGATCGTCTCGGTCCGGCCCGGGCCGACGCCGATCGCGGAGATCGGGGCGCCCGACATCTCCTCCAGCGCCTTCACGTAGGCCTGCGCGTTCTTCGGCAGGTCGGCGAAGGTCTGGGCCTTGCTGATGTCCTCGGTCCAGCCCGGCAGCGTCTCGTAGATCGGCTTGGCGTGGTGGAAGTCGGACTGGTTGTACGGGAGTTCCTCGACGCGCTTGCCGTCGATCTCGTACGCGACGCAGACCGGGATCTGCTCCCAGCCGGTCAGCACGTCCAGCTTGGTGAGGAAGAAGTCGGTCAGGCCGTTGACCCGGGTCGCGTAGCGGGCGATCACCGCGTCGAACCAGCCGCAGCGGCGGTCACGGCCGGTGGTGACACCGCGCTCGCCGCCGATCCGGCGCAGCGCGTCGCCGTCCTCGTCCAGCAGCTCGGTCGGGAACGGGCCCGAGCCGACCCGGGTGGTGTACGCCTTGAGGATGCCGATGACCCGGTCGATCTTGGTCGGGCCGATGCCCGCACCGGTGCAGGCGCCGCCCGCGGTCGGGTTCGACGAGGTCACGAAGGGGTACGTGCCGTGGTCGACGTCGAGCAGGGTGCCCTGGCCGCCCTCCAGCAGGACGACCTTGTTCGCCTTCAGCGCCTCGTCCAGGACGAGGGTGGTGTCGGCGAGGAAGGGCCGGATCTTGTCGGCGTAGCCGAGGTACTCCTCCACCACCAGCTCGGCCGGGATGGCGCGGCGGTTGTAGAGCTTGACCAGCAGCTGGTTCTTGTCGTGCAGCGCCGCTTCGACCTTCTGGCGCAGGATCGACTCGTCGAAGAGGTCCTGGACCCGGATGCCGACGCGGTTGATCTTGTCCGCGTAGGTCGGGCCGATGCCGCGGCCGGTGGTGCCGATCCGGCGCTTGCCGAGGAAGCGCTCGGTGACCTTGTCCAGGGTGCGGTGGTACGGGGTGATCAGGTGGGCGTTGCCCGAGATCAGCAGCTTCGAGGTGTCGATGCCGCGCTCGTTCAGGCCGCTCAGCTCGGAGAGCAGCACACCCGGGTCGATGACCACGCCGTTGCCGATGACCGGGACCACGTTCGAGCTGAGGATGCCGGAAGGCAGCAGGTGCAGTGCATACTTCTGGTCGCCGATGACCACCGTGTGGCCGGCGTTGTTGCCGCCCTGGTAACGGACGACGTAGTCGACGGAGCCACCGAGGAGGTCGGTCGCCTTCCCCTTGCCCTCGTCCCCCCACTGGGCGCCAACGAGCACGAGTGCCGGCACAGGCGTACACCCCTTCCGGTTGGGGCATCCTGCGTAGGCCGCAGTCTGACCCGAGATAGACGAAGCCCCTGGCGCAATAGCGCAAGGGGCTCTTGCACCGAGAGATTACCTGAGGAAGGACCGGTCGTGTCGTCCCTGTCCACGCCCGCATCCCACCGCGCGGACCACGGTGGGCCCGGTCCGCTCCTGGTGATCCTCGACCCGGCGGCGAAGCAGGCCGACGGGGAGTCGGTGCGCGTCGCCAAGGACGTGCTGTGCGGGGGTGCGGACGTGAAGGTGGCGCTGCCGGAGAGCCCGTCCGAACTCGACCGGGTCCTGTCGCACCGCGGCCGTCGCCGGCCGGTGGTGATCGGGGCCGATCCGGCGCTGCAGCGGGTGCTGCAGGCGCTGCACCGCCAGCGCGAGTTGGGTACGGACCCGGTCGGCGTGGTGCCGGTCGGCCGGCCCGTCGCGACCGGTGCGCTGCGGGCCCTCGGGGTGCCGGTGGAGCCGGTCGCCGCGGCCCGTGCGGTGCTCGCGGGCACCCCGCGCAAGCTGGACCTGCTGGTGGACGACGGCGGTGGGGTGGTGCTCGCCGAGGTGCGGATCGCGCCGCTGCGACCCGGCGACGGGCTGAGCCGTTCAGTTGGCTTGCGTTCGCTATGGGCGAAATTCGCTGCGGCCGAGCAGGGGAAGTCCTCGGTGAACGGCCCGGTGGTCGAACTCAGGGTCGAGGCGGACGGCCGGCTGCTGGCCGATCTGCACCAGCGGGTCCGGCTGCTACGGGTGGCGCCCGCCGACGGCGTCCTGGAGCTGACCCTGCGGCTGGACGGCCACACCCACCGGCACCGGGTCGCCAGCCTCACCGTGACCGGCCGGCACTTCGGCTACGAGGCCGACGGCGCACCCGTGGGGCCGGTCCGGGCGCGCACCTGGACGGTGCACGCCGGGGCGTGGGAGCTGATGCTGCCTGCCGGGTGAGCAGCATCACGTCCGGGCGTGCGGCGCGACGGTGCGTCAGACCCCCGACCCGCCCGCCGGGCGCGCGTGACAAGGGCACGCGCCGTCCAGCCGAATTGCCCGCCGGGAAATGCCGTGGTGTGTAAGGGGTTTTGTCTACGCGCGTCGCCATTCGATCGGCCAATAACCGGGGCCTCCCCTGTTCGGGAAGGCGTACGGAACTGCCCTAGACTCGAAGACGTGCCACGTGGTGACGGACGACTCAATCACGATCTTCTTCCCGGCGAGAAAGGACCCCAGGACGCTTGCGGCGTCTTCGGTGTCTGGGCCCCCGGCGAGGAAGTCGCGAAGCTCACGTACTTCGGCCTCTATGCCCTGCAGCACCGCGGACAGGAATCCGCGGGCATCGCAGTGAGCAACGGGTCCCAGATTCTGGTCTTCAAGGACATGGGACTCGTCTCCCAGGTCTTCGACGAGGCCTCGCTGGGATCCCTGCACGGGCATATCGCCGTCGGACATGCCCGCTACTCGACCACCGGGTCCTCGGTCTGGGAGAACGCCCAGCCGACCTTCCGTGCGACCGTCCACGGTTCGCTCGCCCTCGGGCACAACGGAAACCTGGTGAACACCGCCGAACTGGCGGCGATGGTCGCCGAGCTGCCCGGCGAGGAGCACGTCTCGCGCTCCGGCCGGACCGCCGCGACCAACGACACCGACCTGGTGACCGCGCTGCTGGCCGGCTACCCGGACCTGTCCATCGAGGACACCGCCAAGCAGATCCTGCCCAAGGTCAAGGGCGCGTTCTCGCTGGTCTTCATGGACGAGCACACCCTGTACGCGGCCCGCGACCCGCAGGGCATCCGCCCGCTGGTGCTCGGCCGCCTGGAGCGCGGCTGGGTGGTCGCCTCCGAGACGGCGGCGCTCGACATCTGCGGCGCCTCCTTCATCCGCGAGGTGGAGCCCGGCGAGCTGATCGCCATCGACGAGAACGGCATGCGGACCTCCCGCTTCGCCGAGGCCAAGCCCAAGGGCTGCGTCTTCGAGTACGTCTACCTGGCCCGCCCCGACACCTCCATCGCCGGCCGCAACGTGCACCTCTCCCGGGTGGAGATGGGCCGCAAGCTGGCCAAGGAGGCCCCGGTCGAGGCCGACCTGGTGATAGCGACCCCCGAGTCCGGCACCCCCGCCGCGATCGGCTACGCCGAGGCCAGCGGCATCCCGTACGGCTCCGGCCTGGTGAAGAACGCCTACGTCGGGCGCACCTTCATCCAGCCCAGCCAGACCATCCGCCAGCTCGGCATCCGGCTCAAGCTCAACCCGCTCAAGGAAGTCATCCAGGGCAAGCGCCTGGTCGTCGTCGACGACTCGATCGTGCGCGGCAACACCCAGCGCGCGCTGGTGCGGATGCTCCGCGAGGCGGGCGCCGCCGAGGTGCACATCCGGATCTCCTCCCCGCCGGTCAAGTGGCCCTGCTTCTTCGGCATCGACTTCGCCACCCGGGCGGAGCTGATCGCCAACGGGATGACCGTCGAGGAGATCGGCCGCACGCTCGGCGCGGACTCGCTGGCGTACATCTCGATCGAGGGCATGATCGAGGCCACCGCGCAGCCCAAGGACAACCTCTGCCGGGCCTGTTTCGACGGCGAGTACCCGATGGAGCTGCCGGACCCGGCGCTGCTCGGCAAGCTCCTCCTGGAGGCCGAGATCGCCGGGAGCCAGAAGCCCCCGGCCGTCCGCGGCAAGCCCACCAGCGACCTGGACGGCGTCCAGTCGCTGATCGGTGGCCACGGCGCGGCAGACGCCCTGCGGCGCCCGTAGGAAGGGCAACGCACCGGCCATGCACCAGCAGGGGCGCGGGAACCGCCCGCCCGGCGCACGTACTCCGTGCCGGGCGCACGGTTCCCGGCGCCCCTGTCCCGGTTGTGCCGGGTGCCCCAAGGTTTCCACCCCCCACTGACCCGGAAGGGCCACAGCACGTGACCAGCAACCAGACCGGTGCCACCTACGCCGCCGCGGGCGTCGACATCGAGGCGGGCGACCGCGCCGTCGAGCTCATGAAGCAGTGGGTGCGCAGGACCGACCGGCCCGAGGTGGTCGGCGGCCTCGGCGGCTTCGCCGGCCTCTTCGACGCGTCCGCCTTCAAGCGCTACGAGCGACCGCTGCTGGCCTCCGCCACGGACGGGGTGGGCACCAAGGTCGCCATCGCGCAGGCGATGGACAAGCACGACACGATCGGCCACGACCTGGTCGGCATGGTCGTCGACGACCTGGTGGTCTGCGGCGCGGAGCCGCTGTTCATGACCGACTACATCTGCGTCGGCAAGGTGCACCCCGAGCGGGTCGCCGCCATCGTCAAGGGCATCGCCGAGGGCTGCACGCTGGCCGGCTGCTCGCTGATCGGCGGCGAGACCGCCGAGCACCCCGGCCTGCTGGGCCCGGACGACTACGACGTGGCCGGCGCCGGCACCGGCGTGGTGGAGGCGGACGCGCTGCTGGGCGCCGAGCGGGTCCGCGCGGGCGACGTGGTGATCGCGATGGCCGCCTCCGGCCTGCACTCCAACGGCTACTCGCTGGTGCGCCACGTCCTGCTGAACCAGGCGGGCTGGAAGCTGGACCGCCAGGTCGAGGAGTTCGGCCGCACCCTCGGCGAGGAACTGCTCGAGCCGACCCGGATCTACTCGCTGGACTGCCTGGCGCTCACCCGCGCCACCGAGATCCACGCCTTCTCGCACGTCACCGGGGGCGGCCTGGCCGCCAACCTGGCCCGGGTCATCCCGGACGGCCTGCACGCCCGCCTGGACCGCGGCACCTGGTCCCCGCTGCCGGTCTTCCAGACCGTCGCCGAGGTCGGGAAGATGACCGCCCTGGAGATCGAGAAGACCCTGAACATGGGCGTCGGCATGGTGGCCGTGGTCCCGCCGGAGTCGGTCGACGTGGTGCTGGCGATCCTGGAGGACCGCGGCATCGAGTCCTGGCTGCTCGGTGACATCGTGGACCGCGCCGCCGAGCACGACGGCGGCGCCGCGCTCTACAACGCCTACGACGGCTTCGAGCTGGCCTGACCGGCCGGCATCCGGCAGCGGGGCCCCCGGGATCTCCCGGGGGCCCGCTGCCGTCGCTGCTCCCGTCGGCGGCCCGCGGGCACGCTGAAGACCGGCCCGGCGCTGGTGGAGCGCCGGGCCGGCCCGGAGTCAGCTGTTTACGCCCGGCGACGCGACTGGCCGCTGTCGGCCTCCGCCTCGTCGTCCTCATCGTCCGCGTAGTAATCCGCGTACGCCGCGTAGGGATCGTCGTCCTCGTCCTCGATCGGCTCAGGCTCGATCGAAGCAGGAGCCGGCGATACGCCCAGCTCACTGGACAGACGGTTTGCGTCGAACCCGCCGCTGTTGTACTTCAGCTCGCGGGCGACCTTCGTCTGCTTGGCCTTGGCCCGGCCGCGCCCCATGGGTCGACCCCCTCAACGATGGGGCTCACGGCCCCGAGTCTGACACGTGTGGATCATCAGGCCGGCCGCCCTGAGTGGGAGAGCCGTCCCTTGGAGCATTAACGGTACCTGTTTCCGCCGCCGTACGGTACGTCTCGCGTGTGACGTGGCGCGCACCGTCGCCCCCCGAGACCAGGTCCATCCAGGTCACAGGAGGGTTTTCGGGCTTTTGCAGGCTGCCCGGAGCTTGGCCGGACCCGTCGTACCCGCAGAGATTATCCCCCGCCGGAGGCCGGAGGATCCCCCGATCGGGCTACGAACTGAGAATCCGGTTCCACATTGTGATGCGAGGGGGGCGAATCGGATCCGCCCCCCTCACCCAGCGTCAGGCCCTGCGTGCACCCGGCAGCAGGACCGAGCGCAGCGCACTGATCTCCCGCATCCGCTTCTCGGCCAGCCGGTCGGCCGCCACCGCCGGCGGCACGCCGTCCAGCGCGGCCCGGGTGAAGATCTCCAGCGTGGTGTCGAAGATCTTGGTGGCCTTGTTCTTCGCGCGCTCGAAGTTGAAGCCCTCGATCTCGTCGGCGACCTGGATCACGCCGCCGGAGTTCACCAGGTAGTCCGGCGCGTAGAGGATGCCGCGGTCGGCCAGGTCCTTCTCGACCCCGGGGTGGGCCAGCTGGTTGTTGGCCGCGCCGCAGACCACCGCGGTGCCCTCCGCGCCCAGCGCGGCCACCGTGAGGTCGTCCAGCGCGCCGCCGAGCGCGCAGGGGGCGTAGACGTCCAGCTTGGCCTGGAGGAGGGCGGCGGTGTCGGCCACCACCTCGACCTCCGGGTGGGCCGCGCGCACGCGGTTGACGGCCGCCTCGGAGACGTCCGTGATCACCACGCTGGCGCCGTCCGCGACCAGGTGCCCGACCAGGTAGTGGCCGACCTTGCCGACGCCCGCCACACCGACCCGCTTGCCGCGCAGGGTGGGCTGGCCCCAGCGGGCCTGCGCGGAGGCGCGCATGCCCTGGAAGACGCCGAAGGCGGTCAGGATCGAGGAGTCGCCGGCGCCGCCGTGCTCCGGCGAGCGGCCGGTGACGAAGTCGGTCTCCCGGGCCACGACGTCCATGTCCTGGACGTAGGTGCCCACGTCGCAGGCGGTGATGTAGCGGCCGCGCAGGGACTCCACGAAGCGGCCGTAGGCGCGCAGCAGCGCCTCGGTCTTCACCTCGTTCGGGTCGCCGATGATCACGGCCTTGCCGCCGCCCAGGTCGAGGCCGGCCAGCGCGTTCTTGTAGCTCATGCCGCGGGACAGCCGCAGCGCGTCCTCCAGCGCCTCCTCCTCGGTGTCGTACCGGTGGAAGCGGGTGCCGCCGAGGGCCGGGCCCAGGGCGGTGGAGTGGATGGCGATGATGGCCTTGAGACCGGAGGACCGGTCGTGGCAGAGGACGACCTGCTCGTGCCCGTCGCCGGCGGCGCCGTCCTGAGCGGTACCGAAGATCCTGCCGAGCACGCCGGGTGCGGGGTGCGAGACGGATGCGGTGTGTACGTCGGTCACTGTGGTGACTCCAGTAATTGCGGGCCCGCGGCGGTGGTGCGGGCGTCTGTGTCGAAGCCTAGCCCTGGAGGTGGGCCCGGATCTGCCCCCTGACGGTCCCTGAGACATAACGAGCGGACCGCCCGGTCGGCACCCTCCCCGGTGGCCCGGGGTACGTGCGACGATGCGGTCTGTGACCGCTGTGCGAACTTCGGTGATCCCGCCCTACGCCGCCCACCTGCGGGTGTACGAGCCCCTCGCCGCCTACCCGGAGCCGGACCGGACCCGCTGGCAGGCCTGGGCCGCCGCGCACGGCCCGGACGCGGACGGCCCGCGGCGGCCGGTCGCCGGGGCGGCGCTCGCCGAGCAGCGCGCGGCGCTGGCGGAGCTGGCGGCGCGCACGCCCCGCCCGCTGCCGGAGCACGAGGACGACCGGGCCTACGTCAGGGTGGTGGACGGGGTCACCTACGTCTGCCCCTGGACCACCCGGCTGCGCAGCTGGCAGGCGCTGGAGGAGCTGTCCGCGGCGCTGCCGGCCGCGCTGCTGGACACCGTGCTGCCGCCGGCCGTGCGGGCCGCCGCGGTGGCCGACCGGGAGCGCTGGCGGGCCGAGCACCCGGACGCCCGGCCGTGGATCCTGACCAGCCGCTGGGAGGTGCCGCTGCGCTGGTTCCCGCTGTTCGGGGAGGAGGACCGGCGCTACCTGCCGGCGGTGCCGGACCGGGGCGAGGAGGGCGGGGCC
Source organism: Kitasatospora sp. MBT63 (assembly GCF_000710465.2). Lineage (GTDB taxonomy): Bacteria > Actinomycetota > Actinomycetes > Streptomycetales > Streptomycetaceae > Kitasatospora. Next base: position 33,686 of record NZ_JAIZ01000583.1, on the reverse strand, counting down.
GAGCCGGCCGCCCTCTTCTACCTGACCTCGATGGTGCAGGCGCGCCGCCGGGTGGCCCGCGGGTACCGGGCGCTGCGGCTGCGGCCGTCCTCCGGGTCCGGGGAGCGCGAGGCGCGCTCGCGCGCCCTGGTGAAGGGGGTGGAGCAGGTCGGGCGGTGGCTGGAGGAGTTCCACCCGCGCTCGCTGGTGGAGCTGGACTACGGCGGCCTGGTGCACCTGCTCGGGCCGCGCTGGCTGGCCGAGGAGCGGTCGGTCGGGGAGATCGAGGCGGGCCTCGCCGCGTTGCGCTCCGGGGACGGCGCGGCGGCCGCCAGGGCGTACGAGTCGGTGACGGCGCGTTGGCGGCAGGTGCTGGCGCTGCGGCAGAGCAGCTGAGCGCAGGAGCGGGCGGGACGGGCCGGGCGGCCGGGACTGACGGCCGTTCACGTCGGGGCTGCCGGGGTCTGGCCCGATGTCAGTGGGCCGGGTGAGGATGGGGTGAGGAAGGTACGGACCTTCGGCCCTGGCCGGGCGACCATGGTCCCGGTTCGGGTCAATACCTGTCGAACGTGACACTACTCACCGTTGACGCGAACTTACCCCTATGTGCAAAAATGGGACAACCAGCCCAAGTTCACTCAAGTGTGTCCACTTTTGGGTGGATCTGCCGGTGGTGTGTGCTTTGCGGAGAAACAGCGGGTCTGGTCCTGCCGTAACCGGATGTCACCGTGGGGTGACTGTCCGCTATGGGAGGGTCCATGGCCATCCGTCGCTCTTGAACCCGTGAGGGGTCAATTTTGGCGGTTTGGTCGATGGGGCTGGACGGATGGTGTAGTTGTAGACACCAGGACAAGCCGTTCGTCCTATAACCGACTCGGCCCGTCTGTGCCATTTCGGGCATCGCGGGCCAAGGTGCAGAATTTGAAGGATAGAACCGCCCTGGTTCGGTTCTCCCGAGGAGGCCGCTCATGACCGCTCGTACCCCTGACGCTGAGCCGCTGCTGACGCCGGCAGAGGTAGCCACGATGTTTCGCGTTGACCCGAAGACGGTGACCCGTTGGGCCAAGGCAGGCAAGCTCACGTCTATTCGCACTCTCGGCGGCCACCGCCGGTACCGTGAGGCGGAGGTGCGTGCTCTGCTGGCCGGGATTCCGGCGCAGCGTACCGAGGCCTGAGGGCCTCGCTGAAGTCTTTCCGAAGGGGCTGTATCCCTGGACTCCGCCGGGTCCGGGATGCGGCCCCTTCGGCGTGCCCGGAATCCGTTCCGCCGGCCCCGGAGGCGGGCATTCCTATTGGGGCTGGTGGGGGTGGGGGCAATTGGCGTGAATGCATGTGCAATTTTATATATTAAATGACGACGTGTCCGAGGGGGGTCCATCCTGTGTGGTCCCGGGAGAAGATACGTGATGACCGTCACTCGCCCGTTACCTTGAGGTCTAGACCTAGACTGGGGTAAGTGGGCCTGAGGGGGAGTCAGGAAAAACAGCAAGGCCCGGAACCTTGCGGTTCCGGGCCTTGCCTCACTGCGATCCCGACGGGACTTGAACCCGCGACCTCCACCTTGACAGGGTGGCGAGCTAACCAACTGCTCCACGGGACCAGAGATCTGATCCTTGCCCGCCTGCTCTCGCCTGCGAACAAGACAGATCGTACTGCATGTGGGGCCCCCAGGTCGAACCGGCCGCCGGCGGCCCCCGCCGCAGCTCAGAGCGTGCCCGCGGCGGCCTCCATCGCCTTCAGGATCCGCTTCTCGGAGACCGGGCTCGGGGTGCCCAGGCCCTGCGCGAAGAAGCTCACCCGCAGCTCCTCGATCATCCAGCGGATCTGCCGGACCTCCGGCGACGGCTGCCGGCCGGCCGGCACCCGGGCCAGCAGCTCGCCGTAGGCCCGCTGGACCTCCTGCACCTTCTGCAGGTGCTGCATGTCCCGCTGCGGGTGGTTGGGCAGCGCCTCCAGGCGGCGGTCGACCGCGATCAGATAGCGCTTCAGGTCGGGCAGCCGCTGCCAGCCGGTCTCGGTCACGAAACCCGGGTGCACCAGCGAGGCCAGGTGCAGCCGGACGTCGTTCACCGCGGTCAGCAGGACCGGGCTGCTCACCGACTTCAGCCGGTTCGAGGCCTTCTGGAAGGCGATCAGCGCGGTGGCCGTCTTGAGGGTGGTGTCCGCCGACAGCTCGTACAGGTCGGCCCGGACCTTGTCGTACAGCTTGGTGAACGACTCCTCGTCCCAGGCCGGGCCGCCGTTCAGGGCCATCAGCCGGTCGGTGGCGGCCGCCACGATGTCCTCGAACAGCGCGGGCACCGAACCGTGCGGGTTGTTCGACAGGGCGAGCTTGGCCTGGTTGCCCAGCCGGCCCTGGATCGACTTGGCCGGGGAGTTGACCCGGAGCATCAGCAGCCGCCGGGTGCCCGCCCACATCGCCTGCTGCTGGTCCTCCGGGGTGTCGAACAGCTTGATCGCCACCGACTCGCCCTCGTCCACCAGCGCCGGGTAGGCCCGCAGCGAGTGGCCGCGCGAGCGCTGCTCGAAGGTGCGCTGCAGGGTGGGCAGACCGGCCGGCCAGGCGTCCAGCCCGCGCTGCTCGATGCCCCTGCCGGAGGCGGCCGAGGAGAGCGTCTCGCTCAGCTTGGGCTTGAGCTTGCGCCGCAGCTCCTCCAGGTCCTTGGACTCGGCCAGCTTCCGCTTGCCGTCCACCACCCGGAAGGTCACCTTCAGGTGGTCCGGGACCCGGGCGTCGTCCCAGGCCTCCGGCGGGATCACGATGCCCGACATCCGCTGCAGGACCCGCTCCAGGGTCGGCAGCAGCGGCTCCTGACGGTCCTGAACCTGCTTCAGGGCGGCCGCCGCGAAGTCCGGCGCCGGGACGAAGTTGCGCCGCAGCGCCTTCGGCAGCGCCCGGATGTACGCGGTGACCAGCTCCGCCCGCAGCCCCGGGATCTGCCAGTCGAAGCCCTCGCCGGTGACCTGGTTGAGCACCGGCAGCGGGATGTGGACGGTGACCCCGTCCGCGTCGCTGCCCGGCTCGAACTGGTACGTCAGCCGGAACCGGAGCTTGCCCTGCTGCCAGTGGTCCGGGTAGTCGGCCTCGGTGACCCCGTCGGCCGACTCGTTGATCAGCATCGACTTCTCGAAGTTCAGCAGGTCCGGCTGCTCGTGCCGGGCCTTCTTCCACCAGGAGTCGAAGTGCCGGGTGGAGACGATCTCCTCCGGCAGCCGGGCGTCGTAGAAGTCGAACAGGGTCTGGTCGTCGACCATGATGTCGCGGCGCCGGGCCCGGTTCTCCAGCTCCTCGACCTCGGACAGCAGCGTCCGGTTCTCGGCGAAGAACCTGTGGTGGGTCTCCCAGTCGCCCTCGACCAGGGCGTTGCGGATGAACAGCTCGCGGCAGAGCTCCTGGTCGATCCGGCCGTAGTTGACCTTGCGCTGGGCCACGATCGGCATCCCGTACAGGGTCACCTTCTCGTAGGCCAGCACCGCGCCGGCCTTCTTCTCCCAGTGCGGCTCGCTGTACGTGCGCTTGATCAGGTGGCCGGCCAGCGGCTCCACCCACTCCGGCTCGATCTTGGCGTTCACCCGGGCCCACAGCCGCGAGGTCTCCACCAGCTCGGCCGACATCACCCAGCGCGGCGGCTTCTTGAACAGGCCGGAGCCCGGGAAGACCGCGAACCGCGAGCCGCGGGCGCCGCCGTACTCACGCTTCTCCACGTCGAACAGGCCGATGTGCGACAGCAGGCCGGAGAGCAGCGCCTGGTGGATCCGGTCGGCGTCCGGCTCCGCGTCGGGGTGCGGCTCGTCGATGGTCACCCCGAGCTGCTTGGCCACCGTGCGCAGCTGGGTGTAGACGTCCTGCCACTCCCGTATCCGCAGGTAGTTCAGGAACTCGGACTTGCACATCCGGCGGAAGGCCGAGGAGGAGAGCTCCTGCTGCTGCTCCCTGACGTAGCGCCACATGGCGAGGTAGGAGAGGAAGTCGGAGGTCTCGGAGGTGAACCGGCGGTGCCGGTCGTCGGCGGCCTGGCGCTTGTCGGCCGGGCGCTCGCGCGGGTCCTGGATGGAGAGCGCGGCGGCGATCACCATCACGTCGCGGACGCAGCCGAGCCCGTCGGCGGTCAGCACCATCCGGGCCATCCGCGGGTCCACCGGCAGCTGGGCGAGCTTGCGGCCGAGCGGGGTGAGCCGCTTGCGGTGGTCCTTCTCCTCCGGATCGAGGGCGCCGAGCTCGTGCAGCAGGGCGACGCCGTCCTTGATGTTGCGCGAGTCCGGCGGGTCCAGGAACGGGAAGGCGGCGATGTCGCCGAGGCCGGCCGCGGTCATCTGCAGGATCACCGAGGCCAGGTTGGTGCGCAGGATCTCGGCGTCGGTGAACTCGGGGCGGGAGAGGAAGTCCTCCTCCGAGTACAGCCGGATGCAGATGCCGTCCGAGGTACGGCCGCAGCGGCCCTTGCGCTGGTTGGCGCTGGCCTGGCTGACCGCCTCGATCGGCAGCCGCTGCACCTTGGTGCGGTGGCTGTAGCGGGAGATCCGGGCGGTGCCCGGGTCGATCACGTACTTGATGCCGGGGACGGTCAGCGAGGTCTCGGCGACGTTGGTGGCCAGCACCACCCGGCGGGAGTTCGAGCGCTGGAAGACCCGGTGCTGTTCGGCCGAGGACAGCCGGGCGTACAGCGGGAGGATCTCGGTGAACTTCAGTTTCAGCTTGGTCAGGGCGTCCGCGGTGTCGCGGATCTCCCGCTCGCCGGACAGGAAGACCAGGACGTCGCCCGGGCCCTCGGCCTGGAGCTCCTCGACCGCCTCGCAGATCGCCTGCACCTGGTCGCGGTCGCGGTCCACCTCCTCGTCCTCGGCGCCCTCCTCGACGATCGGCCGGTAGCGGACCTCGACCGGGTAGGTGCGGCCGGAGACCTCGACGATCGGCGCGCCGTGGAAGTGCTCGGCGAACCGCTCCGGGTCGATGGTCGCCGAGGTGATCACGACCTTGAGGTCGGGGCGGCGGGGGAGCAGCTGCTTCAGGTAGCCGAGCAGGAAGTCGATGTTGAGGCTGCGCTCGTGCGCCTCGTCGATGATCAGGGTGTCGTACTGGCGCAGCTCGCGGTCGGTCTGGATCTCGGCCAGCAGGATGCCGTCGGTCATCAGCTTGACCAGGGTGTCCGGGCCGACCTGGTCGGTGAAGCGGACCTTCCAGCCGACCGCCTCGCCGAGCGGGGTGTCCAGCTCCTCGGCGACCCGGTCGGCGACCGTCCGGGCGGCGATCCGGCGCGGCTGGGTGTGGCCGATCAGGCCCTTCACCCCGCGGCCGAGCTCCAGACAGATCTTCGGGATCTGGGTGGTCTTCCCGGAGCCGGTCTCACCGGCGACGATCACCACCTGGTGGTCGCGGATCGCCGCCAGGATCTCGTCCTTCTTCTGGCTGACCGGCAGCTC
>NZ_JAIZ01000583.1:18206-28198 GCF_000710465.2 Kitasatospora sp. MBT63 | reverse complement strand
CGCCCCCCCGCCGCTGCGCCACCCGCAGCTCGGCCTTGGCGACGTCGGCGGCCAGCTCCTCGGCGATCTTGAGGCGGGCTTCGGGGCTGCGGACCCGGCGGGTGCCGTCCAGCCGCCGGCCGATCCGCTGCTGGTCGCGGAGCATCAGCTCGGGCAGCCGGGCGGCCAGCGCTCCGATGGTGGCTGCATCGGCGGGCTGGGATACGGGAGAACTCACGGGGGGCATCCCTCTAGGTTGCAGGGAGGCACGGGCGGGGCGCACCTCGGTTTTTCAACGCCTCAAGTGTCACAGAACCACGGGAGAGGGCGGTGAGGCGGCCGGGGCGGGGGCGCGGGACAGCCGGGGCGGGGCGCGGGACGGCCGGGGGCTACTTGCGGGCGGGCGTCCACTTCATCCCGAACCGGTACGCCCGGGAGATCACGTCCTGGATCCCCGGCCCGTCCGCGGGCGTGAACCAGCGCACCTCGCGGCTGACCACCAGCTCCCCCTTCTGCCGCTGCAGCAGGGCGATGGCGCAGGCGTGGGCCCTGGGCGGGCAGTCGTCCAGCCGGACCTCGATGTGGTCGCCGCGGTCGGAGGCGAGGGTCACCACCGCGTCCAGCCCGCGGAAGTCGCCGGCTCCCTCGTAGATGTAGACGAAGAGCAGCAGCTTGGCGAAGCCGCCCTGGTGGTCGAGGTTGATCGTCAGGTTCTCGCCGGTGGCGACGGCGCCGGTACGGTCGTCGCCGTCCAGCGCCACGTACGGGAACCGGTCGACCGCGCCGAAGGAGTCGCCGAGCGCCTGGACCACCGTGCGGCGGCCGTCGGTGAACTTGACCATGCAGCCCAGGTCGAGATCGATGTCCGGCGACGCGCCGGCCCGCAGGCCGGCCCGGATGCGGTGCAGCAGGCCCTTGGCCTCCTTGGCGGTGGCGAGGGCGGCCGCCCGCGGGGAGGTCCAGTTGAGGTTGACCCGGATCAGCCCGGAGGTGACTCCGCGCTTGGTGAGAGAGACGGCGGGTGCGGTCTTGGTCAGGACGACGTGGCTGGGACGGGACATGGGTGGGCCGCCTTCCGGAGGAGTCCGTCGCTGCCCGGGGGCAGGCGGGACCGGTGCCGGCCCGCCGTGCCCCGGGGGAGCGAGAACTTACGCCGGTCGCCGGGCCTTCTCGCGGACTTGGCCGATTCGTGACCGGCCGGAGGCAGGTCCTAGGGCGCGGCGGGGGCCGGGCGGGGCGGCAGCACGGCGCAGGTGGTGGTGCCGTGGGCGTACAGCCGGCCGTCGGCCACGCCGGTCACCCGGGCCTCGGCGGTCGCCACCGTCCGGCCCACGTGCAGCGCCAGCGCCTCGCAGCGCAGCAGCCCGGTGTCGGCGAACACCGGGCGGACCAGGTGCACGTTGAGCTGGGTGGTGGTGTAGCCGGTGCCGGCCGGCAGCAGGCTCATCACGGCGCACCCGAGCGCGGAGTCCAGCAGGGTGGCGAGGTAGCCGCCGTGGACGCTGCCGAGCGGGTTGTAGAGGTGCTCGCCGGTGGTGCCCTCGAAGACGGCGCTGCCGGGGCCGACCTCGGCGAGCCGGAACCCCAGGGTGCTCGCGATCGGCGGTGCCGGGATCTCGCCCGCGACGATGGCCCGCAGCACCTGCTCGCCCGACAGGCCGGTGTACGAGGCGGCCGGCGGGGCGGGCGTCCAGTGGTGGGTCCGGGTGCGGATGCCGTCGGCGGTACGGGCGGCGGCCCGAAGATCGGTGGTCATGGCACCCAACCTGCCCGCCGGCCGCGGCCCGCTCAAGTACGGAATCCGTACCTGCGGCGGCGGTACCCTGGCCCGCATGGACGGCAACCCCCGAGGCTACGGCCAGTTCTGCGCGGTGGCCCGGGCCCTGGAGGTGCTCGGCGAGCGCTGGACGCTGCTGGTGGTCCGCGAACTGCTGCTCGGCTCGACCCGCTTCTCCGAACTCCGGGCCGGACTCCCGCAGATCTCCCGCACCATGCTCTCCGCCCGGCTGCGGACCCTGGAGGGGGCCGGGCTGGTCGAGCGTCCGGCCACCGGCGGTTACCGGCTCACCGAGGCCGGCCGGGCCCTGCGCGGCGTGGTCGCCGAACTCGGCGGCTGGGCCACTACCTGGGACCGCACCGCCCTGCGGCCCGACCACCTCGACGCCCGGGTGCTCGGCTGGGACATGCACCGCCGGGTCCACCACGACCGGTTGCCCGGCCGGCCGACCCTGGTCGAGCTGCACTTCCCCGACGCCACGCCGGACCGCTTCTTCCTGCACACCGCCCCGGGCGGCGTCACCCTGTGCGCGGACGACCTCGGCCGGCCGGTCGCACTGCGGGTCGAGGCCGAACTGGCGGCCTTCACCGGCTGGTGGATGGGCGAGCTGAGCTGGGACCGGCTGCTGAAGAGCGGCGCGGCCCGGCTGGAGGGCCCGAGCGAGCTGCGCCGGGCCTTCCCGACCTGGTTCCGCGGGTACGTCTTCGCCCCCGGCGCCGGCTGAGCGGCCTCGGGCGAGCGGCCGCAGGTGGGCGGCCGCAGGTGGGCGGCCGCGGCTGGGCGGCCCCACCCGGGCGGCCTCAGCGCGCCGGGGCGATGTTCTGGTTGGCGCGGAACAGGTTGTCCGGGTCGTACGTCCCCTTCACCCGGGCCAGCCGGTCGTAGTGGTCGCGGTAGGTCGCGCGGACCCGGTCCTCGCCCTCGTCCATCATGAAGTTCACGTACGCCCCGCCCATCGAGTACGGGTGCAGCTCCTCCCAGTAGCCGACGCACCAGTCCCGGATCACGCCGGCGTTGGCGGGATCCGGGTCGATGCCGCCGAACACCCCGGACCACACCGCGTCCCGGTAGCTCCACGCGGTGTCGTCCCGGCCGACCCGGTGGGCCGCGCCGTCGACCGGGTACAGGTGCATGGTCGACAGGCCGGTCGGGATGGCGGCCGCGTACTTGGCGTGCACCTCGATCGCCTCGTCGGTGATCCGGTCGAAGAAGTCCCCGCGCCAGTACCACTGCAGTCCCGGCGGGAGCAGCGGGTCGAAGGTGCTCTGCAGCGCCGGGTAGGGGATCGGCGTCGCGAAGTGGAAGGCCGGCGGGCCGGCGTCGGCCACCGGCGCCAGGGCCGCGTCGAGGCCGTCCAGGTCGCCGGTCCAGCACCACACCACGCCCGCCATCTTGCGGCCGTGGATCTCCTCGGGGAACGGCGGCCCGGGCGGGATCACCAGCGCCGCGAAGAAGCCGCTCAGCTCGTCGGGCTGGTGCGGGAGGAACTCGCGGTACCAGCGCAGCACCTCGGGCGTGTGCTCGACCGGCCAGACCGTGACCCCCAGCCCCACCGTGCCGACCGGGTGCAGCCGGAAGGTGAAGGAGGTGACCACCCCGAAGTTGCCGCCGCCACCGCGCAGCGCCCAGAACAGGTCCGGATGGTGGCTCTCGTCCGCGGTCACGAAGCTGCCGTCGGCGAGCACCACATCGGCCGACAGCAGGCTATCGATGGTCAGGCCGTAGCGGCGGGTGAGGTGGCCGTGGCCACCGCCGAGGGTCAGGCCGCCCACCCCGGTGGTCGAGATGATGCCGGCCGGCACCCCGAGCCCGAAACCGTCCGCGGCGTGGTCGAGTTCGCCGATCAGCGCGCCGCCGGCGACCTGCGCCGTGGCGGCCACCGGATCCACCCGCACCCCGCGCATCGCCGCCAGATCGATGATCATCCCGTCGTCGACCAGGCACAGCCCGCCGCCGCTGTGGCCACCGCCGCGCACCGCGACGGCCAGGCCGTTGTCCCGGCCGAATCCGACCGCCGACATCACATCGGCCGCGTCCGCGCACGGCACGATGGCGGCCGGCCTCCGGTCGATCATCGCGTTGTAGATCTTGCGAGCCTCGTCGTACCCCGGGTCGCCCGGTCCGGTGACCGGGCCGCGCAGGGTGCCCCGCAGCGATTCGTAGGTTGCCGTGTCCATCACGCTCTCCTTGCTGCGGACCGGCCCGGCACCCGGATCGACGCGTCGCGCCCCCACCGGTCGCCCTCCGTGACCGCAGCCCACCACTCGCCCGTGCCCCTCGGGCCCGGGCCGGATGCGCGAGGGCGGGCACCGCGAGCTTGGGCGCCGCGTGAGCCGCCCGCACCTTCCAGCATGCGCCGCCGCCCCGCCCGCCGCACGGCAGCCCGACCGGTCCACGGCCAACGCCGCACCCGCCCCCGCGAGTTCGGGCAACCGTGCGGCCACCGAGCCGCCGTACGCCTCCCGCGGATCCGACGCGCACGACCCGCCGGGCGGTCCGGAACCGGCCGGTCGGGAGCCGGAACCCCGGGCGACATCCGGCGTTAGCACAACGGCCGCATCGGCCCCCGAGACTGGTGCGCGATCACCCCCGGTGACCGCTCCCGGGCTGGGAGTAGGCCCTTGATCGAAAGGCTGCGCAGCCAATGGCACCCCGCCTGTCCGTCGTCGTCCCGATCTACAACGTCGAGCCCTACCTGAAGGAGTGCCTCGACTCGATCGCCGCCCAGACCTTCACCGACTTCGAGTGCGTGATGGTCGACGACGGTTCCCCCGACGGCAGCGCGGCCATCGCCACCGCCTACGCCGCCGAGGACCCCCGCTTCCGGCTGGTCCGCCAGGAGAACCGCGGACTCGGTGCCGCCCGCAACACCGGCTGGCGGCACGCCGACCCGGGCGCCCAGTACCTGGCCTTCGTGGACAGCGACGACACCCTGCCGCCCAGCGCCTACCAGCTGATGATCGAGACCCTGGACCGGACCGGCTCCGACTTCGCCGCCGGCAACGCGCTGCGCTTCCGCGACGCCTCCGGCTACTACCCGTCCCACGCCCACCGCAAGCCGTTCGGGGAGACCCGGCTGCGCACCCACGTGACCGAGATCCCGTCCCTGGTCACCGACCGCACGGCGTGGAACAAGGTGTACCGGCGGTCCTTCTTCGACGGCGCCGGCATCCTCTACCCCGAGGGCATCCTGTACGAGGACGCCCCGGTCAGCGTGCCGCACCACTACCTCGCCAAGAGCGTGGACGTGCTCTCCGAGCCGATCTACCACTGGCGGGTGCGCGAAGGATCCGACGCGTCCATCACCCAGCAGAAGACCGACCCCCGCGGGGTGATCGACCGGGTCCGCTCGATGGAGCTGGTCCGCGAGTGGCTGCTCGCCCGCCCCGAACCCGAGTTCCGCGACTACCTGAGCTCCTACGACGCCAACAGCCTCGCCGAGGAGATCCCGATGTTCTTCTGGTCCGTCCCGGACGGCGCCCGGCCGTTCCGCGAGGCCTACCAGCAGCACGTCAGCCGTCTGCTGCACGCGATCGGCCCGGAGCAGATCGGCCGCCTCGGCGCCCAACTGCGGGTCAAGTACCGCCTCACGCTGGCCAACCGGATGCTGGAGTTCGTGCTGCTGCAGCGCCTCCACCGGCTGGCCCGCCGCCGCCCCCGGCTGCGCCGCGCCACGGCCTGAAGGGGGCGGGCGGGGCCGCAGAGGCGCCCCCCGCGTCGACGGCGCACGCCCGCGCGGACGGGGGCGTGCCCGTGCCCGGGCCGGTGGTCACCGACCCGGGGGCACCTGCCGGGAAGTCAGCTGTGCGCAGGTCACAGCAGGAAGAGCTTGGTGAAGGGTGAGGTGATCCGCTCCTGCCGGGAGCCGAAGTCGACAAGGACCGCGATCTCGCCGTTGCCCTCGACGCTGATGGTCCGGCCGAGGCCGTACTCGTCATGCGTCACACGGTCACCAACGGCGAATCGCTTGGGCGGCGGTGGGGCCGCGGTACGGAAGGGGCTGGTGGGAAGGTGGCGCCGGGGCGCGGCTGAATTCGTCATCGATGCCAGTATGCGCCTGATCCGATGTACGGGGGTGATCCGGGACCTCAAATTTCTGAATCACACGGCCCCGGCGGCGGTCCGTGCCGCCCTCGCCCGCCCGCGAGTTGATCACCACCCGGCGCGGACGGCCCACGGAGGGCCCGGTGGCGGCCCCGGAAAGTCGGCGTGAGGAAATCCCCCGTTTCGGCTCGGACCCTGCTACAGTCGTGCTAGTTGCAGTTTTGGTTCCCATGAACTTTGTGTGCGCCTGCTGGTTGTGACCGCAGGCGCATTTTGTTTCCCGGTTTTTTCTCCCGGGCGGGTCATCATGGCGGCGACGCGGAGCTCGCGAGCTGTGAGTTTCGGACTGCCCATTGAAGGAGATTTTTTTATGGCTACTGGCACCGTGAAGTGGTTCAACTCGGAAAAGGGCTTCGGCTTCATCGAGCAGGAGGGTGGCGGCCCGGACGTGTTCGCCCACTACTCGAACATCAACGCCAGCGGCTTCCGTGAGCTGCTCGAGGGCCAGAAGGTCGAGTTCGACGTCACGCAGGGCCAGAAGGGCCCGCAGGCGGAGAACATTCGCCCGCTCTGACATTCGCTGCCCGGCGCACACTGCCGACAGCCGAGGCCCGCACCGCGTCCGCGCGGTGCGGGCCTCTCGGCGTTTCCGGCCCCGCCGGGCCCCCGCCGGGCCCCGCGGGGCTCTCTCATGGGCGCCCGCCGGGTCCGTGCGGCGCGGCCTGGCCCGGGGTGCCGTGGGCCGGGTGTGCCGCGGGTGTGCGCTGGGTGCGGTGGGCGGCCACCCGGACGCGGGTCGCGCAGCGGGGGGAGCAGTAGCGCTGGGGCGTACGGCGGCCGGTGTCGAAGAACCAGTGCTCGCAGTCGGGCGCGGCGCAGCTCCCCCAGGCGCAGCCGCCGCGTTCGCCGAGCCACAGGCCGAGGGCCAGGGCGGCGGTCGACAGCAGCCAGTGCGTCAGGCCGGCCTCCCGGGGTGCCCGGGAGTGCAGGGACCACGGGCGCCCCGGGAGGCGGACCAGCGTGGGGCGGGCGGGGTAGCGGTCGAGCAGGTCGTTGATCAGCCCCGCGGCCGTGTCCTCGTCGGTGGTGGCCAGGATGCGGACCAGGTGGGCGGTGGCCCGCCTGAGCTCGTCCGCGTCGGCGTCGGTGAGCGTGAACGGCGGGCCGCCGTGGCGTTCGACGAGGGCCTGGAGAGCGGCCGGGCCCGCGCCGGGATCGTCCTGGACGGTGTTGGCCAGGTCGGCGATGAAGTGGAGCCCGCGGGGATTGTTGTCGCCGAGTTCCGCAGCCATGGCCTGGTCCTCCGTGTTCTGTCGCGTTGGGTCGGTGGCCGGCGGCCGGTGTCCGATTTTCGGGATCAACGGTCCGAAATCCGGTGCGCGGCCGGGCCCGAAGGGTGAGCCCGACCCAATGGTAACGTCTAATCACATAAGTTGGCGTTACGCCCTGGGGGCGTGCCGTCCCACTCGCCGTGCCCCGGGGCCGTACGTCCTGCGGGGGTGGCCGGGCCCTGGGGAGAGCCATGCGTGTCCCGACGACGACGCCGGTACTGATCGTGGGCGGCGGCCCGGTCGGCCTGACCCTGTCGGTCCTGCTGTCCGAGTACGGCGTGGACCACCTGCTGGCCGAGGCGCGCCCGGGTACCTCCCGTCATCCCAAGGCCCGTGGCGTCTCGGCCCGTTCGATGGAGATCCTCCGGCGCTGCGGCCTGGAGGACGCCGTCCGGCAGGCGGGGCTCCCGGCCTCCCAGGTCTTCTTCTACCGCGGCCGCGACCTGGTCGACCCGGAGTTCGTCCGCACCGGCGTTCCCGTACCGGCGCAGGACGGCCGGGAGCCCACGCCCGCGCCCGGCCTGATCTGCTCCCAGGACGCCCTGGAGCGCGTCCTGGCCGACCGGGCCCGCCGGCTCGCAGGGCCGGCCGTACGGTTCGGCACCCGGCTGGAGTCCTTCACCGAGCGGGACGGCGCCGTCCACGCCGTTCTGGAGGACCGTGCCACCGGCCGTCGGCAGACCGTACGGGCCCACTGGCTGATCGGCTGCGACGGGGCGTCCAGCACCGTCCGTACCGGCGCGGGCATCGCCATGGAGGGACCCACGGGCCTCGGCCACTACCTCAGCATCCGGTTCGAGGCGCCGCTCGGTCCGGTGGTGGCGGACCGCGCCAGCGCCTCGTACTTCCTCACCGCGCCCGGGCGCGGCGGCTTCATGGCGGTCGACAACGACCGGCACTGGATCTACCAGCACCCCTTCGACCCCTCGGCCGGGGACATCGACGGGGGTCCCGGCGGGGATCCCGCCGGGAATCCCGGCGGGGATCCCGGTGAGCCGGCGGCCGGCCGGGACCGGACCTCCCGGCTGGTCGCGCTGGTCCGGGCGGCCGCCGGCATCCCGGACCTGGAGGTCACGGTCCGGGACACCATGGCCTGGCGGATGGATGCGCGGCTGGCCGCCGGGTACCGCCGCTCACGGGTGCTGCTGGCCGGCGACGCGGCGCACGTGGTGCCGCCGACCGGCGGGCACGGGATGAACACCGGGATCGGTGACGCCGACAACCTCGCCTGGAAGCTCGCCGCCGTCACCGCGGGCCGCGCCGCCGACGCGCTGCTGGACACCTACGAGGCCGAGCGCCGCCCACTCGCCCGGCAGGTCATCGACCTGTCGCAGGCCAATGCCAGGGCCCGCGCGGGCTACCGCATCGACGACGAGCTCCTGCTCACCGCCGCCTACCGTTCCACCGCGGTCCTCCCCGACCCGGGCGCGGCCGACCACGCCTCTGCCGGCCGGTCTCCGCTGGACCCCGCCGGCCTCGGCCCGGACGCCGCCCCCGGGGAACGCGCCCCGCACGTACGGCTGACGGGCGCCGACGGGATCACCTCCACCCTGGACCTGGCAGGCCACGGCTTCACCCTGCTCACCCCGGCCGAGGCCCCGGCCTGGCGACGGCAGGCCGAGCACGCGGCGGCCGCCGGGCTCCCCGTCACGGCCCGGACGGTCACGGGCGGCGACAGGAACGAGAGCGAACCCGGCAGCTGGGCGGCCCGCTGCGGCATCCCCGGCAGCGGCGCGGTCCTGGTCCGCCCCGACGGCCACCTCGCCTGGCGGGCCACCGGCCCGGCGCCCGCCGACACGGGCCACCTCACGGCCGTGCTCCGGAACATCCTCGGAATCCCGGGCGCCTGAGGCAGCAACAGCCGCCGCTGGTGGGCGGCAGATCCGGCGACTGCGGGAGCGTCAGGTCGTGACGGAAATGTGTTCGCGTGTGGGCGATGTCGTTGATGTACGATCACCCGGCCGACCGCCGCGAAGCCCGCAGCGGGGCTCGTACGTATTCGTATCCCGGGGGACTGTTGAAGATTCGTCGTTCGCTCGCCGCTGCCGTTTTCCTGGCGACCGCCGCCGCACCCGTCGCCATGGGCGCCGCCCCGGCGTTCGCCGACACCGCCCCGGCGGGGCACGAGCAGACCGACCCGGCCGAGACCAAGGCGGCCGAGACGAAGGCGGACGAGGCGAAGACGGACGAGGCGAACCGGGCCGCCATCGAGAAGCTGCTCGTTTACCCGAACGACTACCTGCTCACGGACCCGAGCGCCTACCTGCGCGAGCACGCGGCCGCGGCCCTGGCCGGCACCCCGGCCGACCGGGCGCACTTCCTGGCCGTGGAGGTGGACGGGATCCGCCGGGACGACGCGCGGATCGCGATCGCCCGGATCATGAACGCCGCAGGCCCGGTGCTCAAGAAGCAGTGCAGGGCTCTCGTCGACTCGGACGACGTCGAGGCGCTCCGCGCGTTCCTGAAGACCGGCCAGTACGTCGCCCGGGCGGAGGACGAGAAGCGCGCCGCGGAGGACGACGACCGGCTCCGGCTCAGCCAGATCATGTCGGCCGGTGGCCCGGCGGTGCGCAAGGCCGCCGGAGCGGCGTTGGACGGCAGCATCGAGGACGTTCGCGCGTTCCTGAAGACCGGCCAGTACGTGGCCCGGGCGGAGGACGAGAACCGCGCCGAGGTGCAGCGGATCCTCGACGACCCGAACAGCGGGCCGGTGGTGCGGGAGGCCGCGCAGAAGGCGCTCGCGGGCTCGGCCGCCGACGTCGAACACTTCCTGAAGGAGGGCCAGTTCACGGCCCGCGCCGCGGACAAGGCTGCGGCGGAGGCCGCCCGTGGCACCTCCGGCTCCGCCCAGCCGGGCACCA
>NZ_JAIZ01000583.1:11560-18106 GCF_000710465.2 Kitasatospora sp. MBT63 | reverse complement strand
GGGGGGGCGGCCCCCGCCGCGGCCGCCGACGTCCGGACCGTCGGCGAGGACTCGCTGGCCAGCACCGGCCCGACCACCCCGCTCGGACAGCTCGCCGCCGCCGGCGGCGCGGCCGTCCTGCTGGGCGCCGGCGCACTCGTCGCCGCGCGCCGCCGCCCGCAGGCCTGATCACTCCCCTCCGCCGGTCGGTGCGCCCGTCGCGCCGGCCGGCGGAGTGCTTCCGTCGCCCCGGACCCGCCCGCCCCGGACCCGGGCTCCGCGGCGGCTCCGCGCGGGCGTCGGTCAGTACGGGAGCAGTTCGGCGGTGACCAGGTCGAAGTCGAACGGCTCCGGGACGTGCAGCGTCTCGCCGAACTCGATGTCCTCGCGGCGGTGGTACCTGGTGCCATCCGGCCGGCTGAAGAGCGTGACGGTCTTCTGCCGAGCGTCGACCAGCAGATACAGCGGGATCCCCATCAGCGGGTAGTCGCGTACCTTCCCGACCCAGTCGTTCTCCGGGTTGGACGGGGAGACCAGCTCGACGGCGACCGCGGCGACTTCGGAAGGGACCTGGTTCTCGGTCGTCTCCAACGCCTCGCCCGGAAGGTACGTCAGGTCCGGGTTCCGGCTCTTGCCCACGTGCGGTGAGACGAGGTCGGTGTTCTCGCTCGGCAGCAGATCCGACGGAGCGTGTGCGTCGAACTGGCGGCGGACCAGGAGGAGGTTCCGCTGGTGGATGCCCGAGGGACTGACCATCATGACGATGGTGTCGCCCGACAGCTCCACCTTGAATCCGTCGGGCAGGCTCCTGCGGGCCTCTTCGAGGAGTGCGAAGTGCTCCGGGTTCATGCGCGATGCCTCCTGGATTGCGCCGGACAGCACCTCAGCGTAGTCCGGGCCGCCCGACTATCGGCCAGGCTGGGCCAGCGCCGAGGTCGAACCCGGCGCTCTGGGCTCAACGGCCGTGGGCCTCGCGGTCGGCCTGGGCCAGCCAGCCCAGGTACCACTCGCCGAAGCTCACCCGGTCGCGGCCGGTGCCAGCGAGCGGCTCGATGGGGCCGTCGCACGCCCGGAGGTCGGTCCAGAGGGTGCCATGCTCCGGCCCGGTCACCACGAGCCAGGTGTAGTAGCCGCATCCCTCGTGGCTGAGGCGGATCGCTCCGGCGGTCATCTCGTCGTGGAGCCTCTCCCACTCCTCGTTCCAGACGCGGTACGCCGCGAGATAGGACTGTTCGTCGGGGAAGTCGTCCGAGACCGGCTCGCGAGCGTCGAGGTCCGCCGACCAACGAGCCCGTTGGTCCGCAGCGGGGAACGGCCTCCCCAGTAGCGAGTTGTCGCTTCGGACCGTGTCGTCCAGCCAGTGCCAGCCCTGCCCGTCACACCGCAGTGGGAAGGGGCCGTAGAAGGGGCCCGCTCCGCCTGCGCCGACCTCGACGAGGAAGTTGCGGTAGTCGGTCGGGAGCGCGACACCGAGTTCTTCCTCGGCCTCTGCCAGGTCGGCCTCACTCAGCGGCGGCTGCAGCACGAAGTCATGCCCGAAGCCCTGCTGACGAGCCCCGAAGACCTTCTCCGTGAACGGGGATTCCCGCAGAGCTGTCACCCGCTCGCGGACTCCCGACCAGTCGACCCCCGCGCCGGTGTTCGCCGGCTGCCACCCAACACCGGTCACGTCCATCTCGTCGCCGGTCGCGCCCATCTCGCCCCCACAGGTCCGGCGCCGCCCCACCGGCCGAGGAGCTCCGCCGGAGCCACCACCAGGCGAAGCGGCACGAAAATGCCCCCGAAGCGAGTGCTTCAGGGGCATCATGCCTGTTCAGGCTGGTGTGGCCAGGGCCGGGGTCGAACCGGCGACCTTCCGCTTTTCAGGCGGACGCTCGTACCAACTGAGCTACCTGGCCGTACTGCATCGCCTCTTGCGAGACGAGCGATCCTGACGGGACTTGAACCCGCGACCTCCACCTTGACAGGGTGGCGAGCTAACCAACTGCTCCACAGGACCTCGTGCGGATCTCATCCGCCTCAGCGCCTTGCGGCACTGACTTTACTACGGTACTACCGTGCCCCCAACGGGATTCGAACCCGTGCTACCGCCTTGAAAGGGCGACGTCCTGGGCCACTAGACGATGAGGGCTTGCGGCCCGCCCGGCTGGCTTTCAGCGGTCGGGGACGTGAGAAGCATATGGGATGCCGGGCGGGAAAGCCAAAACGGTTTCGGCCCGGCGGGTCAGCGGCCCAGCTCAGGACCGGTCGGGTGACCCCGCGCGGTGCGCACCCGGCGGTCAGGACCAGCCCAGTTCGTGCAGTTCGTGGTCGTCGAAGCCGAAGTGGTGCGCCACCTCGTGGATCACGGTGATGCGGACCTCCGCCACCGCCTCCTCCTGGGTCTCGCACTGCCGCAGGGTCGGCCCCATGTAGATGATGATCCGATCGGGCAGCACCCCGGCGTACCACTCGCCCCGCTCGGTCAGCGGGGTGCCCTCGTACAGGCCGAGCAGGTCGGGGGCGGCCGGGTCCGGTTCGTCCTCGACGAAGACCGCGACGTTGTCCATCAGGGCCGCGAGCTGCGGCGGGATCTGGTCGAGGGCGTCGGAGACCAGCGTCTCGAACTCGTCCCGGGTCATGTCCACCGCCTCATTGTCGGATGTCCCGTGACGACGTGCCAGATGATCGACGCCAGCGATTCGCCGGGGTGATTCACCGGGGTGGTTCACTGAGGTGTGAAATCGAACCCCGCCGGAGCGCCGCCCCGGGCAGCAGCGCCCCGGCGCCCGGCCCCGCTGCGCGGCCAGGGACCGACCGTGGCCGTCGTCGCCGTCGGCGGGGCCCTCGGTGCGGTCGCCCGGTACGGCGCCGGGCTGCTGCGGCCGGCCGCCCCCGCGGCGTTCCCCTGGACCACCCTGCTGATCAACACGGCGGGCTGCGCCGCCATCGGGGTCCTGCTGGTGCTGGTCACCGAGGCCCGGTGGGGGCACCCGCTGCTGCGGCCGTTCCTGGGCACCGGGGTGCTGGGCGGGTTCACCACGTTCTCGACCTACACCGTGGACGTCCAGCGGCTGATCGACCTCGGCGAGCCCGGGCGCGCCCTGTCCTACCTGCTGGGCACCGTCCTCGCGGCGCTCGCCGCGGTCTGGGCGGCCGCGACGCTCACCCGACTGGCCGTCGTCGGCCGGAGGCCGGCATGACCGCCGGGGACGCGGCCGCTCCGGCCGTGCCCGCCCGGGAACTGCGCGCCACCGTGCTGATCGGCGACCACGACACCTGGCACCACCGGCCGCTGTCCGCCGAGATCGTCCGCCGGGCGCACGCCGCCGGCCTGGCCGGGGCGAGCGTGTTCCACGGCGTCGAGGGCTTCGGTGCCGGCGCCACCGTGCACACCTCGCGGCTGCTGTCGCTGAGCGAGGGCCTGCCGGTGGCCGTGGTGATCGTCGACGAGGCCGAGCGGGTCCGCGCCTTCCTGCCGGAGCTGGACGGGCTGATCGGCAGCGGCCTGGTGGTGCTCGACGAGGTCGAGGTGGTCCGCTACGGCCGGGGCACGCCGGGCCGCGGCCGGGGAGACGACCGGTGACCTGGCTGCTGGTGATCGCCGGGGCCGTGGTCGGTGCGCCGCTGCGCTATCTGACGGACCGTACGATCCAGTCCCGGCACGACTCGGCCTTCCCCTGGGGCACCTTCGTGGTGAACGTCGCCGGCAGCCTGGTGCTCGGCCTGCTGGCGGGCGCGGTGGCTGCCGGCGCGGCCTCCTCCCGGCTCCAGCTGCTGATCGGCACGGGTCTGTGCGGGGCGCTCACCACCTACTCGACGTTCTCGTACGAGACGCTGCGGCTGGCCGAGACGGGCGCGCGGCTGTACGCGGTGGCGAACGTGGCCGGCAGCGTGCTGGCGGGGATCGGTGCCGCGTACACCGGGACGGCGGCCGCCCGCGCCCTGTGGGGCTGACGGCCGGTGACGCGAGGCCGGTGACGCGGGGCCGGTGACGGATGTCCGGGCCGCAGGGACCCGGGACGCGGCCGACCGGGCGGTTGCCCGTGTCCGGCGGGGCGGCCGCGCGTTGGGCACCGAGAACGACGGACCGGCCCGGGTGGGGCGGCACGGGAGGTGGCTCGGTGGTGGCGGATCGTACGGCTGGTCCCGGGACGGGACGGCGGATGGCGGCGGGTGTCGCCGCGGCGGTGCTCGCGGGGTTCGGGCTGAGCGGGTGCATGTCGGTCGGTGCGGGCTCCGCGGACCAGCAGGGCACCGCCCGGCCGAGCGGCCCCGTCGGGGCGTCCGGCAAGGCCGGCAACGTCGGCGGCGCGGCCCGCAACTCCGGCAACGGCCAGCACGGCGAGCACGGCGCCGTGGTCGCGGGCGAGGGCGTCTCGCCGGGGACGACGCCGGCGGCGGAGGTGGCGGGGGTGGTGCCGGTCCCGGCCGAGTCGGGGGCGGTCGTCGCCCCGGTGGTGGTGCCAGGTGCGCCGAGCGACAGCGCGGGTGCGCCGAGCCCGGCCGGCCCGGCCAGCCCGGACGCCAGCCCCTCGGTGCCGTCCCACCCGTCACCAAGCTCACATCCGAGTTCCGCCCTCCCATCTGTCACACTGGGACCAGAACCATCCGCCAGTAACTCCGGATCATCGGCTCCAAGTGCGACTCCGGCCGGGCAATAGCGCTCTGGCCAGCGAGTTTGCCTTTGATCCTGAGGTTCCTCTATGGTGGTAGATCGTTCGTTTGATTCATTTGATTGGCGCCTCCATCTGTACCCGGCGCCCTTGGCGCGTTCCGGCGATCCGTGGCTGACCGCATAGAGGCGGTCTTAACAGAACCCCGGACTTTGGCGCGTGCCACTTCCGGAAGGTTTTGCATTGTCTCTCGTTGACGACGCCCGCTTCGCCATGCCCGCGAACGGGTCGGACGCCGCCGACTCCGTCCTGACCGACACCAACGACATCCTCGAGGCCGCCGAGGCCGAGACCGCCGCTGCGGTCGACCTCGACGACACCGCCTCGGACGTCGACTCCGACGCCGCGCCGGCCGAGCCCACCATCACCTTCGGTGACCTGGGCCTCCCGGACGAGATCGTCCGGGCCCTCGCCAAGCGCGAGGTGGTCACCCCGTTCCCGATCCAGGCCGCGACCATCCCGGACGCCCTGGCCGGCAAGGACGTGCTGGGCCGTGGCCGTACCGGCTCCGGCAAGACCCTCAGCTTCGGCCTCCCGCTGCTCACCCGCCTCGCAGGCGGCGAGCGCACCCGGGCCAAGCACCCGCGCGGTCTGATCCTGGTCCCCACCCGTGAGCTGGCCATGCAGGTCGCCGACGCGCTGGAGCCGTTCGGCTCGGTGCTCGGCCTCAAGCTCAAGGTCGTCTGCGGCGGCACCTCGATGTCCAACCAGATGTACGCGCTGGAGCGCGGCGTGGACGTCCTGGTCGCCACCCCGGGCCGCCTGCGCGACCTGATCAACCGCGGTTCCGCCAAGCTCGCCGACGTCCAGGTCGCCGTGCTGGACGAGGCTGACCAGATGGCCGACATGGGCTTCCTGCCCGAGGTCACCGAGATCCTCGACCAGGTGCCGGCCGGCGGCCAGCGCCTGCTGTTCTCCGCCACCCTGGAGAACGAGATCGACACCCTGGTCAAGCGCTACCTGAACAACCCGGTCACCCACGAGGTCGACCCGTCGGCCGGCGCGGTCACCACCATGACCCACCACATCCTCGTGGTGAAGCCGAAGGACAAGGCGCCGATCACCAACGCCATCGCCGCCCGCAAGGGCCGGACGATCATCTTCGTCCGCACCCAGATGGGCGCCGACCGCGTCGCCGAGCAGCTGGTCGAGGCCGGCGTGAAGGCCGACGCGCTGCACGGCGGTATGACCCAGGGCGCCCGTACCCGGGTGCTGGGCGACTTCAAGGACGGCTACGTCAACGTGGTCGTCGCCACCGACGTCGCCGCCCGCGGCATCCACGTCGACGGCATCGACCTGGTGCTCAACGTCGACCCGGCCGGTGACCACAAGGACTACCTGCACCGCTCGGGCCGTACCGCCCGGGCCGGCCGCTCCGGCACCGTCGTCACCCTGGTGCTGCCGCACCAGCGCCGCGGCGTCTTCCGCCTGATGGAGGACGCAGGCGTGGACGCCTCGCGCCACATCCTCGACCACGCCTTCGACCCCGAGGTGTCCCGGATCACCGGTGCCCGCTCGCTGGTCGAGGTGCAGGCCGAGTCCGCGTCCGGCATCGCCGGTGCAGCGGAGCGCGAGGTCGCCGAGATGACCCGCCAGCTGGAGCGCGCCCAGCGTCGTGCCGCCGAGCTGCGCGAGGAGGCCGACCGCCTGGCCGCCCGTGCCGCCCGTGAGCGCGCCGCGCTCGGCATCGAGGACGAGGAGCCGGCCGCCGAGGCCGCCGACGCGACCACCGAGCCGGCCGCCGCCGAGACCGCCCCGGCGGTCGAGGAGGAGCGCGTCCCCGCGTACCGCGAGGCCCGCGCCGAGCGCCCGTCGTTCAACCGCGACCGTGACGAGCGCGGTGGGTTCAACCGCGACGACCGCGGCCGGGACCGGGACCGGGACGACCGTGGTGGCCGTTCCTTCGGCCGGG
>NZ_JAIZ01000583.1:8497-11215 GCF_000710465.2 Kitasatospora sp. MBT63 | reverse complement strand
GTGACGACCGTTCGGGTGGCCGCTCCTTCGGCGGTGACCGCGACAACCGTTCGGGTGGCGCGGGCGGCTTCAACCGTGACCGCGACGACCGCGGCGGCCGTTCCTTCGGCAGCGACCGTCCGGCCCGCTCCTTCTCGGACCGCCCGTCCTTCGGTGACCGCGACCGCAGCGCCGGCAGCAGCCGTCCGTTCGCCCGCCGCGACGACCACCGTTCCGGTGGCCGCCCGCAGGGCTTCAACCGTGACGACCGTTCGGGTGGCCGCTCCTTCGGCGGTGACCGTGACAACCGTTCGGGTGGCTTCAACCGGGACAACCGTTCCGGTGGCTTCAACCGTGACGACCGTTCGGGTGGCCGCTCCTTCGGTGGCGACCGCGACAACCGTTCGGGTGGCTTCAACGGCGGCGACCGCAAGCCCCGCTGGAAGAGCTGACACCTGAGAGCTTGATCTAGAGCGGCCTGGGGCCGGTCCACCACGGTGGACCGGCCCCAGGCCTTTCTGCGTCCCTGTGCGCCGCTCCGGACCTGGATATGCTCGAATTGAGAACAACTCGGTGGCGCGGTGGGCCCGGCTCGCGTACGGTCGCCGCCATGAGCAGCAGAATGCATCAAGTGGCGGTCGAGAACGAGGAGATCGCCGAGCGGGGGAGCTACCGGGTGCGGTCCGGTGCCTCGGTGGAGATCGCCGGCCTGCTGGCGACGGCCCGGGCCGGCACCGTCTCGTACGGCCCGGCCGAGTCACTGCGAGGTGGCCCGCGCGGCCCGCTGCGCGGACAGCCCGAGGTGACCTCCGAGGGCAGCATGCAGGCGGCACGACGGCTGGCCGAGGCCGGCGGCGACCGGGTCGCGGTGCTCAACTTCGCCTCCGCGCGCAACCCGGGCGGAGGCTATCTGCGCGGTGCCAAGGCCCAGGAGGAGGACCTCTGCCGGTCGGCGCTGCTGTACCGGTGCCTGCTGGAGGCGCCCGACTACTACGAGGCTCACCGCGCCTCCCCGGACCTGCGCTACAGCGACCGGGTCATTTGGTCGCCGCAGGTGCCGGTGATCCGCGACGGGCGCGGCGACCTGCTCGCGGAGCCGTACACCGTCTCGTTCCTCACCTCGCCGGCCCCCAACGCCGGGCAGCTGGCGCTCCGTTCGCCGGACCGGCCGGTGGACGTCCGGGACCTGCTGGCGGTCCGGGCCGCGCGGGTCCTGGCGGTCGCGGCGCAGCACGGGGTACGGGAGCTGGTGCTGGGGGCGTGGGGGTGCGGGGTGTTCCGCAACGACCCGGCGGTGGTCGCCGAGGCGTTCGAGACGGCGCTGACCGAGCACGGGGCCGCCTTCGACCGGGTGGTCTTCGCGGTCTGGGACCGTACCCCGGTGTCGGCGAACCGGGCGGCGTTCGAGCGGCGGTTCGGCGGGGCGTAGGACCACGGCGGGGTGTAGGACCGCGGCGGTCCGCGGCGCACCGCCGGCGCCGGGCCGGTCGGTCGGCCGGTCGCGGGGGCCGGTTTGGGGTGGTCGGGGGCAGGGGTCTCGGTCAGCTGCCGGCGGCGAGCAGGGAGGCGGCGGCGACCACGCCCGTCACGGCGAACACGGACGGCCAGGCGCCGATCCTCTTGGCCAGGGGGTGTGAGCCGCCGAACGCGGCGACGTACAGACCGGTCAGCGCGGCGGCCGTCGGCGTCCCCGCGGCCCGCTGCCAGCGCACCGCGGCCGTCGCCCCGGCGGCGGCCAGCACCACGCCGCCCAACTCCCGCCGCCCGGACCAGCGGGCGGCGCCGTAGCCGCCGATCAGACCCGCCGACGCGACGGCCGCGGTGGGGATGTTCGCCATGGTGCACTCCTCGTTGCTGCTGGTCCGGGGGCTTGCGGCCGGGACGTCCGTCCCGGGGCCCTCCTCCCGAGGACAACTCCCGGGCGGCGGCCGCCGTTCCGGTCGTTGCTGCGTCCGGAAATTTCCGCTCGGCCACGGCCCCCGTCGTCCATACTCACTCGCGTGACCACCGAAGCCGCCGCCTACGACGACCGCCCGGCCGAGGCCGATCTGCGGGTCAGCCCGCTGGAGCTGTTCTTCGACCTCGTCTTCGTCTTCACCATCACCCAGCTCAGCGACAGCCTGGCCCACCACCTGACCGTGGCCGGCCTGGCGAGGGTGCTGGTGATGCTGGCGGTGATCTGGTGGATGTACGACGCCTTCATCTGGCTGACCAACGCCATGCCACCCACCACCCACCCGCGGCGCGGCCTGCTGCTGCTCGGCATGACCGGCTTCCTGGTGATCTCGCTGACCGTCCCGCACGCCTTCGAGGGCAGCGGGGTGGCCTTCGGCCTGGCGTACGTCCTGGTGATCGCGGTGCACACGGGGATGTTCGCGGGGGCGGACGTGCCGCTGCGTTCGGTGCTGCGGATGGGCGGGCTGAACCTGGTCAACGCGGCGCTGGTGGTCACCGGCGGACTGCTGGAGGGAACGGCCCAACTCCTCCTGTGGGGAGCCTCGGTGGCGGTCCAGTTCGCGATCCCGTACCTGGTCGACCTGCCGCAGTTCCAGCTCAGGGCCGGGCACTTCGTCGAACGGCACGGACTGGTGATGATCGTCGCGTTCGGGGAGTCCGTGATCGCCATCGGTGTGGGGGCCGGCGACGAGCGGCTCTCGGTGGCGCTGGTCGGTGCGGCGGCGCTGGCGCTCGGGGTGTGCGTCGCGCTCTGGTGGGCCTACTTCGGCCACGACGACGACG
>NZ_JAIZ01000583.1:0-8386 GCF_000710465.2 Kitasatospora sp. MBT63 | reverse complement strand
CGCCCCGCCGCAACGAGCTCGCCGTTCGCCTCTACAACCTCGGCCACTACGCCCTGCTGCTGGGCCTGCTGCTCCTCGCCACCGGCGCCAAGGCCCTCGTCGCCCACCCCACCGCCCCGCTGGCCCCCGCCCAGGCCACCGCGCTGGCCGCCGGCATCACCCTCTACCTCGCCGCCAACACCGCGATACGCCGCACCCTCGGCCTCACCCCGAACGCCGCCCGCCTGCTCGCCGCCGCCCTGGTGCCGGCGACGATCCCGTTCGGCACCCAGGTGTCGGCACTCGCGCAGGTGGCGGTGGTGGTGGCGGTGCTGGCGGCGGCGTTCGGCCACGAGGAGCGCGGCTGGAGGGCATGAGCGCCGGTCGGTCCCGCCGTCCGACCGCTGTCCGACCGCTCGGACGGGATTGGTGCACTGCCGGTCGGCTCGGCGACGGGCACGACTTCGGACGGGCGTGGCGTCGCCGTCGGCCGGCCGCAGCCGCGTCGGAGTCCCGTTGGTGGGGCCTAAGCGGCGGGGCCGACCCCCGCCGAGCCCCCGGAGCTGTAGGACGTCGGGGCAGGGCGCGTCCCGGCCGGGTCCGAGAGTGCCGATCGGACCGCTGCCGCGATGGACTCGGCCGACTCGTGTTCCCAGAAGCGAAGGACACGCCAGCCCGATTCGATCAGCCGGTTGTTGGTCTCGATGTCCCGCGAGATGTTCCGGTCGAGCTTCTCCGCCCACCACGCGCTGTTGGACTTCGGCCGGGTGGCGTGTTCGGGGCAGCCGTGCCAGAAGCAGCCGTCGAGGAACACGGCCACCCGGGCCCGGGTGAAGGCGATGTCGATCGTGCGACGGCGCATCTCGGGCACCGGCAGACCGACCCGGTAGCGAAGGCCCTGCGCGTGCAGCAGACGGCGAACGGCGAGTTCGATCTCCGTGTCCTTGCGCCGCTGTCGGCTCATACGGGACGCGACGGAGGGGGAGGAGGCGCTGGGGCGTACGGACGTCACTTTGTCGATCACCTTGCTCGGGCGGCCGGGTCGAATGCCACGACGACCTTCCGGGACGCCGTCGTGGCCGGTGGGGGAGCCGCCCGGGTGACCTCGGATCCTGCGGACCCGGGGTCGACCGCGAACACTCCGGTTCCCTTGCCCGGACGGGTCGCGGCGGAGGGTCTGCGGCCTGCCACCATGGGCCCTCCGGGTGGGACGAGGCTCTCGTACCGATCTTCTTACGGTAGCCCTGCCCACCGACAGCCGGAGGCGGTCCGCAGCAGCCTCCGGCGTCAGACCGTGCTCAGCGCCGCCCGCACGGCCGCCAGTTCCGCGGGCGTCACCCCGTGGGCGGTCAGGTAGGTCTCGATGGTGCCGTGGAGTTCGCGGATGCGGGCCAGGGCGGTGTGCAGGCGGTCGGCCTCGGCGGGGTGGGAGACGTGGGACACGCCGTGCTCGTCGATGTACGGGACGGGGCCGGCGTCGAGGCCGAGGCCGCGGTTGGAGCGGAGGTAGTCGGCGGTGATGTCGGCGTCGGAGAGGCCGGCCAGGTGCTGGATCACCGCGATGGTGAGGCCGGTGCGGTCCTTGCCGACGGCGCAGTGGACGAGCACCGGAGCGCCGTCGCCCGCGAGGCGGCGGACGGTGGCGGCCACGGCGTCGCCGCCGATCTCCGCCATCAGCTGGTAGGTGGCGAACTGGTCGCTGGGCCAAGGGTGTTCGGTGTCGTGGCGGTCCGGGAGCAGTGGGGCGTGCAGGTAGTCGTGGTCCAGGCCGTGGAACAGGTCGGGGGCGGCCGCGATCTCCGCAGGGCTGCGCAGGTCGACCACGGTCCGGATGCCGAGCGGCTTGAGCCGGCGGGCCCCCTCGGGGCTGAGGCCGGACAGCGACGCGGACCGGTACAGCACACCGGGTCGCAGTACGCCGCAGGAGGCGTCGCGGAAGTTCAGAACGTCGGGGATGTCCAGGAAGACGGCGTCGGTGTCGAACTCGCGGTCGGTCATGACCACCACGCTAGCGCGGGCGGGTGGCGCGCCGGGGGGCCGTTGTGGACCTGTGCCTTAACGCCTGCGGCGGCCCGGCGGCGACGGCCGGCCCGCCCGTGCCCGGCCGCCGCCCGTCGCCCTCGCCCGTCACTGCCCCCGCGTCCTCAGCGGCCGCCCGCCACGTCAAGGAAGGTCCCGGTGGCGTACGAGGCGGCCGGCGAGAGCAGGAAGAGGATGCACTCGGCGACCTCCTCCGGCTCCCCGCCGCGGCCCATCGGCAGCTGCGGCCCGACCCGGTCGACGCGCCCCGGCTCGCCGCCGAGGGCGTGGATGCCGGTGTGGATCAGGCCCGGACGGACGGCGTTGACCCGGATCCCCTCGGCCGCCACCTCCAGCGCCAGCCCACGGGTCATGCTGTCCAGCGCGCCCTTGGACGCCGCGTAGTCGACGTACTCGTTCGGCGAGCCGAGCCGGGAGGCGGCCGAGGACACGTTGACGATGGCGCCGCCCCGGCCGCCGTACCGGGAGGACATCCGGCGGACGGCGGCGCCCGCGCACAGGAACGGCCCGGTGATGTTCGCCGCCCAGATCCGGGCCAGCCGCTCCTCGTCCAACTCCTCCAGCCTGGCCTGCCGTTCGAGTGTGCCGGCGTTGTTGACCAGCGCCGTGAGGGTGCCGAGCTCCCGGTCCACGGTGCGGAACAGCCGCTCCACCTCCGCACCTCGGGTGACGTCCGCCCGAACGGCGACCGCGGTGCCCCCGTCGCCGCGGATGCCGTCCACCACGGCGAGCGCCGACGCCTCGTCACTGCGGTAGTTGACGCACACCCGATACCCGCGGCGGCCGGCGAGCCGGGCGGTGGCGGCGCCGATACCGCGCCCTCCGCCGGTGACCAGCAGGACTCCCGGCCCGGCGGCCGGGGTATCGGCGGACGCGGCTTCGGAGGACGCCGGCGCGTGGGGACGGGCGGTGGTCTCCTCTGGCACGGCGGTGACTCCCTCGTACTGGTACGCGTGCAGGCGGGATCCGGCCCCTGCCGGTCCGGCTCCGACCGTAGCCCACGCCCACGGCGCACAGCCCACGCCCCACAGCCCACGGCCCACGCCCTCAGCCCGCATGCCGGAATCCCCGGCGGACCGTGGCCCGCCGCCGGAACCATGGCCGGTATGTCACCCGACCCCTTCCCGCCGCCACTACGGCTGCAGCCCACCTCCGCCGACCCGGCCGACTACCTGGCGGCCGACGACGTGATCGACCACCACCACCCCGGGATCCGCGCGCTCGCCGTCCGGCTGCGCCGCGACAGCGCGGAGAGCAGTGTCCGCGCGGCCTTCGAGTACGTCCGCGACCGGGTGGCGCACTCCGCCGACGTCGGCCGGTGGAGCGCCGCGTACCGGGCCTCCGACGTGCTGGCTGCCGGCGATGCGATCTGCCACGGCAAGTCCCACCTGCTGACCGCCGTGCTGCGCGCCCAGGGCATCCCGGCCGGCCTGTGCTACCAGCGGTTCGACGTGCTGCACGCCCTGATCGCCGTCCACTGGCCGCAGCCGCGCGGCGGCGGCAGCTGGGTGCGGCTGGACCCGCGCGGCAACAAGCCGGGTGTCGACGCGCAGTTCACCACCGACCCCGCCGGGGAGCGGCTCGCCTGGCCGGTCGACCCGGGCCGGGGCGAGTTCGAGTACGCGACGGTGTCCCCGGCCCCCCCCGCCGTACTGCGCGAGGCGCTGGCCGCGGCGCGCCCCGACCGGGAGGGGTACGGCTACTACCTGCCGGTCGAGCTCTGAGGCGCACCCGGCCCGGCCGGGCACCCGGGCCAGGGACCCGGCCGGGCCAGGCACCCGGCTCGGCCGGGCGGTCAGGTCGCGGTGGCCGCCCGCATCGCGGCGATCTTCGGTGCGCGGCTCTTCGGCGAGTCCAGGCTGAACCCGCGTGCGTCGCCGAGTTCGTCCCGGACGAACGCCTCGGTCCGCCCGATCGCCTCGCGCAGGGCGTCGTCGAGCGGCACGAACAGCTGGTGCACGATCTCCCGCTGCTCGGTGTCGTACTCCCAGAAGCCGACGATCCGGCCGCGGTCGACCACGATGTGGGTCTGCGGGTCCGCCTCGCCGCCGAACACCCGGCCCTGCCTGGCGGCGGGAACCGGACGCTGCGCATCCGCCGGGTCGACCAGGCGGGCCAGGTCGCGGTGCAGCAGATGGATGCCGTCGATGCCCGCCAGCAGCGCGTACCGGGGCTCGGCAGGTGGCTCGAACTCCTCGAACTCGGGCAGGAGTTCGGCCGGCATCAACAGGTCGGTGCCCGGCAGCGTGACCAGGTCGAGCGGGGCCAGTGCCGCCTTCGCGGTCGCCGCGGTGAAGCCGGAGAACCAGCGCAGGTGCCGGACGGCCGCGGGCGCGGCCCAGGAGAGGTAGCGCCGGGCCAGCTCGTCGGCCGAGCCCTTGACCGGCTGGTCCCATCCGACGTAGCCGTAACGCTGCTGGTCCAGACGGCCGTTGACCGGCACCCGGCGGATCCGGCCGCGTGCCTGGAGCAGCCCGAGCGCCAGCGGCAGCGTGGTCGACACCCCGCGCTTCTTCCCCGCCTCACCCAACGGCCGGACCGCCTCGCCGACGGCCTCCCGGATGGCCGGCGGGTCCAGCGGACGGTCCTCGGCGAGCGCGCCCGTGATCGCCAGGCAGAGCTTCTCGATCTCGTCGCGGGTCACGTCCAGGTGCTTGGCCGCCGAGGCGAGGTCCGCCTCGGGCGCACCCGCCCCGGCGGCCAGACCGAGCGCGTAGTCGCCGGCCGGCAGGACGTAGGTGCAGCCGCGGGCCGAGGGCAGCTCGTGCACCTCCAGCGCCGCCACCGCCGCGTCCACCGCCTCCCGGCCGAGCCCCGCCCGGGCGAACAGCCCCAGGTACGGCGCCGCGCCGCCCACCGAGCGCGCCCAGCCGGTCGCGGACAGCACCTCGGCGGCGCTCGCGCCGTCGTGCCCGCCGTTCAGCCACTGCCGGTGCGCCCACCAGGCGCGGACCTTCGCCACCTGGTCGGGGTCGGTTTCCCGGGGCGCGGCCCCGCCGCGTTCCGGGCCGGTGCCCGCCGGGCTCCCACTGTTTGCCATGGGGCCAGTATCGGCGGGCCGGCCGGGCGGGGCGCGCAGCGACGGGCGGACAATTCGTTCGACCCCGGCCGGGGGGACAGGGGAGACTGCCGAGTGTCCGCCCGCGGTCACCGACGGTCCCGCCGGGGCCGTCACGGCCCTGGCCGCCGATGGCCGGCCACGCCCAACCGGCGCTCCCCGCACCGGTGATCCGGCGGCCACCGGGGGGATGGCCGCGCCGCCGTACCCGACGCCGAGGAGGCGACCCGCCCGTGAACGTCCTGCTGTCCGGCATCGTCGGCTCCACCGCCTACGGCCTCGCCCACGCCGGCTCCGACATCGACCGCCTCGGCCTCTACGCGGCACCGACCGTCGAACTCCACGGCCTGCACCGCCCGGCCGAGTCCCACGTCACCACGGCCCCCGACCGCACCCTGCACGAGGCCGCCAAGTGGTGCAGACTCGCGCTGAGTTGCAACCCGACCGCCTCCGAACTGGTCTGGCTGCCCGAGGACCTGTACGAGGTCCGGACGCCGCTCGGCGACGAGCTGATCGCCATCCGGCGGTCCTTCCTCAGTGCCGGGGCCGTCCGGCGCTCCTATCTCGGCTACGCCACGCAGCAGTTCAGGAAGCTGACGGCCCGCGACCGCACCGACGACAGCGGCCTGGCCAGGGCCGCCAAGCACGCCCGCCACCTGGTCCGGCTGGTCGAACAGGGCCTCGCCCTGCACGAGACCGGCGAGGTGGTGATCCGCCTCGCCGACCCGGCGCGCGTTCGCGAGCTCGGCGAACGCTACGCCCGGCACCCCGAGCAGGCCGGCACCCTGCTGGAGACCGCCGAGACGCGCTTCGACCGGCCCGGCGTCCTGCCGGAAGCCCCGGACGAGGCACCGGCCGAGGACTGGCTGCGGCGGGTGCGCGCGGTCCACTACGCCGCCGCCCGCACCCCCGGCGTCTGACGCCCGTGCGGGCCCCGGCGCGGGCGGTCCACGGCCCGCGACGCGGCCGGGGAATCCGTTGGCCAAACGGGCACGGTCACCGGGTAGGATCGGCCCCGCAGGTGCCGTACCCACGGGGCGGCGCCGGTCGGCGGGCCGCTAGCTCAATTGGCAGAGCTGCGGACTTTTAATCCGTAGGTTCAGGGTTCGAGCCCCTGGCGGCCCACACGCGAGAAAGGCCCCCACCCCGGCGTCCTGGCCGGGATGGGGGCCTTCGCGTTCAACGCGGGGACGGCGGTCCGGCCCGGATCCACCCTGTACGGGCCGCAGTTGGGCGCCGCCCTCGCCCTGGCGGCCGTTGGACGGGCGATCGCCTCGTCCGGCGCGCGGGCCCGGCTCGACGGCAGGTCCTGACGGCTCACCACATCCGCGCTCATCAGTCCTTCCTCGGCGTTGGGTACGGCCTTCCGCGGCAGGGGTCCCGGCTTACCCGGATGGATTACACTCTGTATCGATCCGGTCACCCTCCGATCCACCACCTCTGTGCGAGAACCCATGCGACGGCTGTCCGCGGTGCCGACCACCTCCGCCTGGCGGCGGGTGCTCCACCGGAGGGCGGCAGCGCCGACCACGGCCGGGCCCGCCGCACCGCCGCCCGGGCCGCCCACTCGCGAGGACGAGTTGCTGGCCGCCCGTCCCGCGCTGGTCCGCGACCGCGGCCTGCTCGCCGAGGTGCGGGAGGAGCTGGCACCGCACGCCGTCCGGGCGGCCAACCTGGCCCTCGCCGCGCAGGCGCTGCTCGCCGCGGGCGTCCCGTACGCGCTGGTGCCCGACGCACGGCGGCCCGAGGAGCCCGAGCGGCACCACCTGGCCGTCCGCGCCGACCGGCGGGCCCGGGTGTTCGCCGCCCTGGACACCGCCTTCAGCGGGCGGCACGTGTACCTGGAACCGGTCGGCTGGGGCGCGG
The DNA here is from genome assembly GCF_000710465.2 of Kitasatospora sp. MBT63. GTDB lineage: Bacteria > Actinomycetota > Actinomycetes > Streptomycetales > Streptomycetaceae > Kitasatospora. The sequence goes on along the minus strand of NZ_JAIZ01000583.1, from coordinate 1,443 downwards.
GTCCCGGCCCGCTGCTCGCTCCGGGCCTGCGAGAGGCCGTGGACCGCCACGAACGGCCGGGCGCGGCCGCGGGCGACGGCGACGGGGACGACGGGGACGACGGGGTCGCGGCGCAGCGGCTGGTCCGCGGCGTGCGGGTGTTCCGGCCCGTGGTGGCCGCCTCGCGGACCCTCGGGTACGGCGCCGACCAGGGCTGCGAGATCAAGTTCTGGCAGCCCGCGGAGCCGTCCGGGGGCGCGATCGTCCCGTACGGCAGCACCCTGGCCGGCTGGTGGGCGCCCTCGCTGGAACCGGCCGCCACGGTCCGGATCGCCGGGGGCCGGCACCCCGTTCCCGCGGCATTCACCCGCCGTCCGGTCGACGAGGTCGACTTCCCGGTGGACGCCGTCTACACCTGGGTGGACGACACCGATCCGCGCTGGCGCGAGCGCCGGGAGCGGCGGGCCGCCGAGGCCACCCCGGCCGCCGGCCCCGGCCCCGGCTTCGGTCCTGGCGCCGGTCCCGGCACCGGCACCGAGCCGCAGCGCTTCCGCAACCGCGACGAACTGCGGTACAGCCTGCGCTCGCTGGCCGCGCACGCGCCCTGGATCCGCCGGGTCCACCTGGTCACCGACGACCAGCGGCCGGCCTGGCTGGACACCGCCCACCCCGGCATCCACGTGGTGGCGCACCGCGAGCTGTTCGACGACCCCGGCCTGCTGCCGGTCTTCAACTCCCGGGCCATCGAGTCCCAGCTGCACCGGATCGACGGCCTGTCCGAGCACTTCGTCTACTTCAACGACGACGTCTTCCTCGGCCGTGAGCTCGGCCCCGGCTTCTTCTTCCAGAGCAACGGTGTGGCCCGGCTGTTCCAGGACGGCGTCATCCCGCCGGACCCGGTCCGACCGGGCGAGGACAGCTACGTCGCGGGCCAGAAGAACACCCGGGACGCCATCGCCCGCCGCCACGGCCGGGTCCCCACCCGGACGCTCGGCCACACCCCGCGCGCGGCCCACCGCAGCCTGCTGGCGCACAACGCGCAGGAGTTCGCCGCCGAGTACGCCCGCACCGCCGCCGAGCCGTTCCGCGGCCACGCCAGCCTCTCCCCGCTCACCCTCTACGCGTACACCGCCTACCTGGCGGGCCGGGCGGTGTTCGCCGAGCCGGACGAGTGCTTCGTCGACATCGGCCGCCCCGAGTCGCTCGCCCTGCTGCAGGGCCTCGCCGAGCGCCGCGACGCCGCCGTGTTCTGCCTGAACGACGTCACCACCGGCCTGATCGACCCGGCGGCCCAGGACGCCGCCGTGCGCGCCTTCCTCGACGGCTACTTCCCGGCACCGGGGCCGTACGAGCTGCGCCGCCCGCTGCTCCCGCGCCCGGCCGCCGGGCCGGACCGGGTCCTGAGCGGCCGGACCGAGGTTTGAGGGCTTAAGCGGCCGGCCCAACCCCTGCACCCCGCCCACC
>NZ_JAIZ01000582.1:44160-45753 GCF_000710465.2 Kitasatospora sp. MBT63 | reverse complement strand
GCGGCGACCGAACGCTTGACGAGGTGTTGGACAGAGTTTTTACATGTCCAGGACAGGATTCGTCCAGGGTGCGTCCAGCTTTCGCCCCGCCCGCCGGTCACCACCCAGCCCGACATGCCAGGATGACGCCGTACCGAACGATCAACGGCTGCCGCGCACCACCGACGCCGCCACCGTCGGCTCCGTCGCCCTGACCGACCACCGACCCGGCCCCGAATCAGGGTGCGCCCCCGCGCGGCACCGGTGTTGGATGGGCGGATGACCGACGACGCCCCCGAAGGCCGGCACGCCCCCCAAGGCCGGCACGCCCTCGACCGCCTGCACGCCGCCGTCCGACGCACCCGGGAACTCACCGCCGGCCGGGCCGCCACCGGCCTCACCCACGATGACGCCGACGACACCGCCGGGACCTTCGCCACCGACGGCGCCCTCGGCTTCGACCCGTTCCCGCTGCTCACCGCGGTGCACCGGGCCGGTGCCCGGGCCGTGGTGATCGGCCAGGTGGCCGGCATCCTGCACGGCTCGACCGAACTGACCGGCGACCTCGACCTGCTCTGGGACGGCAGCCCCGCCCAGGCGCCCGCCCTCGCCGCCGCGTTCGCCGCGGTCGGCGCCCGGCTGACCGGCGAGGACGGCACACCGCTCGAACCCGGCCCGGCCGCCTTCGCCGAACGGAAACTCGACTTCGCCGCCCCCACCGCCGGCGGCGACTGCTGCACCCCCGCGCTCCCCTGGGGGGGCCTGCCGGTGGAGGAGTTCCTGGCCCGCGCGGTGACCGCCACCGCCCCCGACGGCACCGAGGTCCACTACCTGCGCCGGGAGGACCTGATCCGGATGCGCCGGGCGATCGGCCGCCCCAAGGACCTGCGCCGCGCGGCGGAGCTGGAGGCGCTCTGACGGGACGCCGGCGCCCGGACCGTCAGGTGCCCGATCCGCCGGACGTCCCGGCCGTCAGATGCCCGGACCGTCAGGCGCCCGGCGCCCGGAAGTCGACGGTCAGCCGGGCGGCGGCGTCGATCTGCTCCGGGGTGAGCAGCTGCACCACGCTGGACTGCAGCGCGCCGCTCGCCCGGACCGTCATCGAGATGGCCGCCATCGACTCCTCGTCCGGCAGCTCGATCACGCAGTACAGGTCCTCCTCGCCGAAGGCGAAGGCCAGCCACTCCAGCGTGCCGCCGCACGAGGCGACCACCCTGCGGACCGCCTCCACCCGGCCGGTACCGCCGTCGGAGAGCAGCCCCTCGGCGCCCTGAGCGGTGTAGCCGGCCCGGACCAGGTACTTCGGCATCTCGGTCTCCCATCCTGCGAAGCGCCGCGGGCGCGGCGACCTTTCCACGATCCTGCACCGCGCACCGCACCGCACACCGCAAGCCCCCGAACGGCGCAGACCGGCGCAGACCGGCGGGTCGGCCGGCGCCGGCGGACCGCGGCGCGCGCCGGTCCGTGGCATCCCACCCACCGCCCGGCCGCGGGCGCCCGGCGGCTTGTGGGTACCGACAGTTCCCGCCACCGGTCGCCATCACCCACAGTGGGGCCCGACGGACCGCCGGCCGAGCGACTTGCCCCGGTTCCGGACGGTTCGCCCACCCCGCC
>NZ_JAIZ01000582.1:28678-44047 GCF_000710465.2 Kitasatospora sp. MBT63 | reverse complement strand
CCCCGCCGATGACGGACCTCCGCCGACCGGCCGACTGCCCATCCCCGCAGCGGCCCCCCGGGCAGCGGACGAGGCCCGCGCTGCCCATCCCAGCAGCCCCGGCGGCGAGACCACCCCCACCTCCTTCCCTCCCTCAGGAAGCGGCACCACCATGCTCGACGTCTCCCGTACCCCGTCACGACTGCTCGCCGCCGTCGGCGCCGGCGGCCTGCTGCTGACCGGCTGCGCCTCCGCCGACACCGGCCCCGACACCAGCCCGAACGGCCTGCGCGCCCGGCTGCCCGAACAGCTCAGGAAGGCCGGGGTCCTGCGGATCGCCTCCGACCTCAACTACGCACCCGTCGACTTCAAGGGCACCGACGCAAGCCCCGCCGGACTCGACCCCGAACTCGCCACCGCCCTCGGCAAGTACCTCGGCCTGCGGGTCCAGTTCGTCGACATGCCGTTCGACAAGGTGATCCCCGCGGTCCAGGCCAGGGAGGCCGACCTGGCGATGTCGGCCGTCATCGACACCCGCCAGCGGCAGAACGGCACCGACGAGTACGGCCGCCAGACCAACCCCGGCGTCGACTTCATCGACTACTTCATGACCGGCACCTCGATCCTGGTGAAGGCCGGCAACCCGCTGAACATCGTCAACCTCGACAGCCTGTGCGGACGCACCGTCGCCGTCCAGCGCGGCACCATCCAGGACGAACTCGCCCAGCGCCAGACCGCAGCCTGCGCCAAACTCGCCAAGCCGCTGCAGATCCACGCCCTCGACACCGACGACAAGGCGCTCGCCGAGGTCGCCGCCGGAACCGCCGCCGCCGACCTCAACGACTACCCGGTCGCCGAGTACAACACCAAGTCCCCCGACCGCGGCGGCAAGTTCCAGCTGGCCGGCGGCTACCTCCAGCCAGGCCCGTACGGCATCACGCTCAACAAGGAGAGCACCGGGCTGCAGTACGCCCTCTCCAAGGCTCTGGACCAGCTGATCCGCAACGGCGAGTACGACAAGCTGCTCGCCAAGTGGAACGTCCAGTCGGGCGCCGTCACCAGCGCCGTCGTCAACGGCGGCCTGTAGCGGCCCACCCGGACGGCGCCCCGGCACACCGCGCGGCAGTACCACCGGCCACCCGGGGCGCCGCCTCCCCGCCGCCCGCCCGGAAACCGGACGGCGAGCAGCCGTACTCCCGGCAGAACCGGCGCGTCAGATGGGCATGGTCGGCGAACCCGGCCGCCGCCGCGACCTCGGCCAGCGGAAGGGCGGTACGGGCGATCAGCTGCGCCGCCACCGCCAGCCGCACCGAGACCAGCTCGACCTGGAACGCCGTACCCTCGGCGGCCAGTTCGCGCTGCAGGGTACGCGGCGAGCACCCCAGCCGCTCGGCCGCCCGGGCCAGCCGCCACGGCCCGGCCGGGTCCCGGGCGATCCATCCGCGGACCGCCGCCAGCGCCGGCAGCGGCGTACGGGCCGGCCCGCCGTCCCAGGAGAGCCGCCAGCCGCCCGGCCGGACCGGCGACCGCCCCCAGGCCGCCGACGGCGGCAGCAGTGAGCCGTCGGCGGCCACCAGCCGCAGCTGCGGCGCCCGGCCGACCAGCGCCGCCGTGCCCGCGGCGTAGAGCGCGCCGACGAACAGCGAGTCCGCTGCCTGCGGAGGGCGGCCGAGGCGCTCCTGGTGCCGGAACGTCAGCCCGCCCTCGCCGTCGGCCACCACCCGGGTCCGGTGCCCGACGTGGAACCACGGCTCCACCAGGGCCGACCAGCCCGCCAGTCGACGTACGTCGGAGGTGGCCGGAAGCGCGGCCAGCGGGGCCGGCGGGTCGGCCAGCAGCAGGTCCGCCGCCTCGGTCAGCGCAGCCGGGCCGAACCCGTACAGCTTCGTCACCTGCCGGGCGTGCAACTGCTCCGGCACCGGCACGCCACGCTCCAGCAGAGCGGCCGTCGTGGCACAGAACGCGCCGCGCCCACCGCGGCGCTCCAGCACCCGCAGCACGGCCTCGGCCATCGCGGGGTGGACGCTGCGGGCCTGGTCGGCGGGGTCTCTCGGCATGACGCGATGGTAGGGCGCGAGATGGCGCGATCGTACAAGCCGACCGGCGCCCGGCCCACCAGCATGGTCGCCGTGAAACTCCACGCACAGCGCACCCTGATCACCGGCGGCACCAGCGGAGTCGGCCGGGCCCTCGCCACCGCCCTGACGGCACACGGCGCCAAGGTCGCCGTCTGCGGCCGCCGCGCCGACCCCGCCCGCACCGACGTGATCGAACTGCGGGCGGACCTCGCCCGTCCCGGCGAGGCGGCCCGGGTGGTCGAGCAGGCCGCCGCCCGGCTCGGCGGGCTCGACCTGGTCATCGCCAACGCGGGCGTCCAGTACCCGAGTCCGCTCACCGGCGGTCCGCGGCCCGAACTACTGGCCCGGGCCCGCGAGGAGATCGAGGTCAACCTCGCCTCGGTGGCCGAACTGGCCGCCGCCTGCTGGCCGCACCTGGCCGCCGGAGAGCGGACGGCCTTCGTGGCGATCGGCTCCGGCCTCGGCTACGCGCCCAAACGCAGCGCACCGGTCTACTGCGCCACCAAGGCCGGCCTGCGGATCCTGGTCGAGGCACTGCGCCACCAGGCCGCCGCCGCCACCCCGGGGGTCCAGGTGCAGGAGGTGGTGCTGCCCTTGGTCGACACCGCGATGACCGCCGGCCGCGAGGGCCCGGCCCGCAAGCTCACCCCCGAACAGGCCGCCGACGCGATCCTGGCGGGCATCCGGCGCGGCCGCCCGGTCGTCCCGGTCGGCGCCACCCGCCCGCTGCTCGCCCTGCTCCGGGTCGCCCCGGGCCTCGGCCGCCGCATCCTGCGCAACGGCTGAGCCCGACCCGCGCCGGGCGCAGCACCGCGGCCACCGCGGCCCCGTCACGGCGGCGATCCGGCAGCACCCGGACCCGGCGGGACCGCGCCCGGTGCCGCGTCGGACGGCCTTCGGTCCGTCGACGTCGACGGCGATGTCCAAGGCCGCCCGATGCGGTGCTACGGCCCGTCCGGTGGATCTCGTCCGATCTCGTCGGACCAGCGTGCGGCGTCGTGCGCCCGTCCGGGGGCGCCTCCAGGAAAGATCCCTCTGGCAGAACCTAGTTGAGGCCCTTGTTCCAGCTCGACACGTGGGTGTTGCCCGGGACCGGCGGGGTCTCGCCGTCCGGGCCCGCGAGGGCGATCAGCAGCGCGGCGGAGACCGCCCGGACGGCCCGGGCCGCGGGACGGCCGGCCGGCGACGGGACGGCGGCGGGGGTCACGGGGTGCATGGCGAGGTCCTCTCCGCAGGCAGCCGGGAGCGGGGAACCGGCCGGGCGGATGCGCTCCGGCTGCTCGGCGCGGACGGCGGACGCATTGTCACCCCGCACGATTCGAGGGCGGCGACCCGCGGCTGCTGGCGCAGGCGCTGAACAACCTGGCCAACGCCTGGGCCAGGTCCGGCGAACCGGCCACCGCCCTGCCGTACGTCGAGGAGTCGATGAGCCTGCTCACCGGCCGCAGCTCCGACCCCTACCTGGTGGTCTCCACCAAGACCTACGCGCAGATCCTGCACCGGCTCGGCCGCTACGACGAGGCGATCGACCGGATCTACCAGCTCCGCGCCCTCGGACGCGAACAGGGCAGCGCCCACGTCGAGTTCGACTTCGCCGAGTTCTTGGGGACGGTGCTGGACCAGCGCGGGCAGCGCGAGCCGGCCATCGCGCACTGGCGCCGGGCGCTGGAACTCGCGACCGAGCAGGGCCGCCCGGCCGAACGGCTGCGGGCCCGGCTGGCGGCGGACTGAACCGCCGCCGGGCCCGGCTCAGTCCTCCGGCAGCGCGTCCAGGTACACCCAGCGGCCCTCGTGCCGCCGGAACCGGCTGTTCTCCTCCATCGCGCCCGCCCGGCCGCCGTCGGTGAAGTGCGCCCGGAACGCCACCGTGCCCTCGCCGTGGAACGCCCCGCCGTCGGTGCTCCCGAGGACCTCCAGCCGCACCCACCTCATCCCCGGGTCGAAGTCGACGGCCGGCGGCCGGGTCAGCGGGTCCCAGCTGCGCAGCAGGTACGCCTCGTCGCGGACCGCGAAGGCGCTGAACCGCGAGCGCATCAGCTGCTCCGCCGTCACCGCCTCGGCCCGGCCCGCGTGCAGCCGCCCGCAGCACTCTCCGTACGGCGCCGGAAGCCCGCACGGGCACGGCGAGGAATCGGTCACGGGCCCCCGGGCGGGACGGGCGGACTGCGGGCGCTTGGCGGGGCGTCGACTCATGCGCACCATTGTCGCGGACGCGGCGGCCCTCCTGCCGCCGGCAGGGTCAGCCCTCCAGGGCGAGCCGCAGGCCGAACGCGGCGATCACCGTGCCGGTGACCCGGTCGAGCAGCCGGCGCGCCGACGGCCGCCTGAGCCAGCCGCTCAGCGCCCGGGCGCACCCGACCAGCACCGCCGACCAGACCAGCCCGAGCAGGATGTGGACGCAGGTGAGCAGCACCCCGGTGGTGAAGTGCGGTGCTCCGGCCGGGATGAACTGCGGCAGGACGGCGACGTAGAAGACGCCCACCTTCGGGTTGAGCAGGTTGGTCAGGGTGCCCTGCCGCCAGCCGCCGCCCACGCTGTCGCAGCCGGCCGACAGCTCCGCGTCGGCGGCCGGCGCGCCCAGCGGGCCGCGCCGCCAGGTCTCCAGCAGCATCCGCGCCCCCATCCACAGCAGGTACCCGGCACCGGCCCAGCGCAGCGCCTCGTAGGCGAGGTGGGAGGCGGTCAGCAGGGCGGTGACGCCGAGTGAGGTGAGGGTGCCCCAGAGCAGGGTGCCGGTCTGGATGCCGAGCACCACGCCCCAGGCCCGCCGGCGGCGGCCGAGTGCCGAGGTCCGCAGGATCAGCGCGGTGTCCAGACCGGGGGTGAGGGTGAGGAGTCCGACGACCAGTGCGAAGGACCACAGTGCCGTGCCGAGTTCCATGGGCCGCAAGCCTAGCGCCGGCGGCCAGGCCGTGTCGCAGCGCGGCGGGCGGCGGGCCACCGGGCGAGGATGGGCCGGTGTCCCCCTTCAACCTGAGCTCCGCGTTCATCACCTTCTTCGCGGTGGTCGGCCCGCCGAAGGTGCTGCTCGCCTTCGCCCACGTGGCCCGTAACCGCACCAGCCGGGAACTGATCCGGGTGGCGAGCGTCAGCTCGGCGATCGCCGCGGTGCTCGGCATCGCGATGGCGTACCTGTCGGACTTCCTCACCGACTTCTTCCACATCGGCGACGAGTCGCTCAAGCTGGCGGGCGGCCTGATCTTCACCGTCTACGCGATCGCGCTGGTGCTCGGCATCCACCTGGGCAGCGACGTGGACGAGGGCACGCTGGTCAATCCGCTGGCCGAGGGGGTACGGGAGTTGCTGCTGCCGTTCGTGGCGAGCCCGCTGGCGATGACGGCAGTCCTGGTCGAGACCCGGGGTGAGGACAGCCTCGGCTGGAACACCACCATCGCGGTCGCGTACACGGCGGTGGTCGCGATCGACCTGCTGTCCGTCGTCGCGCTCGCGCCGGTGCTCCGCCGCACCCACCAGACTTCGCTGGAGGTGCTCTCGCGGCTGCTCGGCCTGCTGCTGGCCGCGGTGGGGGTGGAACTGTTCCTGTCCGGCCTGGCGGGGCTCGGGGTTCCGACCACCGGATCGCACTGACCCCGTGGTCCGGCCGGTTCGGGGTGGCCCGTCGGAGGGCGGCGGGCCACCGGGCCGGCGGTTCAGTTCACCGAGCGGGTGATCACGTCGTCGTACGCCCCGTCGTCGAGCAGGCCGGTGTCCGCGTCGCCCGCCGCGGCGCCGAGGACCTCGTCCACGGGGCCGTCGGGGGAGCCGGTCCGGTCGCTCACCCGGAGGTGCTGACCGTGTGTATACGTCTTGATCTCGCTGGGGCCGGTGTCAGGTGTCATGAACCCATGCTGCCGCCGCGGGCTCGAACTGTGCTGGTCCCAGGCCGGATACTCCGCCGTCCGGGTGTATCCGCGGTACGGCGGACGGGCTACCGCCCGGTCCCGGCCGGGCGGCGGTTCAGTCGAAGGTGGGCGTCCACGGCCCCTGCTCCGGGCGGGCCTCGGGGGTGTCCTGCGGCCACGGCGGCATGGTGACGGCGACGATCCGCAGCGGGCCCGCGGCGGTGGGCTCCGCGCGGAACTGGAACGCGGTCCCCAGCGGGATCGAGACCGCCGTACCCGGCCGCAGGTCGACGGTGCTCTGTGTGCCGTCCTGGCTCCGCCACAGCCGGCCGGAGCCCTCCGTGACGTACCAGAGCTCCTGGACGGTGGCGTGCGAGACGGCCCGGGTGACCGCCCCCGGCGGCAGGTCGAACCGGGCGAAGCTGCCCAGCCCGTCGAGGGCCAGCAGCGGCAGGACGGTGGCGCCGTCCGGGGCGGGGACCGGCGGGACCTCGGCGGCGGCGACGGTGCGGTAGGGCTCGTGCGGCAAGCGGATCACTCCTCGAAGGAACGGCCCCGCCCGGCCGGCCCGGCTCGTGGGCGGGGCCGGTCGGGGCCGAGCGGGGCCGGTCGGGGGTGGTGCGGGTCAGGACGGGCAGAGGCCCTTGCTCCAGTCGACCGTCGCCGTGGCCTGCGAGTACTGCCACTCCGGGGCGAGCAGGTCGCGGTCCAGCTGTGCGGCGGCGGTGGTGTCCTCGACGATGTACCCGAAGTCCTGCAGCCAGGCCGGGTAGAGGTTCTTCGAGCCGATGTAGAACGCCGAGCCGTCCACCGAGACCAGCTTGTGGTGCAGCGCGTACGGGTGGCCGTCCGCCCAGGTGGCGCTCGGGGCGGCGCGGAACGATGCCAGCTGGAGGTTCTGGCACATCACGGCCTTGGCCTTGGGCGCGTCGCCGCCGTTGAGCACGGTGAGCCGGGCCTGCAGGGTGTCGCCGACCTCGGCCAGCGACTTGATCTGCGAGTAGCCGCCGCTGCCGACGGCGCCCCGGTTGGCCGGGTCGCTGACCACGATCCGGACCTTCACCCCGGCGGCCAGCCGGCCCGCCAGCAGGTCGTACAGGCGGACGTCGTAGCGCGGCAGCGGCGGGCAGGTGCCGTTGACGTCCTGCTGGGAGATCTCGAGGTGGCTGTTGGCACCGGCGATCAGCGCGCGCAGCGCGTTCTCCTCCGGGTTGACGGTCTCGTAGTCGCGGTCGGCGTTGGTGTTGTCGTGCAGGTTGACCGGGCCGCACCTGGTGTCGGCCGCGGTGGCCGAGGTGGGGCGGTACGCGGAGGACGGGTCCTTGTCCTTGATGCCGACGCCCAGGCCGCCGACGGCTATCACCGGTACGCCGCCGGCGGCGGGGGCGGGCGCCGGGTTGAGGTCCCGCTCCAGGGAGGGCCGGCAGGCGGCGCCGCCGGTGGAGGCGAACCAGGCGTTGGAGAACACGCCGGTGTGCTGGCAGGCCCAGCCCCAGAGGGTGTCCAGGTAGCGGCCGGCCGAGCCGGCGGCCGGGCCGGTCAGGGCGAGGTCGACGTCGGTGACGGGGTGGGCGGTGTCGAGGTAGTCGTCCTTCCACCCGTTGATGCCGCCGGTGATGACGGTCCGTCCGTCCACCACCACCAGCTTGGAGTGGTTCCAGGAGAACGCCGTCCGGGAGGTGGTCATCGAGGCCAGGGTGAGGGTGACCGAGCCGGCCGCGTCGCCGAGCCTGGAGACCAGCTCGTCGCGGTACCCCGAGGGCAGCACGTTGACGTTGTAGAGCGGCGCCGCGCCGACCAGGATCCGGACCTGGAGGTGGTTGCCCGCCGCGACGGAGGCCTTCAGCCCGGCGACCAGGGCGTCCTCGAAGCCGCCGTTGGGGAACGGGGCGAGGGTGGAGATGTCGACGGTGCGGGTGGCCGCGGAGATGTCCGAGGTCATCCGGTCGAGCAGCTTGCGGGTGCCGGCCCGGTCCGTACAGGCGGCGTCCCCCCAGCACCCGGGGGTCTGCAGCAGCCAGCCGGCCGGGTCGCCGGCCGGGGTGGTGAAGCCGTTGCCCGCGGTGCGCTGCCAGACCGAGTCCTCGAGCCCGGGGGAGACCTGGCGCAGGGTCTGCTCGACGGCGTCCAGGTGCGGGGTTGCGGCGGCTCCGGGGGCGGCCGCGGGGGCGGCGGGTGCGGCGGCGAGCGCGGGTGCGGCGGACAGGCCGGACAGGAGCAGGGAGGCGGCGGTGGCGGCCGTGGCGGAGCGGGCGAGGCGGCCGGGACGGCGGGGCCGGTGACGGAGCACGTACGGATCCTTCAAAAGGTGGCGGGCGGTTTACCCGGGGGACGGCCCGAGATTACCGGAAAGTAATATGACGTCCGATCAGGCCACCGCTATGCGCCAACCTTGCGCAGGTGAACCAGGCCACAGGATCCCGATCAGGCAAAAGATCTTGCTGCTGAGGTGATCATCCGAAGGAGGATCTTCATATTCTCCGCATGGATCACCGCAGAATCCGCGGTTCCTGGACTGATACAAGATGCAACATCTGCGGTGGGATGTCCGGAAAGCCCGTCATCCGACCGACCCCCGCCGATCGGCCGTTCCGGAGCCCCGGGCGATCTTGCAAGCATGGGTGGGCAGGCAGGGCTCGAACGCCACCCGACCGGTGGCCGATCGCCCGCCGACCACCACCCACCACCCAGAGGGGGAATCCGGCATGCCCGAAAACGGCCACGCCGCAACCGAACTGACCCGCCGGCGGATGCTCCAGGGCGCCGGCGTCGCGCTCACCGCGGCCGTCGGCGCCATCGTCCTCGGCGCCACCGGCCCGGCCGACAGTCCGGCCGCCGCCGCCGACCCCGGCGCGGGCGACCGCTTCGACGAGCAGTACCGGGGCCGTCGCATCACCGGCGCCCCGACCGCCGGCGCGGCCGGCGGAGCCCACCACCACGACACCGGCTACGCCGTCCAGATCGACGGCCGCGAACTGCACATGATGCGCAACGCCGACGGCACCTGGATCAGCGTCATCAACCACTACCAGACCCACCCGACCCCGCGGGCCCTCGCCCGCGCCGCCGTCGACGACCTGCAGGGCGCCGACCTCGCCCCGCTCGCCCTGGTCTGACCTCGGACCCCACCACCCTGGCCCGACCGGAGGACCACCATGGCAGTACGCAAGAACCAGTCGACCCTGACCGCCGCCGAGAAGCGCGCCTTCGTCGACGCGGTGCTGGAGCTCAAGCGGCTCGGCCGCTACGACGCCTACGTCAGCACCCACAACCAGTTCATCATCTCCGACACCGACCGGGGCGAGCGCACCGGCCACCGCTCGCCGTCCTTCCTGCCCTGGCACCGGCGCTTCCTGCTCCAGTTCGAGCAGGACCTGCAGAGCGTCAACCCGGCCGTCACCCTGCCCTACTGGGACTGGACCGCCGACCGCACCCCCACGGCGAGCCTGTGGGGCAACGACCTGATGGGCGGCAACGGCCGCGCCCGCGACGGCCAGGTCACCACCGGCCCGTTCGCCGGCGGCACCGGCCGCTGGACGCTCGGCGTGCGCCCCGACACCCGCGACTACCTGCGCCGTTCGCTGGGCACCGGCGTCGCCCAACTCCCCACCCGCGCCGAGGTGGAGTCGGTGCTCGCCGTCGCCACCTACGACGCCGCCCCCTGGAACAGCTCCTCGGACGGCTTCCGCAACCAGCTCGAGGGCTGGCGCGGCGTCAACCTGCACAACCGGGTGCACGTCTGGGTCGGCGGCATGATGAGCACCGGCATGTCGCCGAACGACCCGGTGTTCTGGCTGCACCACTGCTTCATCGACAAGCTGTGGGCCGAGTGGCAGCGCCGCCACCCCAGCCAGAGCTACCTGCCCGCCGGCAACACCCCGGACGTCATCGACCTCAACGACACCATGAAGCCGTGGAACGACACCACCCCGGCCGACATGCTCGACCACACCCGCCACTACACCTACGACAGCACCTTCTAGGCCTCCGGACCGACGCCCGGCCGCCGGCCGCGGCCTGGCGTCGGTCCGCTACGCCCCGCGGCGGGCGACCAGGCGGTAGGCGTTGGACAGCCCGGCGCGTCCGGCCACCGGCGCGACGAGCCGGTCGAGCAGGGCGGCCAGCAGCAGGACCGGGGAGCCCGCCAGGAAACACGCACCGCGCAGGGCCCGCCGCAGCCGCCCCGGCGGCGCACCGGGCAGCCACGGCGCGTCCTCGCGCGGGGCCACCGCGTCCAGCAGCAGCCAGCAGGCCGCCAGCAGGTCGACCGGGTCGTGCGGCTCCCGGTGCTGCTCCGTCAGCACCGTGAAGCCCAGTTCGCCGAGCCGCTCGGACAGATTGGCGGCGGGCACCAGGTTCAGGTGCTGGGGCTGCAACCACGGCAGCCACCACCTGCCCAGCAGCCGGGCGTAGCGGCACCGCGGGTCGGGGACCTCGATCAGCAGCAGCCCGCCGGGGCGCAGCGCCTCCCGGGCCGCCGCGAGTTCGCGGCCCGGGTCGGTGCTGTGCTCCAGGTAGTGGAACATGCTCACCACGTCGTACCGGCCGGCCAGTTCGGAGGACGGTCCGGCGGCCAGCTCCGGGAAGGAACCCCGGAAGCCGCGCGCCAACCGGCCGCTGTGCTCCGCCAGTTCGACGCCCTCGCTGAGATCCAGGCCGTCGAAGACGGTGTCGGGGAAGTCCGCGCGGGCAGTCTCGCAGAAGTGTCCGTGCCCGGTGCCGACGTCCAGCCAGCGGCCGGGCGCGCTCGCGTACGGGGCCGCCGCCCGGGCGCGGCCGCGGTAGACGGCGGCGCGGGTGCCGAACAGGCCGGCCAGCCGCTGCTCGCCCAGCCCGTCGTAGAAGTCCCGGTAGTAGAACTCCAGCCCGGCGCCGTTCAGCCGGGGGTTCTGGAACACGTGCCCGCAGCCGCCGCACGCGTCCAGGCCGAACCGGCCCGGCTTGTGCTGGAGCAGGTCGGTGGTGCGCAGCCGGCGCCGCAGCGCGGTGGAGCCGCACCAGGGGCAGTCGGCGCGGCGCGGCTCGAAGAACCGGTCGGTCCCGTCGGCCAGGTCGGCCAGGTAGCCCGGACGCAGCGCGGCGACCTGCCGGCTGCGGGCCGCCGGGCCGGTGGTGGGGCGGGTCTCGGTGGTCAACGTGCCCTCCTGACGGCCGGGGTGCGGAGCTGTTCGAGGCAGGTCGCGGCGGCGGCCGCGCCGCCCGCCGCCCGGAAGGATCCGCCGATCCGGCGGGCCGCGGCCCGGTGGGCCGGATCGTCCAGCACGGCGTCCACCGCCCGGCCGAGCCGGTCGGCGCCGGTCCGCCCGAACCGCACCCGGACCCCGGCGCCCGCCGCCACCACCTGGCCGGCCACCACCGGCTGGTCGTCCCGGATCGGGGCGACCACCAGCGGCACACCGTGCCACAGCGCCTCGCAGACGGTGTTGTGACCGGCGTGGCAGACCACCGCGGCCGTCCGCGGCAACAGGTCCAGCTGCGGCACCGAGGGCAGCACCAGCACGTCGGCGTCGCCCGCGGGCGGTCCGAGCACCCCGCCCGGGTCGGCGATCACCGCCTGGAGCCGTCCGGCGCGCTCCCGCAGCGCCTCCCGGCACGCCGTCAGGAACTGCGTACCGGCGTCGGTGTTGGCGGTCCCCAGGCTGACCAGCACGGTGGCGCGGTCCGGGTCGAGCCACTCCCAGGGGAAGGCGCCGGCCGCCGGCCGGGCCGTCACCGACGGGCCGACGAAACGCACCGGGCCCGCCGGAGCGGCGAGTGGACCGGCCAGTTCCGGGGTGGTGAAGGCGAGCGTCAGGTACGGGGAGAACCGCGGGTCGGCCGTCCGGTCCGGGCCCGCGAGGCGCCCGCGCAGCTCGGCGAGCAGCCCCTCGATCCAGGCGGCCACCAGCGGCATCCCGTCGAGGGCGCCGGTGAACTCGGCCGAGGTGGACGCGGTGGTGACCCACGGCAGGCCGAGCCGCTCGGCGACCAGCGCGCCGGCCAGCGCCTGCTGGTCCACCACCAGGACGTCGGGTTCGAACCGGGCCACCGCCCGCGCCACCCCCGGGGCCATCGCCTCGGCCAGCGGGACCAGGAAGTCCGCCCAGAGGAACTTGAGCGCCGCCGGGCCGCGCAGCTCCGGCGGCCGCGGCGGGGCCGCGTCCCCGGCGGCGACGGCGCAGCGCAGGACCCGGGCACCCGGGCCCGCGAGGGGTCCGACCAGCTCCGGCAGGCCCGCCCAGGCGGTCGCGTGCCCGCGGGCCCGGAGCTCGGCCGCCACCCCGACGAGCGGGTTCACATGGCCGACCAGCGGCGGTACGACGAACAGGAACCGGGTCACCGCAGGCTCCTCTCCAGGTCCCCGCGGGCGGCCGGGCCGCGCAGCTCGGCGCCGTGCTCGCGCAGCCAGGCCAGGGTGAGCGCGAGGACGGTGTCCGGCGCCTCGATCAGCACGGAGTGCTCCTGGCCGGGGACGAAGGTGCTCCGGCAGTCCGGCAGCAGCGACTCCAGCCAGGCCGCCTGCGCGGCCAGGTCGGACTCGGTGCCGTAGACCGCCAGCACGGGGCAGCCGATCCGGCGCAACTGCGCCTCGGTGGGCAGCCGGCTGGCCGGGATGTCGCGGGCCAGCGTGGTGCCGGCCAGCAGCCGCCCCGCCGAGCGGGCCAGCCGGGCGGTGTGCGCGCCGCGCCGCGCGGCCACCCAGGCGAGCGTCGGCTCGTCGGCCAGGCCGGTCTCGGCCTGCCGCAGGATGCCGTCCAGTTTGACGGCCCATGCGGGCGAGGCCGGTTCGGACTCGATGGCGAGGATGCCGGTGATCCGCTCCGGGCGCCGGGCGGCCAGCGCGAACGCCACCGTGCCGCCGAAGGAGTTGCCGACCAGGTGGACGGGCCGGTCCGGGGCCAGCCGCTCCAGCAGCTCCTCCGCGTCGTCGACGAACCGCTCCAGCCGGTACCCGCCCGGCGGGCGCCCGCTGCGGCCGTGCCCGCGCTGGTCGTACATCAGGACCTCCACCCCGGCGGCGGCCAGCGCGGGCGCCAGGGTGAAGTAGTAGCTGGCCAGGCTGTCGGTCAGCAGGCCGTGCAGCAGGACGGCGGTGGCGGCGGGCGGGCCGCCGTCGGCGGGGCCCAGCCGCTGGACGTGGAAGCGCAGTGCGCCGAGGTCGAGGAAGGCCACGGTCAGCTCCGCCCGGCGGTCTGCAGCCGGTCCGCGACATGGGCGACCAGACGGCCGACCGTCAGGCCGATGATCTCGTCCAGCTCCATGCCCGCCAGCCACTCGGCGAAGTTGATCCGCTCGCCCCAGCGCTCCTGGAGGTGCCCGGCGAGGGTCACCAGGTCGATGCTCTCCAGGCCGAGGTCCTCGGCGAACCGGGCGTCCATGGTGACCTCGCCCTCATCGAGGCCGTACTCGTCGAGGACGACCGCCAGCAGACCGGCGATCTCCGCGAGGATCTGATGCTCGGTCGGCGGGGCCTGGTCGGTGGGCGGGGCCTGGTCGGTGGCGGGTGTGCCGCCGGTCTCCGTGCTGCCGTTCACGTGGTGGCCGTCCCTTCGTCGTTCGGGGTCTCGGGGTCGTCGGTGGGCGGGGTCCAGGCCACCACGTAGCTGCGCTCCGGCAGCCCGGGCGGGGCGGCCAGGTCGGTGCACCGGACCCGGTGGGTGCGGGACCCGCCGGGGCCGAGGCGGGTGACCAGCAGGGCGGACGGCTCGGCCGACACCACGGCGAAGTCCCGCGGCCGGCCCTGCAGCCCGGTGCCCTCGGCCTTGGCCGCGGCCTCCTTGGCGGCCCAGAACCGGGTGAACCACAGGGCCGGGGAGCCGCCGTGGGCGGCCCGGCAGGCCGTCAGCAGCTCCCGCTCCGCCGGGCCGAGCGCCACCTCGGCCGTCTCCGGCGGACGCTCCGCCACCTCCTCCAGGTCGATGCCCACGCCGGGTCCGCCGCCCGCCCGGCGGGGCCGGACCAGGGCCACCGCGGCCTCGGCCCGGTGCGCGAGCGAGACGTCCAGCTCCGGGAGGGCCCGGCCGTGCAGACCGGACACCCGGGGGCGGCCGGACTCCTCGTTGGAGACGGCGATCTCGGCGGGGAAGACCGGGCCCTCGCCGTGTTCCCAGAGCCACCGCCGCACCGCGTCCTTCGCCGCGATCCGGCCGAGCAGCCAGGCGCGCCGCGCGCGCGGCGGCTGCTGCCCGTAGCGGGCCCGTTCCTCGGCGCCCAGGTGGTTGCGCATGATCAGATCGCGGGAGGCGAGGTCCGGCCAGCGTTCGTGCAGCAGGACCCAGCCGCCGGGCTGCGGCCGGGAGAGGGTGTGCCGGTCGGCGAACCGTTCGACCGGCCGGGTGTCCGGGTGGTTGTCGAAGCGGCGGTCCTGCCAGCCCTGCACCTCCGCCCAGACGGCGCCGCCGGAGACCACCTGCACGTCGGCCTCCAGCGTGGAGTCGGTCAGCGCGGTGATGCGGATGTGGGCGTCCAGGCGGGTGCCCGGCCGCGGGGCCGGGCCGTACAGGGTGAGGCGGCGCAGACCGACCGGGAAGACGACGGTCCGCTCGGTCCGGGTGGCCATGATCCAGTAGCCGAGCAGCTGGCCGACGTTGTCCAGCAGCGCACCGGGCGCGGCCGGCGCGGTGATCACCCCGCGGACGTGGGACGTGCCCAGCGCGGTCAGCTCGCTCAGGCCCTGGAACGCCGGACCGTGGAACATCCACCGCTCCCCGTAGAGGCCGGCCGCCGTCAGCTCCGGGGCCCGCTCGGCGGCCGGATCGGGGCGCCACGCGGCCGGCGGCGACGGATGACGGTCCGCCAGTTCGACCGTTCCCCGGGCGAATCCGCCGAAGTCGGCGGCGAGCCGGCCGGGGCCGGCGTCGCTCAGCGTGAGTTCCACCTCCAGGGGCTCGGCGGCCGGCACCCACTGGCCGAACCGCAGCCCGGACGCGCCGGTGGCGATCCGGCCGGGCTGCGCCCGCTCCGCGGCGTCCATCAGGTGCTGCACGATCGTGGTGGCCGGCACGACCGGCCACCGGTCGGTCAGATCGGGCCAGCCCGGACGCTGCCGGAAGAAGCAGTGGTCGAGCAGGTACGGCATGGCGGCGGTCGACACCCGCAGGCGGCTGCTGTGCACGACGGCCGGCGGTCCGCTCACGGCAGGCGCAGCGCTCACGGTGGGCGGAGGGGCCACGGCGGGCGCTGCGCCCACGGCGGGTGGCCGGGGCGGCGCGCCGGGTCCGGCGGCCATGTCGGCGCCGGCCCTGATCAGTTCGGCGGCGGCGTGTTCGGTTTCCCTCAGGAGGGCGTCGAGTTCGGCGGCCAGCGGATGGCGGGTGGCCAGCGAGGCCAGGCCGGAGCCGCCGGCGGGGACCTCGCCGAGGGCGGGAACGGGGACCGGGACGGTCCGCGCGCCCGGCACCGGCGCGGCGGCCCGCGGCGCCAGCTCGGCCCGCAGCGGGCCCAGCACGGCGGGATCCAGCGACACCAGCGGGCCGCCGAGGTCCAACCGC
>NZ_JAIZ01000582.1:27250-28590 GCF_000710465.2 Kitasatospora sp. MBT63 | reverse complement strand
TGCCGCCCGGCCGGCTCCGCCGAGCGGTCCGGCCGGTCCGGGTACAGCGCAGCCTGGTCCGGCTCGGCACCGTCCGCCCAGAGCGCGGCGGCCACCCGCCGCAGCTGCGCCAGCCCGTCGCGGTGCGGGGAGTTCGCCGCCACCACCAGGTGCTCCCGGCCGCCCAGCGTGTCGCCGACCAGGGAGCCCACCTGTCCGGTGCCCACCTGGACGAACGCCCGGAACCCCGCCGCGTACATGGCCTCGATCAGCGGCCGGAACCGGACCGGCTCCAGCAGGTGACGGACGAACAGCGCGCGGACCTCCGCCTCGGCCGCCGGGAACGGCGAGGCCGTCGTCCCGGACCAGACCGGCACGGACGGCGGGTGCAGCTCGAAGCGGTCGGCGGCCTGCCGGATCGGGCCGAGGTAGGGCCCGAGCATCGGTGTGTGGAAGCCGGACCGGAACGGCAGCACCTGCCCCAGCACCCCGCGCGCGCGGAACCGGCGGACCAGCTCCGCGACCGGCTCCTCGGGGCCGCAGACGATCGACTGCTGCGGTGCGTTGTCGTGCGAGAGCACCACCTGCGCCAGGTCCCGGGAGCTGCGCAGGACCTCGCCCACCTGGTCGGCGGAGGCGCCCAGCGCGGCGAACGAGAGCCCGGGGACGTGCAGTGCCTCGGGATCGAAGGACTCCAGGAAGGAGTCCACGGACGCGCCGGAGTACAGCCCGGCGCTGATCATCGCGGTCCACTCGCCGACGCTGTGCCCGGCCACCGCGTCCGGGCGGACGCCCATCCGGCGCAGGGCCGTGTCCAGCAGCCGGCCCACCGCGACCACGCCGGCCCCGTGCCGGCCGATGTCGCCCACCTGCGCGGCGGCCCCACGGCCGCCCGCCGCGGCCGGGCGCACCAGACCGAAGTGGTCCGCGACGTCGTCCACGCGGGGGACGAACTCGCCCTCCAGGCCGGGGAAGACGAACGCCAGCCGGCCGGCGCCCGCCCCACCGGTGCCCAGCAGCGGTTGCGGGGCGAACCACACGTCGCCTCGGCCGCGCCAGGCCCGCCCCCGGGAGACCGCGCGCCGGGCGAGCGCCAACTGCTTCGCGGTCGGGTCGACGACCGCCAGCCGGCAGCCCGCCACGGGCGCACCCCGCTCCGGCAGGCCGGCGGCCAGCACCGCGCGGTCGTCGCCCGCCAGCAGCCGCGCCAGCTGCTCGGGGCTGTCGGCGGCCAGCCGCAGCACCCGCTCGGGCTCGGTCACGACGGCCGGTACGGGGCCGGGCCCGGCCCCGGTCGGGGCCTGCTCCAGCACCACGTGCGCGTTGATGCCGCCGAAGCCGAACGCGTTCACGGCGGCCCG
>NZ_JAIZ01000582.1:0-27127 GCF_000710465.2 Kitasatospora sp. MBT63 | reverse complement strand
GGGGACGGTGCGGAAGCGGGTGGCGGCCAGGGCGGGGTGCGGGTCGTCGCAGTGCAGGGTGGGGAGCAGGACCCCGTGGTGGACGGCGAGGGCCGCCTTGACCAGCCCGGCGATGCCCGCGGCCGGCATCAGATGGCCGATCATCGACTTCACCGAGCCGAGTACGGCCCGCCGCTCACCGTCCACCGCCGGACCGAACACCTGGGCCAGCGTGGCCAGTTCGGCGGCGTCCCCGGCGGGGGTGGCGGTGCCGTGGGCCTCCAGCAGCCCCAGCGCGTCCGGCGCCGCCGGGTCCAGCCCGGCCGCCCGCCAGGCAGCCCGCACCGCCCGGCTCTGTCCGCCCGGGTCGGGGCTGGCCAGCGCGGCGGTGCGTCCGTCGCCGGCCACGCCGGTGCCGCGGACCACCGCGTACACCCGGTCGCCGTCGCGCTCGGCGTCGGCGAGCCGCTTGAGCACCACCACCCCCGTGCCCTCGCCGATCAGCAGACCGTCGGCGCCCCGGTGGAACGGCCGGATCCGCTCGCTCGGAGAGAGCGCCCGCAACTGCGCGAACACGCTCCACAGGGTGACGTCGTGGCAGTGGTGCACCCCGCCGGCCAGCACCAGATCGCAGCGCCCGCCGGCCAGTTCGCCGACCGCCTGGTCGACGGCGACCAGCGATGACGCACAGGCGGCGTCCACCGTGTACGCAGGGCCGCGCAGGTCGAGCCGGTTGGCGATCCGGGAGGCGGCCAGGTTGGGCACCAGCCCGATCGCCGACTCCGGCCGGTCCGGGCCGAGCCGCTCGGTGAACGCCTCCCGCACCCGGGCCAGCTGCCCGGCGGTGAGGTCGGGCAGCAGTTCGCCGAGGGTGCGCACCAGCTGGTGCGCGGTACGGACCCGCTGGTCGAGCCGGACCAGGCCTGGCGTCAGGTACCCGCCCCGGCCCAGCACCACCCCGATCCGGTCGCGGTCGGGCAGCCGGTCCGGGCCGCCCGCGTCCGCGATGGCCGCGGCCGCCACCTGTAAGGCGATCAGCTGGTCGGGTTCGGTCCCGGACACCGAACTCGGCATGATGCCGAACCGGGTGGGCTGCACCTCGGCCAGCGCGTCCACGAAGCCGCCGCGCCGGCAGTACAGCCGGTCCGGGGCAGCGGGCCCGGAGGCCGCCGACGGGTCGTAGAACCCCGCGTCCCAACGGCCGTCGGGCACCTCCGTGATCGCGTCGACGCCGCCGAGCAGGTTGCGCCAGTACGTTGCCAGGTCCGGCGCGCCCGGCAGCAGCACCGCCATGCCCACCACCGCGACCGGCACCTGCGGGGCAGCAGCTGACGCGGGGGAGGTGGGGGAGGCCGGGGACGCCTGGGAGCTCGCCACGGCCGTCACCAGCCCGACGCCGTGTAGACCACGGACCGCACCGACTCCTCGCCCCAGGCCAGCTCGCGCAGCAGCGCCAGCGTGCCCGCGCCCGGGTCGATCAGCCGTACGCCCCGGCGCGCGTAGTCCAGCGCCAGCTCCGGCGACACCATGCCGCCGTGCGGGCCGGAGGGCGCCCACGGCCCCCAGTGCACGGTCAGCGCCCGCCGGCCGGTCCCCGCTGCCCAGCGGGCACCGAGCGCCTCCAACGCGTCGTTGGCCGCCGCGTAGTCCGCCTGGCCGCGGTTGCCCAGAGCGGCCGCGATGCTGCCGAACAGCACCGTGAACCGCGGCCCGGCCGCCAGCTCCGCCAGCGCGTCGAGCACCGCCCGGGCGCCGTCCGCCTTGGTGGCGAAGACCCGCCGGAAGGACTCCGGGTCCTTGTCCGCGAACACCCGGTCCTCGATCACGCCCGCCGCGTACACCACCCCGTCCAGGCGGCCGTGCGCCGCGTACACCTCCTTGACCGCCTGCCGCACGGCCGCCGGGTCGGCCGCGTCCACCGCCTGGTAGCGGGCCGCCGAACCCAGCGCGGTCAGCTCCTCCAAGGTCGCCGCCACCTCCCGGCCGGCCAGCAGCCGGGACGCCGCACGGTCCACCTCCGGCAGCGGAACCCCCTGCCGGGCGAGGACCGCCCGCAGCGCCGACCGGTCCCTGGCGCCAGCCGTCACCGGGTCCTCGGGGCCCTCCGGCGGTGCGGTCCGGCCCAGCAGCTCCAACCGGCAGCGTGAGGCCGCCGCGAGCGCCGCCGCGAACCGCGCCGTGATCCCGCGCGCCCCGCCGACCAGCAGCACCACCGAGTCCCGGTCGAGCCCCAGGGCGGCGGCCTCCGCCGCACCGTCACCGGCCGGCCCCGCACCGGTGCTCGCCAGCAGTCCGAGACCGGACTCCACCAGGGACAGGCCCTGACGTCCGGCCGGGCCGTGCAGCACCACCGGTTCGCGGTCCTCCGCGAGCAGCTCGCCGACCAGCGCCTCGGCCAGCCCGGCCGGTGTCACCGAAGGCTCGAACTCCACCAGCCGGGCCGAGGTTCCGGGGTACTCGCGGGCGAGGCTGCGCAGCAGTCCGCGCAGCCCGTCCGTCCGGCCTGTGGCGTCCGGGGAGGCCGCACGGACGGCGAACAGCCACCGCGGCCCGCCGGCCAGCGCGGCCTGCAGCACGCTCACGCAGCCCGGTAGCACCGGCGCGCCGTGCGCGGCCAGCGGATCGAGCAGCAGCACCCCGTCCACCGGCCCGTCGCCCGCGGACAGCAGATGTTCGGCGTCCAGCGACAGCACCTGCGCGCCGTGCCCGGAGAGCAGCGCCGCCACCGCCTCGGCCGCGCCGCGGCCGTCCGAGCCGAGCAGCGCGACGCGCCGGCCGGCCAGTAGCTGCGGCGACCCCGCGGGCGCCGGGAGCGGCACGGGCAGCAACCGCAGACGTACCGGCTCGTGCCCCACCACGGCGGGCGCCGGAGGTGTGTCGGTGGTGGGTGCGGTCGTGGGTGGGGTGGGGGTGGTGGTGTGGGTGGTGAGCCAGTTGGTGATGGCTGCGGCGGTGCGGGCGTTGGTGAGTTGTTCGAGGTGGTGGTCGTCGAGGGTGGTGAGGTCGGTGGTGGTGGTGTTGCTGAGGTGGCGGGCGAGTTGGCCGATGATTTCGGTGCGTTTGATGGAGTCGATGCTGAGGTCGGCTTCGAGGTCGAGGTCGGGTTCGATCATGTCGGCGGGGTAGCCGGTGCGTTCGCTGATCACGTTGATGACGGTGGTGAGGAGGTCGCCGGGGGCGGGTGGCGCGTCGGTGGTGGGCGCCGGCTCGGGCTGCGCCGCCGCGACCGCCGGCACCGGGACGGCGGGCGCCGCAACCGCCGCCGGCGCCGCGACGCCCGCCGCGCCGAAGTACGTCAGCAGCACATCGCGCTGCGCCGCGATCAACTCCCGGCTGCTGCTCAGGAAGTCCGCCACCAGGGCGTCCCCACTCCGGTGCGCGTGGACGTGCGTGTGTGCGTCCTGTGCGGCCACCAGTGCCTCCGGTACGGGTCGGGCCGGTGCGAGCGCACCGGGCAGCAGTTCTCCGGCGGCGGTGCGGACCAGCTGTCCGTCCACCGTCCAGCCGGGCCGCCGCGCGGCCCGCGCCCGGCCGGCGTCCACCGCGCCGCGGCCGTGCAGCAGCCGTGCGGTGCTCACCGGCACACCAGCGACGGCCAGTTCGGCCAGCGCGTCCAGGTACCCGGGCAGGCCGCGGCGCCGCCCCTCCAGCGGCACCGCACGGTGCGTCCGGTCACCGAGCACCGCCGAGACCAGACCGGTCAGCACCGACCCCGGCCCGGCCTCCACGAACACCCGGGCACCCGCCTCGTACATCGCCTCGATCTGGGCCACGAACCGCACCGGGGCGCCGACCTGCGCCGCCAGCCCGGCCCGGACCGCGGCCGGGTCGGCCGGGTACGCGGCGGCCGTCCGGTTGGAGTAGACCGGGAACTCCGGCGCCCGCACCTGCCAGCCCGCGAGCGCGTCGGCGAACCGCTCACCCGCGCCGGCGACCAGCGGACTGTGGAACGCACAGGCGACCCGCAGCCGCTTCACCCCGTACCCGGCCTCGCGCAGCCGCTCCGTCGCGGCCGCGACCTCGGGCGTCGCACCCGAGATGACGGTCTGCCGCGGCGCGTTGTGGTTGGCCGCCACCACCCGGCCGGCCAGTCCGGCGTCGCCCAGCACCTGTTCGACCTGCTCGGCCGCGGCCGCCACCGCGGCCATCGACCCCGGGTCCTCGCCCTCGCCGACCGCGTCCAGGATCGCCAGCGCCCGCCGGGCACTGATCTCCGGCAGATCCCGCGCCGCCAGCGCCCCGGCCGCGCAGAGCGCGACCAGCTCGCCGTAGCTGTGCCCGGCCGCCAGCTGCGGGCGGACCCCGGCCAGCCCGAGCAGCTCGTGCGCGGCCAGTTCCGCGATGCCCAGCACCGGCTGGGCCACCCTGGTGTCGGTCACCGCCGCGCGCTGCGCCTCCCGCGCCTCGGGGGTGAACGCCGTCGGCGGGTACAGCACGTCCGCGTACGCGCGGCCCAGCAGCAGATGCCGCTGCACCGCCGGGAACGCGGTGAACAGCTCCGCGAGCATCCCCGGACGCTGGCTGCCCTGGCCGGGGAAGAGGAACGCCACCTCACCGCCGACCGGGCCGCGTTCGGCCAGGTGCACCCCGGCCGCCGGATCGTGCTCCCCGTCCAGCGCGCGGCGCAGCAGTGCGGCCAGTTCCGTGACGCCGGAGGCAACCACCGCTACCTGGACCGGCCCGTGGCCGGACTCCGCCCGGGTGCAGGCCGCCAGCGCGAGGTCGCGCAGCCGCCACGGCGAGCCCTCCGCCTCCGCCAGCCGCAGCAGTTCGGTCACCCCGCGAAGCGCTCGTTCCCGGTCACCGCCGCGGAAGAGGAACAGCTCGGCCGGCCACTGCTGCGACCCGTGCAGCGGTGAGGGGCCGTCGTAACCGGTCAGCACGGCATGGAAGTTGGTACCGCCGAAGCCGAACGCGCTTACCCCGGCCACCCGTTCGGCGGTCGGCTCGGCCCACGGCCTGGGCTCGTTGTGGAACGCGAATGGGCTGCTCGCCGCCTCCCAGGCCGGATTCGGGCGGGTCAGGTGCAGGGTCGGCGGCTTCACCCCGGTGTGCAGCGCCAGCGAGGCCTTGATCAGGCCCGCCAGTCCCGCCGCGCACTTGGTGTGCCCGATCTGCGACTTCACCGATCCCAGCGCGCAGCTTCCCGGCGCCGCGCCGGCGGCCGTGAACACGGCGGTGAGCGTCGCCAGTTCGGTGCGGTCGCCGACCACCGTGCCGGTGCCGTGCGCCTCCACCAGGCCAACGGCGGCCGGGTCGACCCCGGCGCCTCGGTACGCCCGCTCCAGCGCGGCCCGCTGCCCCTCGGGCCGCGGGGCGGTGAGGCCGAGGGAGCGGCCGTCGCTGGCGCTGCCGACGCCCTGGACCACGGCGTACACCCGGTCGCCGTCCCGTTCGGCGTCGGCCAGCCGCTTCAGCACCAGGCAGCCGACGCCCTCGCCCAGCGCGATGCCGTCCGCCGCCGCGTCGAACGGGCGGGAGCGCCCGGTCGGCGACAGCGCGTGCACCGAGGCGAAGAGCAGGTAGTCGTTGATGCCGTTGTGCAGGTCGGCGCCGCCGCACAGGGCCAGGTCGGCGGTGCCCGCCGTCAGCTCCTTGCAGGCCACGTCGAGCGCGGCCAGCGAGGAGGCGCAGGCCGCGTCCACGGTGAAGTTGGCGCCGCCCAGGTCGAGGCGGTTGGCGATCCGCCCGGAGATCACGTTGGCCAGCATGCCCGGGAACGAGTCCTCGGTGAGCTTCGGCAGCTGCTCGGCGACGGCCGGCGGCACCGCGCCCAGATAGGCGGGGAGCACCGCCCCCAGTACGCCCGCGTTGGACAGGTCGCTGCCCGCCTCCGCCCCGAACACCACGCTGGTGCGCGAGCGGTCGAAGGCCCGGCCGCCCTCCGGGCCGCCCCCGTCGTACCCGGCGTCCGTCAGCGCCCGGCGGGCCGCCTCCAGGGCCAGCAGCTGGACCGGCTCGATGCTGGCCAATGCGGCCGGCGGGATGCCGTAGGACAGGGCGTCGAACGGGACCGGCGGCAGGAAACCGCCCCACTTGGAGGGCGTGGTGCCGGGTCCGCCGTCCGGCGAGTGGTAGAGCGCCGGGTCCCAGCGCTCGGCGGGGACCTCGGTGACGGAGTCCACGCCGGCCAGCACGTTCGCCCAGAACGCGGGCAGGTCGGGGGCGTTCGGGAACATGCCCGCCATGCCGATCACCGCGATCCGCAGCGGCTCCGGCTCGGGCTCGGGTGCCGCGGCGGCGGGGGACAGGCCGAGTTCCTGCGTCAGCTCCTCGGCCCGTGCCGTCAGGAAGTCCGCCGCGCCCGCGCTGACGGCGGTGTGCAGAGCGGCCATGGTCGTGGTGGCCGACCGCACCACGGCGACCTGCCCGGCCATGAACATCCCCTGCTCCAGCTGGCCCGCCTCGTCGACGGCGGTCAGCTCGCCCGCCACCCGGTCGACGCCCTTGCCGGCGATCCGCAACCGGCCCACGTTCAGCCGCTCCAGCCGCTCCCAGACCTCCCGGTCCGGCACCCCGTCGGCGCGCAGCCGCTCGTGCAGCGCCCGGAACTCGGCGGTGAACGGGCTCGGCACGCACCGCGTCGCATGGCCCGGAGCCGTCACCAGCAGCTCCGTGGCCTGCGCCGCCGCCACCTGACGCTGGAACAGCGGCTGTACGGCCCCGTGCGCGACCGCCTCCTCGGTGAACAGGTAGGCGGTGCCCATCAGCACCCCGGCCGCGACGCCACGGGCGGCCAGCGGTCCCGCCAGCACCGCCACCATGGCGGCGGAGCGCTCGTCGTGCACGCCGCCCGCGAACAGCACCTCCACCGGCGGCCTGTCCGGCGCCGCCGCGTCGAGGAACTCCTCCAGCACCGCCGACTGCGCCTCCCAGAGCGGGAAGCTGTGCCGCGGCCCGACATGGCCGCCGCACTCCGCGCCCTCGAAGACGAATCTGCGGGCCCCGTCCTCCAGGAACTGCCGCAGCAGCCCGGGGGAGGGCACGTGCAGGTAGGTGCGGATCCCGGCCTCCTCCAGCACCCGTGCCTGGGCCGGGCGTCCGCCGGCGATCACGGCGTGGGTGGGGCGGGCGGCGAGTACCTCGGCCAGCTGGGCCGCGCGCAGTTCCTCGGGCGCGAAGCCGAGGACGCCGACGCCCCAGGGCCGCGCGCCCACCGCGGTCCGGGTCCGTTCGAGCAGGTCGCGGGAGTGCTCCGGCCCGGCCAGGGCCAGGGCCACGAACGGCAGGCCGCCCGCCTCGGCGACCGCCGCCGCGAACCCGGGCCGGTCGCTGACCCTGGTCATCGGACCCTGGGCCACCGGCAGCCGGGTGCCGAGGGCCCGGCTCAGCGCCGACCGCTCGCCGAGTTCGGTCCGGGCCGCGGCCGCGGTCCGCAGCCCGTCCAGGACGGCCTCCCGTACCGCCCGGACGGCCCGGGGGACGGTGCCCCATCGGTCGGCGAAGACCGGTGCCAGGGCGCCGTCCTGGCCGACCGCCAGCTCGGTGGCGGACGTTTCGGTGGCGGGTGCTTCGGTGGCGGGCGCTTCGGTGGCGGGCGCTTCGATGCCGCGTGGTGCGGTCGCGGGCCGTGCGGGGGCCGGGGCGGCCGGGGTGCCGCGGCGCAGCACCCGTCTCCCGTCGAGGACCACGGTCTCGGAGCCGTCCATGCCGCGGACGGCCGCCGCGGCCTGCTGCGCGGCCGAGGACTCGGCGAGCAGGGCGAGCTGACTGTCCAGCACCACCCCCGCGGCGCCGCCGGCGACCGCGGCCGCCGCGGTGCGCGGCCCGATGCCTCCGCACGCCCACACCGGTACCCCGAGCTCCGGGGCGCCCAGTAACTGCTGGAGCAGCACGAAGGTGCTCAACTCGCCGACCCGGCCGCCGCTCTCGGCCCCGCGGGCGATCAGGCCGTGCGCCCCGGCGCCGACGGCGGCGCGGGCCTGGGCCAGGTCGGTCACCTCGGCCAGCAGGCGGTAGCGGGTGCCGAGCGGTCCGAGGTCCCAGCCGGGCAGGTCCGCGGGCAGGACGAGGGTGTGCGGTGCGGCCGCGCCGGGGGTGTCGAGGTCGGCGGGCGAGAGCCGGCAGCCGGGTTGCACCCGCAGGCCGAAGCGGCCCGGGGCGCGTTCACGGAGTGCGGCGAGCTGCTCGCGGGCGTGCCGGTCGCCGGTGCCGAGGTCCAGTACGCCGAGCGCTCCGGCGCGGCAGAGGGCCTCCGCGAGGCCGGCGTCGGGTTCGAGGAAGGGGGTGATCCCGATGACGAGGTCGGCCGGCGGAAAAGTGGGCCTCATGGGCTCTCCGAGGGTGAGTCACGACGCGGTTGGGGGCATGTGCGACTCCCGGGCCGGGGCGCACGGGGGCTGCTCCTCCGCGGGGTGTTCGGAGGTGCCGTGCGACTTGACCCGGTCCGGTTCAGAACCGAAGCTACCGATCGGTAGCGCACGCCAGGTTAAGTCCTGGTTGCAGGTCCATGTCAATGCCCCGTTGGGGTAGGGTCGTTGACGCTCTGCCGCTCTCCCGGCGGGCGGCGCGGGCGTCCCCCGTGTCGTACGCGTGTGCCATACTCCGTCGGATGCCGCAGACACGGGCGGAACTTCCCCGCCACCTCGAGGTCGAGGCGCCCGACGGTGCCGCCTTCCCGCTGCACGGGCTGGCCCAGGACGATCCGGGTGCGCCGGTGGTGCTGGTCTCCCCGGCCATGGGCACACCGGTCGGGTTCTACCGGCGGTTCGCCGAGCACCTGCACGCCGCCGGCGCCACCGCACTGGTGCTGGACCACCGGGGGAGCGGCGCGCGCGGGCAGGTGCCCCGCACCACCGGCTACCGCCAGCTCACCGACGACCTCGGCGCGGCTGTCGCCGTCATCCGTACGCGCCTGCCGCAGGCCGCCCTCACCGTCTGCGGGCACAGCCTCGGCGGGCAACTCGCCCTCGTCCAGGCCGCCGAGGCGGCCGAACGCGGCACCCCCGCGCCCGACGCCGTCGCCCTGGTCGCGGCCGGATCCGTCTACCACCGCGCGTACGGCCGGCGGGCCCCCGGGCTGTTCGTCGCGAGCCGGCTGATGGCCCTCACCGCCGCCGCGCTCGGCCACTGGCCGGGCCACCGGCTCGGCTTCGGCGGCCGCCAGCCGGCCGGCGTCATCATCGACTGGGCCCACCAGGCCCGGACCGGCCGCTACCGGCTGGCCGGCGCCGACATGGAGGACACCCTGCGCGGCCTGCGGGTGCCGGTGCTCGCGGTGGACGTGGAGGGCGACCGCCTCGCGCCGCCCGGCGCCGTCGACCACCTCTGCGGCAAGGTGCCGAACGCGCCGGTCGACCGCCGCGGCTACACCGCCCGGGACGCGGCCGGCGGCCCCCTCGACCACTTCCGCTGGGCCCGCCACGCCGCCCCGCTCGCCCGCGACCTGGTCGCCTGGACCCGCGGCGCCCACCCGGACACGGCCGGCGGGCCGCGCTAGGCGGTGTCCGACGGTTCGCGTCGGATCGGTGCGCGGCGTCGGGCGCCCGGCCGGGCGGGCCGGCGGAGCGCCCTCGTCCGGCCGTACCCGGGCGATTCGCCGGCGCGTCCAGGTGGGGCTCAGGAGCCGTCCGGTCGGTCACCTGTGATCAGGCCGGGGTCTCCGGTGCTTCGTGAAGCCGGCTCAGCAGGGCCAGCAGTTGCCGCTGCTCGTCCGGGGTGAGGGGTGCCAGCAGCTCGGCGTTGGCGGCCTCGGCCAGGGCTCCGCAGCGGGTGAGGGCGGCCGTGCCCTCCGGGGTGACGGTGACGGCGTTCTTGCGGCGGTCCGAGGGGTGGGGGGCGCGCAGGACGAGGCCCTCCTTCTGGAGGTGGTCGAGGAAGCCGACCATGTCCTTGGGGTCGACGCCCAGCCGACGGCCGAGGTCGGCCTGGGTGGCGGGCCCGTACTCGGCCGTCGCGGCCAGTACCGCGTGGTGCATGAGCTTCAGCCCCTCCGCGGCGATGGCGTCGGCCACCATGGCCCGGCCGCGCGCCGCAACACGGCCGACGAGCCACGTGGGCAGGGACTGGATGCGTCGGAGGTCGGAGGTCATGGACCCAGACTATCCAAAAGTCATTGGACTTCCCAATGAAACTCGCCCTATCGTTGGGGCATCCAATGAGTCCGGATCGGGGAGGTCTGTGCTGCGCATCCGCCATGAGGTCGACGGTGGAGCCGAGTTGCTGTTCGCCGAGGAGGCCGACCGGCCCGAGGCGGCAGCCGGAGAGGTGTTGATCCGGGTCGAGGCGGTCGGGGTGACCCTGCCCACCGTGCGCAAGGTGCGGGAGGGCAGCGGGCCGGTCCCGCTCGGCGGCGAGGTCGCCGGGGTGATCGTCGCCCTGGGTGCGGGAGTCACCGCCTTCGGCGTCGGGGACCGCGTCACCGGGCTGTGCTTCGCCGACGCCTACGCCGAGTTCGCGGTGCTGAACACCGCCATGACGTCCCCGATCCCGGACGGCGCGACCGCCGTGGAGGCGGTCGCGCTGGTCCGCAGCGGGCTGGTCGCGCGCGGTGCCTACGAGGCCGCGCGTGTCGAGCCCGGCGAGTCGGTCCTGGTCACGGCGGCGGCCGGCGCCGTGGGCACGCTCGCCCTTCAGTACGCCAAGGCCGGTGGGGCGGCACGCGTCGTCGCCGCCGTCAGCAGCGCCGACAAGGCCGACTTCGTCCGAGGGCTGGGCGCCGACGAGGTCGTCCGCTACGAGGACGCCGACTGGGGCGCCCCGTACGACGTCATACTCGACGGCGTCGGCGGTGACCTTCTCGGCCCCGCTGTACGGGCCCTGGCGACGGGCGGCCGGCTGGTGGCCTTCAGCTCGGGCGGCGGCACGGTGGAGGCGTACGAACTCCTGGTCCGCGGCGCCTCGGTGATCGGCTTCCAGATGCGGGCCATCGCCGTCGGCAAGCCCGAACTCTACGACCGTTGGCGGCGCGAGCTCTGGCAGATGCGCGACGCGGGCGCCCTGCGCACCGTCGTGCACGAGGAGATCCCCCTCGACGATGCCGCCCGGGCCCACGCCCTGATCGAGCAGCGCCGCAACCTCGGCAAGGTCGTCCTGGTCCCTCGGGCGCCGTCCCGGTGATCACGGGCGACGCCGGATCACCGACGCCGCAGCGGTGCCGCTGCCGAGGAACACGCAGACGCGTGTGATCACCCCGATGCCCCACCGTCGTGGCCGCCCCCGGCACCCCGCGCCCGCCACGGCCCGAGGTGCCGTCCCGACCGTCCCGACCGTGCCGCGGGCCCTGACGGCCGGGTGGGTGGCGGGGGTTCAGGTGCCGGCCGGTGCCGTGGCCCGGCTCGGGGTCCGCCGGTGGGCGGTGGCGCGGTGCGCCCGTTCGACGGCCTGGCCCCAGTACGTCCCCGTGACCATGAGCACCGCGCCCAGCGCGGCGAACACGCCGAACCTCTCCCCGCCCAGGCAGATGCCGACCGCCACGGCCCAGACCGGCTCGGTGCCCAGCAGCAGGCTGGCCCGGCTGGCCGAGGTCCGCTGCACGGCCCACGTCTGGGCCACGAACGCGAACACGCTGCAGAACAGCGCGAGGTACCCGAGCTGCGCCCAGGCCGCGGCGGGCGCCTGGGCCAGTGCCGGCACCCCGCCCGCGGCCGGCAGCGCGAACAGTGCCGTCCCGACCACCGTCTGGACCGCCGTCAGCTGCATCGGCCGCACGGGGTGCCGGGCCGTCAGCCGGCCCACCAGCGCGACATGGGCCGCGCGGACCACCGCGGCGAGGAGCATCAGCAGGTCGCCGGTGCCCGGCCGGTGGAAGCCGTTGCCGGACATCAGCAGCCCGACGGCCAGCAGGCACACCGCCGTCGCGGCGAAGAACCGGGGCGGCAGCGGGCCGGTGCCGGCCGAACGGTCCAGCAGCGGTGTGAGCACGATGGTCAGACTGATGATCAGCCCGGCGTTGGCGGCGCTGGTGTGCGCGACCCCGAACGTCTCCAGCACCAGGACGGCCGCCTGGGTGACACCCAGCACCGCCCCGACCCGGACCTCCGCCCGGGTCCAGGACCCGCGCCGCCGGCCCGGCGTCGCGAGGACGAGGCAGGCGACGGCGGAGAGCAGGTAGCGCGCGAACAGCACCACCAGCACCGGCAGGGCGGCGGTGGCGGTCTTGGCGGCCAGATAACTGGAACCCCAGACCAGGGCGACGAGCAGGAGGACCGCATCCGTGCGGCGGGCTTGGATCACGTCCCTACGGTGCAGCACCGGGATCTTGAAGCCAAGAGCGACCTTCTTCATGGACCATTCAGTTTCCCTACACTGTCGGGATGAACGAACGGCAGCTGCGCATCCTCCGCGAGCTCGGCGAACTGGGCAGCGTCACCGCGGCCGCCGAGGCCCTGTCGATGACCCCCTCGGCGGTCTCGCAACAGCTCCAGCTGCTGCAACGCCCGATCCCGGTCCCGCTCACCGAACGCGAAGGCCGCCGCCTGGTACTCACCGAGGCCGGCCGGGCGCTGGCCGCCGCGGCCGTGGAGGTGGAGACCGCGCTCGCCCGGGCGCGCCGCGTGGTCGACGAGTTCGTCGACCGGCCCGACGCGGACGTGTCGGTCGCCGCGTTCCACAGCGCGGCCTCCACGTTCTTCCCGATCCTGCTCCGGGACCGGACCGGCTCCGGGCGCCCCCGGCTCTCGCTCGCCGACGAGGACGTCGCCCGCGACGACTTCCCGAAGCTGACCCGGGACTACGACCTGGTGATCGCCCACCACCTGGACCACGCACCGCCGTGGCCCGCCGCCGTCACCGTCTCCACCCTGCTGCTCGAACCGCTGGACGTGGCTCTGCCGGCCGGGCACCCGCTGGCCGCCAAGGCCCACCTCACCCCCCGTGACGTGGCGGGGGAGCCGTGGATCACCGTGCACGACGGCTTCCCGCTGATGGCCACCGTCCACGCCATCGCCGCCGCCGCGAACCGCCGGCTCGACATCGTCCACCGCATCAACGAGTTCGCGGTGGTCGCCGAGACCGTCGCCGCCGGCGGCGGCCTCGCCCTGATGCCCCGCTGGACCACGCCCCGGCACCCCGCCCTCGTCCTGCGTCCGCTCACCGGCGTTCCCGCCCGACGCCACGTCGACGTCCTGCACCGCCCGGAGCGCCTGGCCCGCCGGGCGGTGCGCACGGTGCTCGCCGAACTGCACCGCGCGGCCGCCGCCGTCCAGCGCGGGGCGGACGGGTAGCGCCGTGCGCACCGTTGTCCCCGCGGTCTCAGTACCCGGCGGGAGGCCGGTCCGGATCGGCCTGCTGCACTTTGGCGGCCAGGTCGTGGCCGTCCCGCGCCACGCCGTAGGCGTCCATCACGTAGTTCATCGCGGCGGCGAAGTTGGCGACCGGGTCGTAGATCCGCACCGACGTACCGGCCTGGTGGTAGCCGGCGAAGGTCTGGGGGATGCACTGGGCCACCCCGCGCGAGCACTGGAAGGGCGCCCCGGGACGGGCGGAGTCCTCCGGGACGGGCGGGCCGACCGCGTTCGCGTCCGAGGTGTTGATCTGCCACCGGGGCGAGTTGTAGGCGGACTCCCTGGACGCGATGGTGTCCATCCCGAGCTCCCAGGACCGGCGGGCGCCCGGATCGGTGATCCCCATCGCGTCCAGCGCCTCGTCGATGTAGCCCACGCAGGCCGCCGAACCGCTGGACCACGACCCGGCGCCGGAGAAGTCGATCTGCGAGGTGGGGATCGGCCCGGGGGTGGTGGGCGTGGTGGGCGTGCCGTCGGACCCGGAGGCCGGGTCGCGGTCGAGCACGGCGTGCACCGGGAAGGACAGGCCGTCCGTCCGGGTCACCGTGACCGTGTGGGTGAGCAGCGGGCGGGCGAAACGGACCGTCACCGCGGAGCCGCCGTCGTTGCCGACGGCGACGTACCGCACGTCGGCCGAACCGGACCACACGACCACCCGCAGCGCGGCCCGCGGCGACCCGTCGAGGGTGTGGTCGCAGAAGAACCGCACACCGGTGTACTGCCCCTCGGCGAAGGTCACCCCGCCCTGGTGCGTGACGACGAAGTCCGGCTCCGCGGCGGCCATCTCAGGTCACCGCGGCGTAGACCGGGAACGACAGACCGTCCGTGCGGGTCACCGTGACGGTGTGGGTCGCGGCCGGATCGGCGAACGGGACGACGACCTGACGGCCGCCGTCGTTGCCGACGGCGACCCGGTGGACGTCCGGGTGGCCGGGTGACCAGACCACCACCCGCAGCGCGGCCTGCGGGGAGCCGTCGAGCGTGTTGTCGCAGAAGAACGCGACGGCGGTGTGGTCGCCCGGGGGGAAGCTCACGCCGCCGCGGTCGGTGATGGTGAAGGAGGGCATGGCGCTCCCCGGTGTGGACGGGCCTCGATTCGGCTACGTACGGCCAGCTCCATGTACCCGTTCGGACCACCGCGGCGGCAAGGGGACGGCGACCGATCAACCCGGACGGCGGAGCGTGCAGCCACCGCTGTCCGCCCCGCGCGCTCCGGTACGCGGGCCGGGCGCGCCCGTGCGCCGGGCTCAGGCGGGGTGCTCGAAGCTGCCGGGGCTGTCGGGGGTCGCGCGCCAGTCGGGGGAGCGCTCCGGGTCGGCCTCGGCCAGGGCCCGGCGTACGCCGCCCGCGTCCAGGTCGGTGGTGTACACCGGCGTACCGGGCTGCTGGCGCCAGGAGTCCTCCAGCGAACCCGCGTCGACGGCGTCGAAGCCGAGGGACTCCACCAGCCCGCACACGACGGCCTTGGCCCGTTCGTCGTCACCGGCGACCGGCAGCGCGATCCGGTCCGGCGCACCCGCCGGGCGCCCGAGATCGGCGAGGTGGTGGGCGTAGATGTTGTTGAACGCCTTGACCACCGGGCGTCCGAGCTGCTGCTCCACCCAGCGGCTCTCGGTGCTGCCGATCTCGATCCCCGCGATCCGGCCGTCGCGCTGCCGGGGGTAGTAGTTGCCGGTGTCGACGACGACGAGCCCCTCGGCGGCGCCGTCGAACAGGCCGGCGGGCAGCTCGGGGACCTTGCCCTGCGGGATCGTCACCACGGCCAGCTCCGCCCCGCGGGCGACCTCCTCGACCGGCCGCGCCGTCGCACCGCTCTCGGCGGCGAGAGCGGTGAGCGTCTGCGGGCCGCGGGAGTTGGCGACGGACACCTCGTGGCCGAGGGCGGACAGGCGCCGGGTCAGGGTGCCGCCGATGTTGCCGGCGCCGATGATCGCGATCTTCACGGGTGCTGCTCCTGGGGTCGGGGTCGGGGTCGGAGGTGGACCGGAGGTCGGCACCATGCAACCAGGCAGTCGCGGCAGCCGGTGGCAGGACGACGCCCGCGGCGCGTCAGGACCGACGGCCCGTCAGGAGCGTCAGCTCCCGCGCATCGTGCGGTACATGCCGATCGAGCCGTGGGCGGCCGTGTCGGTGAAGCCGAACTTCTCGTACAGGAAGCGGGCGGGCCCGTCCGCGATCAGGGAGACGTACGCGGTGGCGGGGGCGCGGCGCTCCAGCTCCCCGGTCAGCGCGGCCATGATGCGCCGTCCGAGGCCCCTGCCCTGGTGGGCGGGGTGGACGCAGATGTCGACGACCTGGAACGCCGTGCCGCCGTCGCCGATGATCCTCCCCATGCCGATGGGCCGGCCCTCGTGGTGGAGGACCACGCCGAACCAGGTGCCGGCCAGGCCGAGGGCGGCGGCCTCGGGGGCCTTGTCGGACAGCCCCGCGTCGGTCCGCAGACGGCGGTAGACCTCGACGGGCGGCACGCCCGCCTCCAGCATGTAAGGGTCGCTCATGGTCTGCAGATCTTACCCGACGCGGGCTTCAGGGCCGTAGGCAGTGCGCCTGCGGGGCGTAGCAGATGAGACCCACGGCACCGAAGGCCCCTCGACGCGGCACTAGTTGCGGTTGAAGGTGCGGGTGGCGGCCGCCGCGATGGCGATGCCCAGGGTCCAGCCGAGGAGCGTCAGCACCACCGTCACGACGGCCGGGACGCCGTGGTACTGCCAGGCCTCGGACTGGCCGAAGCGGACCACCGGGATCAGGTGGTCGGCCGCGTACAGCACCGGGTTGAACTCCGAGGTGTCGTCGGAGGCCACGTGCTGCGGCCGGACCCGGCTGAAGTAGGCGCTGCTCGCCAGCAGCAGGCCCGCCGCCCAGCCGAACGCCCGGGCCGGCCGGTAGCCGTAGCCGACCAGCAGGTCCAGCAGCCGGCCCGGGATCCGCCGCCACCACGGGAAGGTCGCCCGCAGCGCCCGCTGCCTGGCCAGCAGGACGGTCCTGGCCTCGCCGTCGTTGCCCAGGGAGCGGTAGTAGGAGGCCAGTTGCTCGTACGGCTGGGCGCGGAACGCGCCGATCCGGTCGTGGTCCTCGCGGCTGGTCTGCCGGGCCAGCACCCGCAGCCGGCCGGCGGCGCCGACGTAGTCGCTGAACGGGCCGTAGGTGAAGCCGTCCAGGTTGAGCCGGCCGGGCCAGCTGTCCGGGTCGTCCCGGACGCCGCCGGCGGCATTCGCCGCGTACAGCGTCAGCCGGGCGTCCGGGCTGGCCATTCCGGCCAGGTCGAGGTGGCCGCCGATCCGGGCGCCGGTCAGCCGGATCTCGCCGTCGGTCCGCAGGCCGTCGTCGAGCCGCAGAATGCCGTCGACGGTCAACCGGCTGGCGTGCAGGGCCGGTTGACCGGGGGTCGGGGTCAGGTGGGCCCCGCCCAGGTCCAGCTCGCCGGCGAACCGGGCCCCGGGCAGCCGTACCGTGCCGATCGCTGTGAACGGGCGCGGTTCCCGCTGTCCGGGCAGTTGGGCGGGCCGCAGCGAGGCGTCGCTCGCCACCCGCAGCGAGTCGCCGTGCAGGGCGGTGCCGCCGCGCCCGTCCAGCCGGGCTCCGGTGAGCAGCAGCGAGCTGCCGATCTGGGCCCCCGGTATCCGGAACTCGCCGACCACCGAGATCCGTTGGGCGAACAGGCTGCGACCGATCTGCATTCCGCCGCCGTTCAGTGCGGTGCCGCCCGGGGCGCGGTTGACCAGTTCGGAGTCGATCAGGGTGAGCCGGCCGCCGATCCGGGCGTTGATCAGGTTGAACGGGCCGGTGATCCGGGCCCGGTTGGCGTGCAGGCTGCCGTCGACCACGATCGCGTCGGCGTGCACGGCGCGGTCCGCCCCGCCGCCCGCCGCCGCGTCCTCGCTCGCCGCAGTTCCGCCGTCCGGCGCCGTGCCGCCGGTCACCACCGTGTCGCGCAGGTCGAGCGTGCCGCGGATCTGGGCGCCGTACGCGCTGAGCGTGGTCAGCCGGGAGCCGCCCAGGTCGACCGAGCCGGTGACGGCGCCGTCCAGGTCGATCGGCCCGTCGAACCGGCACCCGCGCAGCTGCAGCGCGCAGGAGACCTGGCCGTGGTCGAGCCGCAGCGGTCCGGTGATCCGCGCCCCGGCGACGCGGAGCGCCGCCACCGCCCCGGCCGCCTGCGGGCACGCCCCGAGCAGCAGCGCCGCGATCACCTCGCCGCGGACCGACCGCTCGGGCGCCCAGTGCTCCGCGGCGGCCGGCCGGTCGGCGTCGGGGTCGCCGGTCCGCAGATCGACCGGGTCCCCGTGCGGGAAGGCCTGCCAGATCCGGCGTTCGGTGGCGGTGAGGCGGCCGAGCCGGTGCGGTACGGACGAGGTGGCGGGAACGGGCGTGCGACTCATGGCCTCCATCCTGGCGCAGCCGGGCCCGGCCGGTGGGGGGTTCGGGGAGCCCGGGCCCGGGGAGTCAGGGCCGGGGGCCCGCGCCGTCAGCCGAGCAGGACACCGGGGTTGAGGATCCCCTCGGGGTCGAGCTCCGCCTTGACGGCGCCGAGGGCCCGGGCGAACAGGTCCGGCCGCTGCCGGTCGTACCAGGGGCGGTGGTCGCGGCCGACGGCGTGGTGGTGGGTGATGGTGGCCCCGCCGGCCAGCAGGGCCTCGCCGACGGCGGTCTTGATGTCGTCCCACTGGCGGAGCTCGGAGCCGCGGCGGGCCGGGCCGAGCACGGTGAAGTACAGGGCGGCGCCGTCCGGGTAGACGTGGGTGAGCCTGCGGTGCACGGCGGCGGCGCCGCAGACCGAGGCGGCCGCCCGGCGGGCGGTGCGGTGGAGCTCGGCGTCCAGCTCCTCGAACCGGTCCCAGGTGACGGCCGTCTCGAAGGTCTCGACCAGGATGCCCGCCGCGACCAGCGCGTCCCGTAGGTACGGCGCCGCCTGGAAGCCGTCCCGCCACTGCTTCTCGGCCGCCGTGGCCGGGCCGGCCGGGTCGCCGGATCCGTCGTGGCGGCGGCCGCCGTGGGCCAGGGCGAGGCCGGCGGCCTGGTCCAGCAGGCCGTCCTGCGGGTGGTGCGCGGACTCGAACCCCACGATCAGCACGGCCTCCTTCCCGTCCCCGGCCTGGTTCAGCCGGGCCTCGTCCGGGTCGAGCAGCCGGCAGTTGGCGGGCTGGAGGCCGGAGCGGACGATCGCCCGGGCGGCCCGCGCCCCGGCGGTGAAGTCCGGGTAGGCGAAGGTGGCGGACACCTTGAACCGCGGCCGGTCCTGGACCCGCAGCCAGGCCTCGGTCACCACCCCGAGGACCCCCTCCGAGCCGATCATCAGCCGGTCGGGGCTCGGCCCGGCGCCGGAGGCGGGCAGCCGCCGGCTCTCCCAGAGCCCCGCCGGGGTGACCGCCCGGACGGACTGCACGAAGTCGTCGAGGTGGGTGCGGCCGGTCGCGTAGTGCCCGCCCGCCCTGGTGACGATCGAGCCGCCGACGGTCGCGAACCGGTACGACTGCGGATAGTGGCGCAGCGTCAGCCCGTGTCCGCGCAGCTGCCGGTCGGCCTCCGGCAGCAGGGCGCCCGCCTGGATCAGCGCGGCCGAGGAGGCGGTGTCCACCTCCCGCACCCGGTCCAGCCCGCGCAGGTCGAGCGAGACCGTCCCCGCGAACCGTTCCCCGGCCGGCGGCTCCACCCCGCCGACCACGCTGGTCCCGCCGCCGTACGGGACGACCGCCGCGCCGACCTGCGCGCACCACTCCAGTACGGCGGCGATCCCGTCCTCGTCCCCGGGCAGCGCCACCAGGTCCGGCGGGTGCGGGAACTCGCCGTGGAAGGCGCGGACCACGTCCCGGTACGACTTCCCGTACGCGTGGGCGGCGCGCTCGTACGGGGAGGCGGTGAACAGCGGGGCGAGCGAGGCCGGTGGGGCCAGGCGGGGGTCGGGCAGCCGCAGGTCCGCGACCGAGGGGGGATCGAGGACCCGCTCGCCGCCGAAGCCGAGGGTGGCCCTGGCCTGTGCGGCGATGGCCAGCACGTCGGCGCGGGAGGGCTGTTCGTCCTCGTAGCCCCAGCCCCAGAACTTGCGGCGGCGCGGCGCGGGCCCCGGCCCGGGCCCTGCGGGGGACTGCGGATCAGGCATGGGTGCTCCCGTCGTCGGCGGACTCGGCCCGGTGTCCCGCCGACGCTAGCGGCCCGGCGGCGCCCGGTCATTGATCGGTCCGGCCACCGCGTTGACCCCCGGTTGCCGGCGGGCGTCGTCGACCGCCGGCCCCGCCGCCGCACCGCCCGCTACGAGGTGAGCGTCGCCCGGTCGCGGGCCGCCCGGACGGCCGCGGACAGCGTGGCGATGTCGTACGCGCCGTGGTGGCGGCGGCCGTTCACGAAGAAGGTCGGGGTGCCCGCCACGCCGCTGAGGTCGGCGGACTCCATGTGCTCGGCGACCAGCGCGGCGCCGGTGTGCGCCCGCAGGTCGTGGCGGAACCGCTCGGTGTCGAGGCCGAGCTGCTCGGCGTAGCGGACCAGGTCGGGGGTGCGCAGCCGGTCCTGGTGCCGGAACAGCAGGTCGTGCATCTCCCAGAAGCTGTCCTGGCGGGCCGCCGCCTCGGCGGCCTCCGCGGCGAGCTGGGCGAAGGGGTGGACGTCGGTGAGCGGCAGGTGCCGCCAGACGTAGCGGACGTCGCCGTGGTCGGCGAGCAGCCGGCGCACCACGCTCTCGGCACGCCCGCAGTACGGGCACTCGAAGTCGCCGTACTCGACGACCGTCACCGGGGCGTCCATCGGGCCGCGGACGTGGTCCCGGTCGGGGTCGACCGGTTCGTTGAGGTCGACGATCGGGGTCGCGGTGCCGAGCAGCGCCCGGGTGCGCCGGCGCTGGGGGAGCAGCCCGATCACCCAGGTGACCAGCGCGGTCAGGGTGAACGCGCCGACCACCGCGGAGAGGATGCCGATCTTCGCCTGCTGGAGCTGCTCGCCCTCGAAGGCGAGCGTGGCGATCAGCAGGGAGACGGTGAAGCCGACCCCGGCGATGGTGCCGCCGGCGGTCAGGGCGCCCCAGCCGACCGGCGGGCGCAGCCGCCCGCGGCCGAGCCTGGTGGCGAGCACGGAGGACCCGATGATGCCGATCGGCTTGCCGGCCACGTACCCGAGCAGGATGCCCAGGGTGACGGGGGTGCCGAAGGCCCGGGCGAGTTCGGAGCCGCTGACCGTGATGCCGGCGTTGGCGAGGGCGAACAGCGGCACGATCACGTAGCTGGTCCAGGGGTGGTACATCCGCTGGAGGCGTTCGTTGGGTGACAGCGCGGACGCCAGGCCGCGCCGGACCGACCGCTCCAGTTCGGGGGTGGGCTGCTCGCGGAACAGCCGGAACAGCCCGCTGGCCCGTTCCAGGTCGTCCCGGGCGGCCGGGCGGGCGTAGGTGAGCAGCCCCAGCGCGAGGCCGGTGACGACCGGGTCCACGCCGGACTTCAGCATCGCCACCCAGGCGGCGACGGCCAGTACGGCGTACAGCGGCCCGGCGCGCAGGCCGGTGGTCTTGATCAGCAGCATCACGGCGAAGATGCCGAGCGCGGTG
The DNA here is from genome assembly GCF_000710465.2 of Kitasatospora sp. MBT63. Lineage (GTDB taxonomy): Bacteria > Actinomycetota > Actinomycetes > Streptomycetales > Streptomycetaceae > Kitasatospora. Next base: position 6,397 of record NZ_JAIZ01000582.1, on the reverse strand, counting down.
AGCAGCGCGGGCAGCTCCAGGCCGGTGCTGTACGCGACGGCGATGACGACCAGTGCGAGGAAGTCGTCCACCACGGCGACGGTGAGCACGAAGATCCGCAGCGCGGTGGGCAGCCGGCGGCCGAAGACGGCCAGCATGCCCAGCGCGAACGCGGTGTCCGTGGACATCGCCGCCCCCCAGCCGTGGCCGGTGCCGTGCCCGGCGTTGATCGCGAGGTAGATCACGACCGGCACGGCCATCCCGCTCAGGCCGGCCACCAGCGGCAGGGTCACCCGCCGTCGCTCCCGCAGCTCGCCCATGTCGAACTCGCGCCTGGCCTCCAGGCCCACCACGAAGAAGAACAGCGTCATCAGCCCGCTGTTCACCCACTCGCGCAGGTCCAGCGACACCTCGCCGGAGCCGAGCCGGACCGACAGGTCGGTGCCCCAGAACTGCTCGTACGTCCCGGGGCCGGCGTTCGCCCAGACCAGGGCGGCGACGGTGGCGGCCAGCAGGAAGACCGCGCTGCCGGTCTCGGTCCGCAGGAAGTGCCGCAGCGGCGTACGGGCCGAGCCGCCGCACTGGGTCTGGGTCGTCGACGACCGGGGTGACTCCTGTTCCGCGCTCACCTGTCGATTCTGCCGCCGGTGGCGGGGGAAGGCCCGCCACCGCCACGCCTGACCGGGGAGAGATCGGGCCGGACGGGTCCGCTCCGGGCGCCGTCCGGGGAGATCCGCGGCGCGCCGTGCGGCGCGGCCGAAGGGCTCGGTCCGGCCGCTGTGCGAGGCTCGGCCGGGTAGGCGGACCGGCCGGCGGGCGGCCTGGCAGCAGGGCGGCCGGTGGCGGCGTCCGCCGGCAGCCCAGGCGACCGACCAGGAAGGCCCCATGGAAACCGACGCACTGACCGCCGCCGTCCTCCGTGATCTCCGGGCGCCCCGGCCCTATCCGGCGGTGTCCCTCACCATGCCCACCCACCGCCGCGAACCGGACAACGCCCAGGACGCGGTCCGGCTGCGCAACGTGCTGGCCGAGGCGGCGCGCCGGATCGACGAGGACCCGCAGGTGTCGCGGCAGGACCGGATCGGCCTCAAGGCGCAGCTGGACCGGGCCGCGGCCGAGGTGGACCTGCGGCACTCGCTCGACGGTCTGGTGATCCTCGCGACCACCGGTGAGCACCAGATCTGGTCGCTGGCCCGGCCGGTGCCCGAGCGGGTGGTGTTCGCCGACACCTACCTGACCCGCAACCTGGTCGCGGCCCGGGCCCAGGCCCGCCCGTACTGGGTGCTGGCGGTGGCCGCCGACCGGGCGACGCTGTGGAGCGGCGTCGGCGAGACGCTGACCGAGGACCGCCGGCACGGCTTCCCGCTGGAGCCGGACCCGCTGCAGTTCGACGCGCAGCGCGAGGAGCGGATCGGCGACCAGCCCAGCACCTTCAGCGACGAGGAGACCAGGCGCTTCCTGCGGACGGTGGACGCCGCGCTGGCCGCGCTGCTGGCGGCCGAGCCCCGGCCGTTCCACGTGGTGGGGCTGGCGCAGGCGGTCAGCCTGCTGGAGGAGGTCGGCACGGCGGCCCGGGGCGCGGCGGGCTCGGTCCGCAAGGGCGGGCTGGTGGACGGTCCCGGCCGGGTGCTGCTGCAGGAGCTGGCGCCCGCCGCCGAGGCGCTGGCGGCGGAGGACGGCCGGCGGGTCGGCAAGCTGCTCGACGAGGCGCGCGGGCGCAAGGTCTTCGCGGCCGGGCTGGACGAGGTGTGGGAGGCGGTCCGTGAGGGCCGGGTCGAACTGCTGGTGGTGGAGGAGCAGTTCCAGGCCACGGTCCGGCTGACGGACGGACACCTGGCGGCGGTCGACGGCGACCCGGGGCCGGGCGCCTGGGAGCAGGGGGTGCGGGAGGACATCGTCGACGAGCTGGTCGAGGCCGCGCTGGACAGCCGCGCCGAGGTGGTCTTCCGGCCCGCCGACAGCCTGGCCGAGCACGACCGGATCGCCGCCGTGCTGCGGTACTGAACCGTGGCCGGTCCCGCCCCGGCGGGACCGGCCACGTCATCGACCGGGCCCGTACGCGGGGGAGTCGCTGCTCGCGTTGGTCGGGCCCGGGGAGCCCTGCCGGGCCCGGCCCGCGGGCCGGGCGGGATCCTCCGTGGCGGTCCAGGAGAGCAGCAGCCGCAGCGCGTCCTGCGACGGGCTGCCGGGCCGGGCGGCGTAGGTGATCAGGGCCTGGGTGGGGTCGTCGGCGGCCCGCAGCGTCTCGTAGTCCAGTTCGAGGCGGCCGACCACGGGATGGTGGAAGACCTTGACCCCGGCGGTCTTGTCCTGCACCGGGTGCTCCGCCCACCAGGTGCGGAACTCCCGGCTCTTCACGGAGAGTTCGCCGATCAGTGCGGCCAGCTCGGGGTCGTCGGGGTGACGGCCGGCCTCCATGCTCAGATAGGCCGCGTTGCCCCTGGCGCAGGACTCCCAGTCGGCGTACAGCGTGCGGGAGCCGGGCGCGAGGAAGGTGATCCGGGCGATGTTGCGCTCGCCCGGCGCCATCGCCGCGAAGTCCCCGAGGAGCGCGCTCGCCGCCCGGTTCCAGGCCAGGATCTCCATCCGCCGTCCCATCACCAGCGCGGGCAGGGCGTCCAGGGAGTCCAGCAGGGTGCGCAGCATCGGCCGGACCTGCTGGGGACGGGCGGGGCGGGGCCGGGCCGCGCCGCGCGGGGCACCGGGGCGGGCGATCCGGTGCAGGTGGCGGGTCTCCTCCTGGTCCAGCCGTAGCGCCCGGGCCAGGGCGTCGAGCACGGCGGGGGAGGCGCCCCGGACCCGGCCCTGTTCCATCCGGGTGTAGTAGTCGACGCTCACGCCCGCGAGTTGGGCCAGCTCCTCGCGGCGCAGGCCCGCCACCCGGCGCGGTCCGCCGAACTCGGGGAGGCCGACGTCGGCGGGCCGCAGCCGGGCCCGTCGGGAGCGCAGGAAGTCCCGCAGCGTGGTGGTGGTCATGCGGTGATTCTCGCCGATCCCGGGGGTGCGGTGCCTGGCCCTGCGGGGGCCAGTCTGACGATTCCCGCCGGGCGCGCGACGCCGGACATCCTCCCCCAGCCTCCGGCCGGGAGGTGCCCCCAGCTGGACGCACCGGCGAATCGCCCGAGTACGACCCGGTACGTGGGCGCTTCGCCGGCACGCCCGGCCGGGCGCCCGCCGCCGCGCGCCGATCCGACGCGAATCGTCGGACAGGCCCCAGGACCAGGCACCGCGGTGGCGGGCCGTCCGCAGGTCAGCCGGGGACCTTCATCACCAGGCCGCCGTCGACCGCGAGGTCCTGCCCGGTGATGTACGAGGCCCGCTCGGAGAGCAGGAAGGACACGGCCTCGCCGACGTCCTCGGAGCTGCCGACCCGCTGGAGCGGAGGGGCGACCCGGGTGGCCTCACGGGCCGCCTCCTCGGTGATGATCTCGTCGTACATCTCGGTGTGGATGTAGCCCGGGCTCACCGAGTTCACCCGGATGCCGCGGTCGGCCAGCCCGGCGCTGAGCGAGCGGGCGAGGTTGTGCACGGCGGCCTTGGTCGCCGCGTACATCGGGGCGACCTCCATCGCCCGGTGCAGCGTCCAGGACGCGTTGATGACCACCGAGGCGCCCGGGCCGGCCGCCTCCAGCAGCGGCAGGGCACGCTGGACGGTGAAGAAGACGCCCTTGACGTTCACGTCGACCAGACGGTCGAAGTCGGCCTCGGTGGTGGACTCCAGCCTCTCGAAGACGCCGACGCCGGCGTTGGCGAACAGGCCGTCGAGCCGGCCGTACGACTCCCGGATCCGGTCCATCAGCCGTTCGGTGTCGGACAGGTCGGCGGCGTCGGCCCGGACGGTGAGCAGGCGGGCGCCGCCGTCGGACACGTCCGCCAGCCGGTCTGCGGCCCGGCGCAGCCGCTCCTCGGTGCGGCCGGTGATGACGACCCGGGCGCCACGGGCCAGCAGCAGCCGGGCGGTGGCGAACCCGATGCCGCTGGTGCCGCCGGTGACCAGGACGACGCGGCCGGTGAACCCGGCGTCCGCGGTAGTGATTTCGGTGGTGGTGTGCGTGGTGTGCTCGTTCATGCGGCCAGCCTGCCGGGCGGCCCGCACCGCAACCAGGTCCTGCCTGTCCCAGGGACGGGCGGGACCCGGCCGCACCAGCGGCGGCGGCTCAGTCCCCGGGCCGGGCCGGCGCGTCGAGCGGGTACAGGCCGGGGAGGTTGACCACGATGGCCTCCTGGGTGGAGCGGGCGATCACCACCACGGCCTCCTCGTCCGGGTCCGGGTTCTCCTCGCGGTGCGGCACGAACGGCGGCACGAAGATGTAGTCGCCCGGGCCGGTCTTCAGCCGGACCTCCTGCGGCTGCCCGGAGGAGTCGTCCACGAAGACGAACTCGGGGTGGCCGCTGACCACGTGGATGGCGGTCTCGGACTCGCCGTGGTGGTGGTCGGAGGAGGAGGTGGCCGGGGCGACGTGGGTCTGGCCCATCCACAGCTTCTCCGAGCCGACGGTGCGGCCGCTGATCGCCGCGAACCGCCGCATGCCGCCGGTCTGCGCGGTGTCGCCGTCCAGTTCGCCCGCCCGGATGTGGTGCAGCCGGGCGCGCAGCGGCGTCGGGTCCGTGTCCGGGTGGCCGTGGTCGGGCAGGTGCGGGTGGAAGCCGGTGCCGGCCTCGGTGCACGCGGTGCCGGGCTCGCCGTCGGCCGGAGAGGTCTGGCGGTGGGCGTCGGACATGGCGGCTCCCGGATGCGCGGTGCGTGGGCGGGCGGGTGTCGCCGCCCGCGGACGGACAGGACGCTAGGCGCGGCCGGGAAAGGATGTCAAGAGGTGTCCTTTCTCTCGGCGCGTCGTACCAGGGGACTTGAACCGGGCGGCGCCCCGGGGATACTCATGCTCATGCATATTTCCGCGAAGGCGGACTACGCCGTCCGGGCGCTGGTCGAACTCGCCTGCGACACCGCGCGTCCGCTCACCTGCGAGGCCATCGCCTCCTCGCAGGGGATCCCGTTCCGCTTCCTCAAGTCGGTCGTCGGCGACCTGCGGCGGGCCGGGCTGGTCCGCAGCCAGCGCGGCTGCGAGGGCGGCTACTGGCTCGGCCGCGCCGCCGGACAGATCACCCTGCTGGACGTGGTGCGGGCGGTCGACGGCGAGGTGATCACGCTCCGCGGCGAGCCGCTGGCCGCCCTGGCGTACCCGGGTCCCGCCGACGGCCTGCCCGCCGTCTGGCGCGAGGTGGAGCAGCGGGCCACCGACCTGCTGTCCGCCACCACCGTCGCGGGGCTGCTGCCGGCCGCCGCGCGCCCGGCCGCGGTGGCGGCGCCGGCGTGAGCGGGTACCGGCTCGAGGTGGTCGAGTACACCGACCCGCTCTGTCCCTGGGCCTGGGGATCGGAGCCCAAACTGCGCCTGCTGCGACGGCAGTTGGAAGGCGTCGCGGAGTTCCGCCGGGTGTTCGGGCTGCTCTTCGAGGACGAGGACGACCCGGCGCCCGACCCGGACGCCGAGACCGCCTGGTACGCCCGCTACGTCGAAGGGATCACCGCCCACACCGGCGCGCCGCGCGCGGTGCGGCTGCACCGGGTGGCCGCCAGCAGCCGGCCGGCCTCGCTGGCCGCGGCCGCCGCCGAGGCGCAGGGGGCGGAGGTGGCCGAGCGGGTGCTGCGGCGCCTGCGGGAGACCGCCTTCGTGCTCGGCGAACCGGCCGACACGCCCGCCCGGGTGCTGGCGGCGCTGGACGGCGTCCCCGGGCTGGACCGGGCGCGGCTGCACGCCGACCTGGGGTCGGCCGCGGTGCTCGAGCGGATCTCCCGGGACCGCGCCGAGACCAGGCGGCCGGTGCCCGACGTGGTGGGCCTGCGCGGCGAGGGGCCGCACCCGGGCGCGGCCAAGGAGACCGAGGACGGGTACCGGTACGCCCTGCCCACCCTGCTGTTCACCGGCCCGGGGGGCCGGCGTGCGGTGCCGGGCTGGCGGACCGGCGCGGAGTACCTCGCGGCGGCGCGGGCGGTCAGCCCCGGGCTGGAGGTCCGGCCCGGCGATCTGGCGGCGGCGGACCAGCTGGAGCGCTACCGCAGCCTGACCGTAACGGAGTTGGGCCCGGAACCGGCCGGCCGGCCGCCCGGCGCCCTGGTGCTGCCCACCGGGAACGGCCCGCTGCTGCTGCACCCGGACGAGCGCGCGGGTTCGCCGCTGTTCTCCGGGCCGCGCCGCGCGCACCGCCCCTGAACAGCAAGGACGGTGCGTGGGCGGTGCGTTGACGGGCCCGTGTCGCCCAATGAGACACCTTTTTGTATCCATTGACAGCGGGGTCCCGCAGTCGCCAGGATGTGCGCATGCTCTCCACGCACCCCAACGTGGTGTGCCGCTACGTGGATCTCCGGCGCACCAGCAGCGACCTCTGTCGCTGAGCGCGCCCGCCCGGCGGCCCGCCCG
>NZ_JAIZ01000581.1:2190-12526 GCF_000710465.2 Kitasatospora sp. MBT63 | reverse complement strand
TTCAGTAGAAGCCCCTCCGGGTTCCCCGGAGGGGCTTCTCACATTTCCGGACAATTTTCGGGCGGAATCGTCAGTCGTCGAGGCCCTGGACGAACTGGATCAGGGCCTCGCTGACCTCCTTGGGGCGTTCCTGCTGGGTCCAGTGGCCGGTGCCGGGGAGCCAGAGGATCTCCTGGAGCCGGGGGACGTGGTGGTGGAGTCCGTCGAGCGCGTCCCGGGCGTGCGGGCTGGCGGCGACGAGGTCGCGCTCGCCGACGATCAGCAGGGCGGGGGCTTCGATCCGGGCGCCGTGCCAGGCGGAGGTGAGCTCCCAGTTCCGGTCGAGGTTGCGGTACCAGTTGAGCGGGCGGGCGAACCCGTGGGCGCTGTACTCGGCGGTGTAGAAGTCGATGTCGGCCTCGGTGAGCCAGTCCGGCAGCTCGGCCGGGTCCTCGAAGAGGTCGAGGAAGCCGCCGCCTTCGGGGACCAGCGGCATGCCGGTCTCGCCGAGCCGGGCGCGACCGGCGAACATCCGGCGGAAGGTGGTCGGCAGGTCGTGGGCGAGTTCCGCCTCGGCGGGGCCGGGCTGCTGGAAGTAGAGCATGTAGTAGGCGTCGCCGATCAGGTGGCGCAGGGTGGCGGTGGGGAACTTGTCGCCGCGCGGGAACGGCGGTACGGACAACCCGACCACGCCGCGGACCAGGTCCGGGCGGAGCAGTGCGGTGTGCCAGGCGACCGGGGCGCCCCAGTCGTGGCCGACCACGACGGCCCGTTCGGCACCGAGGGCGGGGAGCAGGCCGAGGGCGTCGCCGGCCAGGTGCAGGATGCTGTACTGGTCGACGGCGTCCGGGCCGCCGGTCGCGCCGTAGCCGCGCTGGTCGGGGGCGACGGCGTGGTACCCGGCGTCGGCGAGCGCGGTGAGCTGGTGGCGCCAGGAGTACCAGCTCTCCGGGAAGCCGTGCAGCAACAGGACGAGGGGGCCTTCGCCGGCTTCGGCGACGCGCATCCGGAGGCCGCTGCTGGATCGGACGATGCGGTGCGTGATCTCGGACATGGTGACGGGACTCCCTGCTCGGAGTGGGCCGCGGAGCGGCTGAAGCCGTGTCAGGTCTACCTCAACTGGCCCGGATGACGGAAGCGCGCCCCGGGTGCCCGAACGCCCGGGGCCCGGTCAGACCGTGATGCCGGCCGCTGCGAGCCGGGCTTCGACGGCGGACCAGGTGGCGTCGACCGGCGCGACGGGATGGTTGCCGACAGCACGGTCCTTGAAGCCGCTCGAGGTGGTGACGCACACCGCGGCGCCGTCGAAGGCCCCGGTCCCCTCGAGCGCGGTGAAGCCGGCGAGCCCGGCTGCGGCGGACAGTTCCACCCACAGGCCCTGGCGGGCCAGTTCGCCCTGCGCGGCGCGTAGTTGGCGGTCGTCGACGAGCAGCGCCCGATCCGCGTCCCGTTCGAGGGCGAGGACCCCGCGGAAGCCGCCGACCTCGCAGGAGATCGCGTAGGCGTCGGTCGGGCCGGTCCCGACGCGGGCGGCGGGGCGGCCGGCCCGGACGGCGGCGGCCAACGGCCCGGCGGTCGCCGGCTCGCAGGAGAAGATCCGCGGCAGGCGGTCGGTGAGGCCGAGCCGCCGCAGCTCGGTGAAGCCCTTCCATACGCCGAACAGCAGTTCGCCGTAGCCGGTCGGGACGAACACGGCGTCCGGCACCCCCAGGTCGAGGTAGATCTCGTACGCGACGGTCTTGTAGCCCTCGGGGCCGAAGCCGTGGCCGGTGTGGGTGACGGTGGTGTTGCTGACGGGGTGGAAGCCGGTCCGCTCGACGATCCGGCGCATCAGCGGCCAGCGGGCCGCCTCCTCGACCGGGAGGACGACCGCGCCGTAGGACTGCAGGAAGGACGCGACCGCGCCGGGCATCGTCGCCGAGGCGAGCACCACGCACGGCAGCCCGGCCCGGGCGGCGTACGCGGCGGCGGAGGCACCGTGGTTGCCGGAGGAGGCGGCGACGATGCCGGGCGCGCCCGCGCCGAGTGCGGCGCTGACCGTGACGCGGTTCAGCCGGTCCTTGTGGCTCCAGGTCGGGTTGCGGGACTCGTCCTTGACGTACAGTCCGGGGCCGATCGGCACCAGCGGGGTGCGGCCCTCGCCGAGGCCCGGGGCGTGCAGCGGGGGGAGCAGCGGTGCCCAGCGGTCGAGGCCGGCCGGGACGGGTGCGGTGCGGTCGAAGAGCGCGGGGTCCACCCGGTCGTAGGCGTAGTCGACCTCGACCGGGTAGGCGAGGTGCTCGGTGGCGGTGGCCGGGCAGCCGGTGGTGAGCGGCGGCCACAGCGGGTAGCGGACGGACGGGTCGCCGAGGGAACGCTGGCCGGTCGCGAGGGAGTCGCTCGTCGTCGTCATGGTCAGCCAGCCTAGAGCCAGGGCCCGGGGTCAGGGCCCGTGTGGCGGGAGGACCGGACCCCGCGCCCCGGCCTATGGTGGGCGGATGACCACCGGACAGCAGCCCGGCCCGGCCCGGGTGGCGGGACCCGCGGACCTCGGGGCCGCCGTCGAGACCCTGACCACCGCCTTCTTCGACGATCCGCTGTGGGGCCCGGCCTTCCCCGAGGTGCTGCGGCGGGCCGAGCAGGCGGCGGCGATGTGGCGGGTCTACCTGACTTCCGCGCAGCGCTACCCGTGGACGCTGGTGACGCCGGGGGTGGAGGCGGTGTCGGTGTGGATCCCGCCGGGCGGTACCGAGCTGACGCCCGAGGAGGAGGACGGCCTGGAGGGGCTGCTGACGGAGCGGGCCGGGCCGGTGGTGGCCCGGTCGATCATGGAGATCGGCGCCCAGCTGGAGGAGGCGCACCCGGCCGAGCCGCACTTCTATCTGACCCTGCTCGGCACCCACACCGCCCACCGCGGCAGGGGCCTGGGGATGGGGCTGCTCGCGCAGGGGCTCGAGCAGGTGGACGCGCTCGGGGCGCCCGCCTACCTGGAGTCGTCCAACCCGGCCAACCTGGGCCGGTACGAGAGCGTCGGGTTCACCGCCCGGGGCCGTATCACCACCGCCACCGGGCACGTGGTGACGACGATGTGGCGCCCGGCGCGCTGAGCCGTCCCGGGGCGCTGGCCCCGCGTCGGGCCCCGGGTCAGGCTGGGCGGCAGGTCTCGCAGCGGTGGCCGTCGATCGCCGTCACCGGCTCGCGGGCCGCGGCCCGGACGGCGGGGCCGCCGTCCCCGGTCAGCCGGTCCGCAGTCCGTCTGCCGCACAGGACGGCGCGGTGGGCGTTCCGTTGCACCTCGGGCCGGGGCGGATTGCCGTGCCGGAGAACCGCCTGCAGCACCTCGATCACCCCGGGCCGGCAGGTGACGGTCCCGGTGGCGGCCAGTTCCCACAGGAACGGGACCGCGGCGACGGTCGCGTCGAAGACGGCCGGTTCGATCGTCCCCACCCGCGCACTCCGCTCCGCGGTCCGTCGTGGCCCGTGGCCCGCGGCCCGTGGTCCGGTCCGGCCGGGGGTGTCGGCCTGCTGTCAGCGGGCCTCGCGGCGGGCGGCCTTCTCGGCGTTCTCCGCCTCGTCCTCGGCCTCGGCGACCTCCAGGGTGGGCGCGGTGCCGCCGAGGTGCGCGGGGAGCCACCAGGTGTCCTCGGGGCCGGCGGGCTTACCGGGGTACTCGCGCTGGGCGCGGTCGAGCATCTCGGTCATCGCGGCGCGCAGCCGGCGGGTGACCATCACGGGCTTGTCCTGCGCGGTGAGCTCGATCGGCTCGCCGATCATGATGGTGACCGGCACGTGGCGCTTGGTGAGGGTCTTCGGGCGGCCCTTGGTCCACAGCTGCTGGGTGCCCCAGAGGATGACCGGCAGCAGCGGGGCGCCGGAGTCGGCGGCCATCCGGGCGGCGCCGGTCTTGAACTTCTTCAGGGTGAAGGAGCGGCTGATGGTGGCCTCGGGGAAGACGCCGACCACCTCGCCGTCGCGCAGCGCCCGGACGGCGGCCTCGTAGGCGGGCTGGCCGTCGGTGCGGTCCACCGGGATGTGCTTCATGCCGCGCATCAGGGGGCCGGAGACGGGGTGCTTGAAGACGTCGTCCTTGGCCATGAAGCGGGTCTTGCGCTTGCCGCCCTTGAAGGCGCCGAGTCCGGCGAAGAGGAAGTCCAGGTAGCTGATGTGGTTGCTCACCAGCACCGCCCCGCCGGTGGCGGGGATGTTCTCGGCGCCCACGATGCTGATCCGCACGTCCAGCGCGCGGAAGCAGGTGAGCGCGGCGCGGATCACCGGCGGGTACACGAACTCTGCCACGTCAGCCCTACTTCCCACGGGCTGGTGCCCGGTCAGGTGGTACCCGGGGCGCAGGTCGGGGCCGTCCGAGACGCGGCACGCGGCAGCGGCCACGGGTGTGTTACTCGGAGATGATCCCTCGAAGGGGTGCCCGCTGTCACCTGAGCGGGTCCGGCTGCCGGGATTTGCCGTGGGGTTCCCGGCAGCCCTGAGACCTGTGTCTCACCTGGTCGGTCTCACCTGGTGCGTCGCGCCGCGCTCACCCGGCGGCGGCCCGCCGGGTGGTGAGGCGGTCGCGGCCGCGGCGCGTCAGCAGGTAGAGCTCGCAGCCGAGGCAGTAGCCGAAGGCGGCATTGAGGAAGGCGGCGGCCAGCGCGAGGGCGGTGGCGACCTGGCCGAGCAGGTCGGCCCCGGTGAGGTAGCCGGCGGTGCCGGCCAGGGCGAAGACCAGGCCGACGCCCTGGGCGAAGCGCGGTGGCCGGGCGTCCTCGAGCTCGCGCGGCGGGCCGAGCCGGGGCCGCAGCAGGTAGCGGTAGAGCAGGCCGTACGGCGAGTACGCCAGGCCGGCCAGCGCGCCGACGGCGAACACGGCGGTCTGGGCGGCGAGCAGGGGGCCGCTGCCGGTGATCAGGGCGGCGGCGAGCAGGAGGCTGGTGAGCGCGGCGGCGAAGCGCGGCCCGCGCGGGTCGATCTGCATGCGGGACTCCGGGTACTGCGAGGTGGGGGCGGCCGGCCGGACCGGCGGCGGCTGACGGCGGAGCGGGGTCAGCGACAGCGGGAGGCGGTGGCCCGGCACAGGTCGACCACGCGGCGGCTGGTCAGCCGGGTCGTCCGGGCGGGGAGGGAGTCCACCCGGTGATCGTACGGGCCCGTGCCCGCCGGGTCGAGGCCCTGCCCGCCCGGTCCTCCCCGTGGGTGGCGCACACTGGGGCGGTGACCGGATGGGTGGTGTGCGGGGCGGTGCTCGCGCTGGCGAGCGCCTTCGGGCTGTGGCGTGCCGCGCGGGACGGGAGGCTGCGGATGCGGGCGAAGGACGGGGCGGTGCGGCTGTCGGCCGCGGACCTGGGGGCCGAGCTGGGGGAGCGGGCGACGCTGGTGCAGTTCTCGACGGCGTTCTGCCAGCCCTGCCGGGCGACCCGCCGGGTGCTGGCCGAGGTGGCCGCGATGGTGGACGGTGTGGCGCACCTGGAGCTGGACGCCGAGGAGCGGCTGGAGCTGGTCCGGCGGCTGGAGGTCCTGCGGACGCCGACCGTGCTGGTGCTGGACGCCGGGGGCCGGGTGGTGCGCCGGGCGTCCGGGCAGCCGCGTCGGGCGGACGTGATCGCGGCGCTGGGCGAGGCGGTCTGAGGCCCGGTCGGGCCTGCCACGGGGTGATCGCCGGGCGCGCGGCGGAGCGGTCGTCAGCCCGCTGCCTGTCAAGACCTTCAATCTCACAGCCCATCTGCCGCCCAGTCAGGTGGTATGCGGGCCGCACTGGGGCAGGATGGGGCGAAGACGGCAGTGCAGCCGTTCCGTCCCCCTTCCGTCCGGGCGTCGTGTCCGGGGCAGGTGCGGGGTGCGGGGCGGTCGGCCGGGGTCCGGGCAGCGCTAAGCTACTGGCCAGTAGTGACGGCTAAGCTACTGGCGAGTATGCTGCCAGGAAGTTCCGGACGGGCTCAGGAAGACGCAGCCCGCGTGGGCCTGGAAGCGTCAGCTCCGCCCATTGCACAGCCGCAGCCGCCGGACGAGACCAGTACAGGAGACAGGCCGTGAGCTTGAGGATCGTTGTCTGTGTGAAGTACGTGCCCGACGCGACCGGTGACCGTCGCTTCGCGGACGACACCACCACCGACCGGGAGGGCGTGGACGGCCTCCTTTCGGAGCTGGACGAGTACGGCGTGGAGCAGGCGCTCCGCATCGCCGAGGCCTCCGGCGACGCCGAGGTCACCGTCCTGACGGTCGGCCCGGACGACGCCAAGGACGCCCTGCGCAAGGCCCTGTCCATGGGTGCCGACAAGGCCGTCCACGTCAACGACGACGACATCCACGGCACCGACGTGATCGGCACCTCCGCCATCATCGCCAAGGCCCTGGACAAGGTCGGCTACGACCTCGTGGTCTGCGGCATGGCCTCCACCGACGGCACCATGGGCGTGCTGCCGGCGCTGCTGGCCGAGCGCCTGGGCCTGCCCCAGGTCACCCTGCTCTCCGAGGTCTCGGTCGAGGGTGGCGTGGTCAAGGGCCGCCGTGACGGCGACGCCGCCACCGAGCAGGTCGAGGCCGAGCTGCCCGCCGTCGTGTCGGTCACCGACCAGTCCGGCGAGGCCCGCTACCCGTCCTTCAAGGGCATCATGGCCGCCAAGAAGAAGCCGGTGCAGTCGCTGGACCTGGACGACCTGGACATCGAGGCGGACGAGGTCGGCCTGGCCGGCTCCTGGACCGCCGTCGAGGCCGTCGCGGCCCGCCCGGCCCGTACCGCCGGCACCATCGTCAAGGACGAGGGCGAGGGCGGCAAGCAGCTGGCCACCTACCTCGCCGAGCAGAAGTTCATCTGACCCGTTGGACGTGGTGGCTGCCGGGCACGATGTGCCGGGCAGCCAGGAGATACAGGAGACATTGAGCAATGGGTGAGATTCTCGTTCTCGTCGACCACGCCGACGGCGCGGTCCGCAAGCCGGCCCTCGAACTGCTGACCCTGGCCCGCCGTATCGGCGAGCCCTCGGCCGTGGTCCTGGGCGCCGGCTCCGCCGCCGCCGAGATCGCCGCCAAGGCCGGCGAGTACGGCGCGGCCAAGGTGTACGTCGCCGACGGCGCCGAGTTCGCCGACCTGCTGGTGGTGCCGAAGGTCGACGCGCTGACCCAGATCGCCAAGGCCGCCGACGCCGCCGCGGTGCTGGTCACCTCCTCGGGCGAGGGCAAGGAGATCGCGGCCCGGGTCGCGCTCCGCCTCGGCTCGGGCATCATCACCGACGCCGTCGACCTGGAGGCCGGCGACGGCGGTCCGGTCGCCACCCAGTCGGTGTTCGCGGCCTCGTTCCAGGTCAAGTCCAAGGTCACCAAGGGCGCGCCGGTCATCACCGTCAAGCCGAACTCCACCAGCCCCGAGGCCGCCCCGGCCGCCGGCGCGGTCGAGAACGTCACCGTCGAGTTCACCGGCAAGGCCGCCAAGGTCACCTCGCGCACCCCGCGGGTGTCCTCGGGCCGCCCGGAGCTGACCGAGGCCGCGATCGTGGTCTCCGGCGGCCGCGGCGTCGGCGCCAAGGAGGGCTTCGGCGTGGTCGAGGAGCTCGCGGACGCGCTCGGCGCGGCCGTCGGCGCCTCGCGTGCCGCCGTCGACGCCGGCTGGTACCCGCACACCAACCAGGTCGGCCAGACCGGCAAGCAGGTCTCGCCGCAGCTGTACGTCGCCGCGGGCATCTCCGGCGCGATCCAGCACCGGGCCGGCATGCAGACCTCGAAGACCATCGTCGCCATCAACAAGGACCCCGAGGCGCCGATCTTCGAGCTGGTCGACTACGGCGTGGTCGGTGACCTGTTCACCGTCCTGCCGCAGCTGACCGGCGAGGTCAAGGCCCGCAAGGGCTGACCCGCCGAGCACCTCGCCGAAGGGCGCGGCACCCGGATCCCCGGGCCGCGCCCTTCGGCGTGCCCGGCCGCCGGCGCCGGGCCCCGGTGACGTGTCGGCGGTGCGCCGGTGTGCCGGTGGGGTGTCGGTGGTGTGCCGGCGTGCCGGTGGGGTGTCGGTGGGCCGTGCCACGATGCGGGCGGACCGGGCGGACCGGGACCGTCGGGATCACCGGACGTGGGAGAGCGGCATGGGCACCTGGGACCTCGGACCCTTCGACAACGACAGCGCGGCGGACTTCTGCGGCAGCCTCGACCGGGCGGGGGAGGCGGAGCGCGCGGGGCTGCTCCGGGCGGCCCTGGACGCGGCGGCCACCGCCGAGGGGTACCTGGACGGCGACGAGGGCGCACCGGCCGTCGCCGCGGCCGCGCTGGTCGCCGCGCAGCTGACGGGCGGCGCCGGGTCCGGCTCCGCGTACGGGCCCAAGGAGCCGCTGCCGGAGCTGCCCGGCGACCTGCGGCCGCTCGCCGTCCGCGCGCTGGACCGGGTCACCGGCGGGGACTCCGAACTGGCCGCGCTCTGGGACGACGCCGGGCACGGCGAGCTGTGGCGGCGCGACCTCGGCCGGCTCCGGGCCGTGCTGACGGCACCCTGACGGGCGGCCTGACGGCCGGCCTGACGGGCGGTCGGCCGGGGCGGGGGGTGCCGGCCGCAGTGGTGAGGCCGCAGTGGGGAGCCGCCGCGGCCGTCCGGGCGTGCGCCGGAGTGCGGGGGCGATCGGCCCGCGCGGGGCACCGGTGCGCCGGTAGGCTCCCGGGCATGGGACTGCTGACGGCACTTGAAGGCGGCTTCGGCGACGCGGCGGACGCACTGGTGGTCGACGGCCGGCCGCTGTCGCGCGAGCAGCTGCTCGGGGCGGCGACGCTGGTGGCACAGCGGGTGGCCGGCGCCCCCGCGCTGGCCGTGCTCGCACGGCCGGCCGCCGAGACGGTGGTGGCGGTGGTCGGTGGGCTGCTCGCCGGGGTGCCCGTGGTGCCGCTGCCGCCCGACTCCGGGCCGAAGGAGCGCGGCCACATCCTGCGCGACTGCGGCGCGACCCTGCTGGCCGTGCCGGCGGGCGAAGGGGCGGCGGGCGACGCGGGAGCGGGGGAGGAGATCGAGGCGCTGCCGGTCGACCTGACGGCGCGTTCGGGCGGATCCTTCGCCGAGCCCGCCGGGGACCGTCCGGCCTTCGTGCTCTACACCTCCGGCACCACCGGCCCGCCCAAGGGTGCGCTGATCCCGCGGTCGGCGGTCGCCGCCGACCTGGACGCGCTGGCCGCGGCCTGGCGGTGGACCGCCGAGGACACCCTGGTGCACGGCCTGCCGCTGTTCCACGTGCACGGCCTGGTGCTCGGGGTGCTCGGCGCGATGCGCACCGGCAGCCGGCTGGTGCACACCGGCCGGCCCACGCCGGAAGCGTACGCGGGCGCGCGCGGCAGCCTGTACTTCGGCGTGCCGACGGTGTGGTCCCGGGTGGCGGCGGACCACACCGCGGCGCGCGCGCTGGCCGGGGCCCGCCTGCTGGTCTCCGGCAGCGCCCCGCTGCCGGTGCCGGTGTTCGAGCAGCTGGCCGCGGTCACCGGGCACGCCCCGGTCGAGCGCTACGGCATGACCGAGTCGCTGATCACCGTCTCCACCCGGGCCGACGGCGAACGCCGCCCCGGCAGCGTCGGCCTGCCGGTCGACGGGGTGCGCACCCGGCTGGTCGGCGAGGACGGCGAGCCGCTGCCCGCGGACGGCGAGAGCGTCGGCGAGCTGCAGGTGGCCGGGCCGACGCTGTTCTCCGGCTACCTGAACCGGCCGGACGCCGACGCCGAGTCCTGGACGGCCGACGGCTGGTTCCGGACCGGCGACGTCGCGGTGGTCGGGCCCGACGGGTTCCACCGGATCGTCGGCCGCGCCTCGGTCGACCTGATCAAGAGCGGCGGGTACAAGATCGGCGCGGGCGAGGTGGAGGCGGCGCTGCGCGACCACCCGGCCGTCGCGGACGCGGCCGTGGTCGGGGCCCCCGACAGCGACCTCGGCCAGGCCGTGGTCGCGTACGTGATCGCCGACGGACCGGTGACGGGCGAACAGCTGACGGCGTTCGTGGCCGAACGGCTCTCGGTCCACAAGCGGCCCCGCCGGGTGGTGCTGGTGGACGAGCTGCCCCGCAACGCGCTGGGCAAGGTGCTGAAGAAGCAGCTGCTCCAGACCGCTACCCGAGCGCTCTGAGGGGCGCCGGGCGGGGAGCGGGCGCCGCCCGCGCGGCGACGGCGGACCGGCGGCGGACAGGTCCGAGGCATGGGGACCGGGCGGGCGCGGGTACCACCAGGGGTGGGCGTGGCCGCCGGACGGCGCGGCGTCAGGCGTCCGGCGCGGCCGCGCCGGGCGGGGCCGACGACAGGGGAGACAGTGATCGTCTGGGTCAATGGTCCGTACGGGGCGGGCAAGACCAGCGCCTGCCGGGAGCTGGTGGAACTCCTGCCCGGGAGCCTGCTGTTCGACCCCGCCCTGGTCGGGGCCGCTCTGCGGCGG
>NZ_JAIZ01000581.1:0-2088 GCF_000710465.2 Kitasatospora sp. MBT63 | reverse complement strand
ATCCAGGACCTGCCGTCCTGGCGGCGGCTGGTGCCGGAGGTGGCGGCGGCCCTGCTCGCCGAGGTGCCGGGCCCCCTGGTGGTGCCGATGAGCCTGCTGCGCGAGGACTACCGGGACGAGATCTTCGGCGCGCTGGCCACCCGGGGCCTGGCGGTGCACCACATCGTGCTGGACCCAGAGGAAACGATCCTGCTGGACCGCATCGGGGCGCGCGAAGAGCACCCCGGCCACCCCGGGCGGACCGAGCGGCTCCGCGACCGCTCGCTCGAACAGCTGCCCCGCTACCGCCAGGCCAGACGCTGGCTCGCCCGCGACGCCCACCTGCTCGACACCTCCGGCCTGACCCCCCGGCAGACCGCCGAACGGCTCGCCGAACTGGTCGAGGGCGGCGACGCCCGCTGCCCCATCGTGCGCAGCGACGACGCCACCGGTGACACCGTGGCCGCCGCCGTGCTGTTCTTCGACGAGCAGGGCCGGGTGCTGCTGGTCGACCCCGTCTACAAGCCGTCCTGGGAGTTCCCCGGCGGCGTGGTGGAACGCGGGGAGGCGCCCAGCGATGCGGCGCTGCGCGAGACCGCCGAGGAGCTCGGCCTGCACCTGGACTCCGCCGCGCTGCGCCTGCTCGCCGTCGACTGGGAACCCTGCACCGGGCCCCGCCGGGGCGGCCTGCGGCTGATGTTCGACGGCGGACGGCTGGACGAGCAGGCCCGGGCCCGGATCCGGCTGCCCCGCGACGAACTGCGCGGCTGGCGGTTCGTCACCCCGGACGAGGCCGCCCGCCTGCTGCCGCCCAACCGGCACCGCCGCCTGGTCGGCGCTCTGGAGGCCCGGGCCCAGGGGCGGCTGCGCTATCTGGAGGCCGGGCTCCCGGCGGCCGTCGGCGTGCCCTCCGGGTGATGGCCACCGGGGAGCCTCCCCGCGCGGGTGCGCGCGGGAGGCCGCGGCGGCTCAGAAGTCCGGCCGGGCCCGCAGGGCCGCCAGCGCGGGCGGCACCCGCTCGGGGGCGGCGAACGACCAGCCGGGGAAGCCGCCCCAGGCGATCGAGGTCCGCAGGTACCCGACCAGGGTGATCCCCGGCCGGCCGCCGACCCCGTCGACGACCGGGTCCGCGCAGTCGTCCGGCAGCGCCAGGTCGAAGCCGGCGCCGCTGACGTTGGCCCGGCGCGGCCCGTCCGCCCGGTGCGGCGTGTCCGGGAAACCCTGGTGGAAGCCGTCCTCGGGAGGGAGGTCCGGGTACTCCCCGGCGTCCTTGCGGTACTCCTCCCACTCCTCACGCAGACACTCCACCGACGGCAGCCACAGCGGGTCCGGGTAGAGCGGTGCGACGTGCCGTGGCGGACCGGCCGCAGCCGGGTACCGGTGGCCGAGACCGAGGGCCGCGCAGTCACCCACGAAGGAGACCCCGCCGAGGACCCGCAGCCCCGCCTCGTAGGCGGCCGGAAGCCGCCCGATCTCGGCGGCCAGCCGGTCGAGCGCGGCCAGGCAGTCGCCGGTCGGCCGCTCCCGGACCAGCCAGGCCGGGACGAAACCGAGCCCCGCCAGCTGCTCCTCGATCCGGCCGATCTGCCGGTCGGCCCGCAGCATCGTGGACTCCGCGACCGCGGCGACGTCCTCGCGCAGTGCGTCGGGGACCGGCCCGAGCGCGCGCAGCTCCGCCCAGACGGCCTCGTGCTCGCCGTCGGCGTACCGCCGGTGGTAGGAGGTCATCCCCGCAGCGTATCGAGCGGCACCGACAGCGGATGCGGTGGACGGCGGGGCGGGGAGGATGGACACATGCCGTTCACCTTGAGTCATCCGGCGGCGGTGCTGGTGCTGCTGCGCCGGGCCGGGGAGCGCGGCCCGCTGGTGGCCACGGCGCTGGTGGCCGGGTCGATGGCGCCCGACGTGCCGTTCTTCGCCGAATCGCTGCTGCCGGGGGTCTACCGCCACGGCGGGCCGACGCACCGTTGGTGGGCCGCGCCGACGCTGGACGTCGCCCTGACGGCGGCGCTGGCGGCCGGGTGGCACCTGCTGTGGCGCGGGCCGGTGGCGGCCCTGCTGCCGGCCGGCTGGATCCCGGCCGCGGCGGGCGACGGCCCGCCGCGGCCC
>NZ_JAIZ01000580.1 GCF_000710465.2 Kitasatospora sp. MBT63 | reverse complement strand
CACCGTCCGCCCCGGCGACGGTGACGCCTGGCTGCGCCTCAACGGCGCGGGCGAGAACCTCACCTGGGCCGCCGCCGACTTCGAGAACTTCACCGAACCCCGCCCACAACTCGGCCCGTACGAGAACGAGTTCGAGAAAGCCGTCCGCCTGCTGATGGAGCACGGCTGGGGCTTTCGGCTGCACGCCACCTACGACGAGACCATCCGCCGCGACCTCGCCGTGTTCGAGAAGCTCGCCACCGACGGCCTCTTCCCGCACGGCAACCGCTGGCTCTTCGACCACGCCGAGACGGTGAGCCCGGACAGCCTCGACCGGATCGCGGCCCTCGGCGGCGCCGTCTCCGTACAGAACCGCCTCTCCTTCCAGGGCGAGGCGTTCCTCGCCCGCTACGGCGCCCCGGCCGCCGCCGAGGCACCCCCGCTGCGCGCCATGCTGGACCGCGGCCTCACCGTCGCCGCCGGCACCGACGCCACCCGGGTCTCCTCCTACAACCCGTGGGTCGCCCTGCACTGGCTGGTCTCCGGCCGCGCGGTC
>NZ_JAIZ01000579.1 GCF_000710465.2 Kitasatospora sp. MBT63 | reverse complement strand
GCCGGGCCACCGCGATGACGACCTCCCCGATCTCCTCGGGGACCTGCGGGTTCTCCGGTGAGGCCTTGAGAGGGCTCGGGGTGGTGGTGATCTGGTAGGTCAGCAGCGGATCGTCGGCGGCGGCATCGGTGTTCCGGGTCTGGATCACGACGGACACGGGGCTCTCCTTCGGATTCGTGGGCCGCGCCGCCCCGTTCCCGGGACGGCGCGCGGCGCAGTGGCGTCAGTGCTCGGCGCGGCTGTGCGCGACGGCGTCGTCCAGGGTGAGGAAGCCGGAGCGGATCTCGGGTTCGGCGAGCGGGAGGTCGTACTGGTCCTGGGTGAGGATCGGCAGCTTCTGCCAGTCGCCGCCACGGTTCTCGGACCAGGTCCAGGTGCCGAGGACGCCGGCCGGGGCCGGCATCAGGACGGTCTCCTCGCTCTCGCCCTGCGGGCCGCGAAGCGCCGTGGTGGCGGCCAGCAGCGGGCCGGTGCGGAAGTTGACGGACATGCGGGCGATCGCTTGGTCGGTGAACTCCTGCGGGACGAAGACCCGCTTCGTGGCGAGGATGTCGGTGGTGGCGTGCACGGCCGCCCGGGGGTCCAGCAGTACGGTGGCGACCGCGGTGCTGTGGTCGCCGAAGTCCAGCTCCAGGCTGGGCAGGTCGCCGATCGGCCGCAGGTAGTCGCCTCCCCCCGCGGCCGGGTCGACGACCGTCTCGAAGTGCTCGTAGTCGTCGTCGAGGACGTACCCGACCAGGCCGTCGTCGCTCTGCTGCGCCTCGCCGAGGCGGATCGCCCAGGGGTAGGTGGGAAGTCGGGAGGGGGACGGCTCGAAGAGGTTCTGCCAGCTGACGTCGGCGCGCAGCGGGCCGCGCAGGTTCATGGTGAGGCGGGTACGGACCAGGGCCAGCGGGCGGCCGAGGAGGAAACCGAGTCCGGGGTCGGCCGGGCCGTCCGGGTCGATGGTCTGCAGGGCGCGGTCGACGGTGGCGCGGAAGGCGTCGAAGGTCTGCGGGCCGCGGGCCTTCACCGCGTTGAGCAGCCGGTACGGGTGGGGTGCCAGCGCCTCCAGCTGTTCGAACCGGGTCACCTCGGAGCCGGGCAGGGCGGACCAGGACACCTCCCGCGTGCCGCCGGCGTTCAGGGTGACCCGGAGTTCGCCGAGTGCGGCTCCCTCCGGGGCGTACACGACGAGCGACTGGTCGAGGCGGTTGTGCAGCAGCCAGGCGCAGACGGGGTTGGTGCCGGGGGTGAGGTCGGTGTCCTCGTCGGTGGTGGCGGCGAGGAAGTCGAAGCCCAGCCGGGCCGGCTGGAGCAGGCGTGGGCCGAGTTCGACCAGGCGGTCGGAGTCGTAGTCGCTGACGGGGTGGGCCGGGCGCATGGTGTCGGGCATCTCGGGCGCGAAGTGCGCCGGGTTGGTGATGAGGTTGACGGAGCGTCCGAAGCGGTCGACGACGGCCAGGTCGAGGAAGGCGAGCTGTCCGGCGCGCAGTTCCTGGAAGGCGGAGACGGGGTCCGGGTCCCAGTCGCTGGCCTTGAGGGGGCCGGGGTCCGGCGGGGGGTAGTCGCCGTTGCCGATGAGGTCGGCGAGGTCGCCTGCGGGCTGGAGGCCGGCCAGGGGTTGGCGTTGGGCGAGGGCGGCGCCGAAGCCGTCGAGGGTCTGGGAGAGGTAGTCCGCCCCGCGGGCCTGGGACCGGACCTGCCGGACGGCGTCGGTGGGCAGCTGGTCGCGCACGCGGGCGTAGCTCTGCAGGGTGCCGTCGACGATGTGGCCGGCGCTGGGGGCGAGGGTCTGACGGCCGGAGACGACCAGCGGGGTACCGGGCTCTCCGGTGCCCTTCCAGCGGTAGCGGGAGCCGTCGATGAACTCCCAGTGCGCCGTGTCGCCGTCGCGCATCGGCAGCGGGAAGTACTCGGCCTTCCAGAGCAGGTACAGCGGCTGCCAGGGCATGGTCCAGGG
Source organism: Kitasatospora sp. MBT63 (assembly GCF_000710465.2). Classification (GTDB taxonomy): domain Bacteria; phylum Actinomycetota; class Actinomycetes; order Streptomycetales; family Streptomycetaceae; genus Kitasatospora. The sequence goes on along the minus strand of NZ_JAIZ01000579.1, from coordinate 2,591 downwards.
GGCGGTGCCGTACTCGGGCAGGGTGCCGGTGACATCGCGGATCGCGCCGGTCTTCAGGGCGCGGTCGAGGATGAGGAACTCGGTGAGCAGTGCGGGGAAGCTCGCCGGCTGCTGCCCGGTGAGGTCGAGCTGGGCGGCGACGGCGGCGACGTCGATGGTGCTGATGCCGGAGGCGCGGGTGACGACCCGTTCGGGGGTGCGGCAGGGCAGGGCGGTGTCGCGGGTGAGCGGGGCGTGGAGGTTGGCGCCCTCCAGGGTGAGGACGGGGTCGGCGCTGTACTCGAAGTCCTCGGCGGGCACCCGGATCAGGCGGCGGGCGGCGCGGGCGCCGTAGGCCGGGTAAAGGGCGTCGATGCGGGCGGCGAGGTCGGCTTCGCTCTTGCCCCAGGGCAGTTCGGCGCGCTGCCGGGCCACTTCGCGGGCGAGGGCGACGACCCGGCCGGCGGCGCCGTCCGCGTTGCCGGGGTCGAGTTCGTCGTCGATGCGGCCGGTGAACTCGTCGGACTTCTTCTGCAGGTGGTCGAGCCACCACAGGTGGTAGAGGTGTTCGCGGGCGGTGTCGAGTTCGGCTTCGGTGGTGTCGTGGGCGGCTTGGCGGCGGTTGAGGTCGGCGACGGTCTCGGCCTCCGCGGCGCGGGCCGCGCCGGAGATGCTGCGGCCGGTCTCCTCGCCTCGTTCGCCGATGAACCAGCGGTACCCGCCGGCCACCGGGCCGAAGGCGCTGTCGTGGGCGCGGCGGTCGGTGAGGATGTCGGCCTCGGGCCGGTCGCGCTCCTCCAGGGCGTCGATGCCGCCGAGCAGGAACGCCCGGAACAGCTCGGCCTCGTCGGTGGACAGGGCGCCCTGGCCGTCGGAGCGGGCGCCGAGTTCGGCGACGGCCTCGGCGATGCTGTTGGACACGATCGCGGTGACCTCGGCCGGCTTCGGGCAGGGCGATTCGGGGACGGGTCCGTTCAGGTCCCAGTCCAGGCCGAGCGCGGTCCCGGTGTGGACGGAGGTGCGGATGCCGCTGCCGGAGCCGACGGGCGGTGTCCACTGCAGGCGCTCCAGCAGTGCGGCGAGGTCCTCGGTGCCGGCCAGGATGTCGCTGCCGGGGTCCGCGTACCAGCCGGCGACGAAGTAGCTGAGCCGCTCGCGCGCCGGCAGTTCGGCCCCGGGGGTGTCGAGGAGGGTGTCGTGGAGGGAGAAGACGTTGCTGTTGTAGGGCTGGAACACCGAGAAGGTCGGCAGCCCGGGGCCGATCGCGGTGAGGAACGGTGCGTGGGCGTCGGCCGGTTCCTGCCAGGGGCCGGTGAGGTGGTGGCACTTGCCGATCAGGGTCGCGACGGGTTCTTCGCCGTCGGGGCCGGGGACGAAGTCGGGGTTCTGGAAGGAGACGGTGCCGTCCATGGGGTCGAGGTAGTCGCTCTCGACGATCCAGGCCTTGAGCTTGCGGGTGCTGTCGGCGTGGCGGACGACCAGCCACCGGTTGGGCACCAGGGGGAAGCCGCCGATGCCCTCCTCCTCGTCGTGGCTGCCGCGGGTGAGGGCGGCGGGCAGCTCCCACTGGAGGTAGACGCCGAGGCGGTCCTCCCGGCCGGTCCACTCCTCGGGGCTGGAGAACGGGGTGGGCTCGGGGGCGACGCCGTCGCCGATGTCCTTGTAGTTGGTGATCCAGCGGTGGAACACGTGCGGGGTGCCGGTGTCGCGGGTCTGCCGGTTCACGGCGAGGGCCGCGACCTCGACCGGCACGATGAGGGTGTTGTCCACGGACATGGCCCGGGTCCTTTCGTCGGTGCGGGGGCGGGCGGGGCTCAGGGCCGGGAGAAGGTCTGTGCCTGCGGCGCGTTGATCATCTGCAGGGCGAACTGTGCGGAGGAGATCCGGGGCACCCCGTGCGCCTGGGACAGCGCGGGCAGCAGCGCGTCGCCGGTGCCGTCGACGTTGAGGACGTCCCGGCCCCCGGGGCGCAGGAAGCGGGCGAAGCCGGCCGGTTGCGGGAACTCGCCCTTGGGGTGGCCGATCCGGTCCCCGGTGATCTCGCGGAGCTCGATGGTTCCGACGTCGCCGATGCCGAAGCACAGGCCGCGCGGCGGTTCGGCGAGCTCGAAGCGGTCGATCACCTCCGGGTAGAGCAGCAGGCGGGTCTCCAGGCCGAACACCGCGTCGCGGACGGGCTCGACGGCGCCGGTGCCCTGATAGGCGGCGACGATGGTGTTGGGCCAGTTCGGGACCAGACTGGAGTTGATCAGCACCGCGCACTTCGGGACCGGCCCGCCGCCGGTGGCGAGCGCGTTGAGGTCGGCGTCCAGGGTGTGGCCGACGCCGACGCTCAGTGCGCCGTCGACGGCCGCGCGCACCCAGCCGGGGTCGAGGTGGGCGAAGCGGATGCTCTCCGCGGGCAGGGCGCGGGGGTCGGGGACCAGGTGGGACAGGCTGAGCAGTTCCAGGCGGCGCAGCGCGTCCAGCCAGGCGGTGACCTTCGCGAACTCGTCGGGGGCGGCCTGGGTGAGCAGCGCGGCGACGCCCGGTTGGGCGAGGACGGCGCGCGCGTCGCCGATGCTGCGGCGGGTGCGGGCGGCCGTCCGGGCCGCGGTGCGGCGGCGGCCGGC
>NZ_JAIZ01000578.1 GCF_000710465.2 Kitasatospora sp. MBT63 | reverse complement strand
GAGGAGCGCCGGAAGATCCGCGGCCGGAAGATCGCGATGATCTTCCAGGACGCGCTGTCGGCGCTCAACCCGGTCTTCTCGGTGGGCTGGCAGCTCGGCGAGGTCTTCCGGGTGCACGAGGGCATGTCGAAGAAGGACTCCTTCGCCAAGGCCGTCGAGCTGATGGACCGGGTGCGGATCCCGGCCGCCAAGCAGCGGGTCACCGACTACCCGCACCAGTTCTCCGGCGGTATGCGCCAGCGGATCATGATCGCGATGGCGCTGGCCCTGGA
>NZ_JAIZ01000577.1:25511-49681 GCF_000710465.2 Kitasatospora sp. MBT63 | reverse complement strand
ACGAGACCAAGGCCACCGCGCTGAAGGCCCGCGTGACCGCACTGGCCGAGAAGTACCCGCTCTACCCCGGGCGGTAGACCCGCGACCTGTCGACGCCGCCCGGCCGGCCTCCGGACCGGTCGGTCCGGAGGCCCGTCGGGCCGCGCGGCCCGGTGCGGATCAGGTGGCCCTGCGGTGGCGGTAGAACTCGGTGTGGTCCGGTTCGAGGGGGGTGTTGCCGAGGAGGAGGTCGGCGGCCTTCTCGGCGAGCATCATGACGGGGGCGTAGATGTTGCCGTTGGTCACGTACGGCATCGCGGACGCGTCGACCACGTGCAGCCCCTCCACGCCGTGGACCCCCAGGGTGGCCGGGTCGAGCACCGACATCTCGTCGGTGCCCATCCTGGCGGTGCAGGAGGGGTGCAGGGCGGTCTCCCCGTCCTCGGCGACCCACTGCAGGATCTGTTCGTCGGTCTCGACCTGCGGTCCGGGCGAGATCTCCCCGTCGCTGAACTCGGCGAAGGCGGGCTGCCCGAGGATCCTGCGGGTGACCCGGATCGCCTCGACCCACTCCCGGCGGTCCTGCGCCGTGGAGAGGTAGTTGAACCTGAGGGCCGGGTGCTCGCGCGGGTCCCTCGACCTGATCTTCACCGAGCCGCGGGCGTCGGAGTACATCGGGCCGATGTGCACCTGGTACCCGTGCCCGCCGGCCGGCGCGGAGCCGTCGTAGCGCACCGCGATCGGCAGGAAGTGGAACATGAGGTTGGGGTAGTCGACGTCCTCGTTGCTTCGGACGAAGCCGCCGCCCTCGAAGTGGTTGGTCGCGCCCGGGCCGCTGCGCAGGAAGAGCCACTGCGCGCCGATGAAGGGCCGCCGCCACATCTTCATCGCCGGCTGCACCGACACCGGACGCCTGCACGCGTGCTGGACGTACACCTCCAGGTGGTCCTGGAGGTTCTCGCCGACGCCGGGCAGGTGCTGGACGGCCTCGATGCCGAGCGCGTCCAGTTCCGCCGCGTTGCCGATGCCGGAGAGCTGCAGCAGTTGCGGGGAGTTGACGGCGCCACCGGAGAGGATCACCCTGCCGCCGCTCGCCCGGTGCAGGGTGCCGCGCCGGCTGTACTCGACGCCGACCGCGCGCCTGCCGTCGAGCAGGACCCGGCCGACGTGGGCCCGGGTCCGCAGTTCGAGGTTGGGGCGGTTGAGCACCGGGTGCAGGTAGGCGCGGGCGGCGCTGAGCCGGCGCCCGCGGCGCACGTTGCGGTCGAAGGCGGCGAAGCCCTCCTGGCGGTAGCCGTTGACGTCGTCGGTGAGCGGGTAGCCGGCCTGCTGGACGGCCTCGAAGAAGGCGGCGAACAAGGGGTTGGCGACCGGCCCGCGCTCCAGCACGAGGGGGCCCTCGTGGCCGCGGAACCCCCCGCCGCCGGCGGCCGGGCCGCGGACCTCGCGGTCCGCGAGGCAGTTCTCCATGCGCTTGAAGTACGGGAGGCAGTGGGCGTAGTCCCAGTCCTTCATCCCGGGGTCGGCGCCCCAGCGCTCGTAGTCGAGCGGGTTGCCGCGCTGGAAGATCATGCCGTTGATGCTGCTGGAGCCGCCGAGGACCTTGCCCCGGGCGTGGTAGATCCGCCGCCCGTTCATGAAGGGTTCCGGCTCGGACTCGTACTTCCAGTCGTAGAACCGGCTGCCGATCGGGAAGGTCAGCGCGGCCGGCATGTGGATGAAGACGTCCCAGGGGTAGTCCGGCCGGCCCGCCTCCAGTACCAGCACCCGGTTGGACGGGTCGGCGCTGAGCCGGGCCGCGAGCGCACAGCCGGCCGAACCTCCGCCGACGATGATGAAGTCGTACTGCTGCAAGGTCATGGTGTCCTGCCGTTGCTCTCGGGGCGGTGACGCCGTTTGCGCGAGTCTGGCGAGGTTGCTGCAGGTCTGCGGGGGCACGGTGACGCGCGGCGCCCGCCGCGGCTTCCGAACGGCGAGTTTCGCTAGGTGAAACTGCGTTCATAGTGCGCAACAGTTTCGGGACCTGCCGGAGGATCGTCAAGGCCCCCAGCGACCCCCTTGTCAATCTGTTGTGCGACACGCAACAGTGTGCGTAGTCTGAAACAGCGTCGTCTCTCCCCAGGAGTCCCGCGATGTCCCACCGGCTGCCCGAGCACCCCGACTGGCTGTGGCGCACCCCCGACCCCAGGCGCTCCTACGACGTGGTCATCGTCGGGGCCGGCGGCCACGGCCTGGCCACCGCCTACTACCTCGCCCGCAACCACGGGATCACCAACGTCGCGGTACTGGAACGCGGTTGGCTCGCCGGCGGCAACATGGCCCGGAACACCACCATCATCCGGTCCAACTACCTCTGCGAGGAGAGCGCGGCGCTGTACGAGCACTCCCTGAAGCTCTGGGAGGTGTTGCCGCAGGAGCTGGAGTACGACTTCCTGTTCAGCCAGCGCGGCGTGCTCAACCTCGCCCACACCCTCCAGGACGTCCGCGAGGGCACCCGCCGGGTCAACGCCAACCGGCTCGGCGGGGTCGACGCCGAGTGGCTGGACACCGACCAGGTGCGCGAGTTCTGTCCGATCGTCAACACCTCCCCCGAGGTGCGCTACCCCGTGCTGGGCGCGACGCTGCAGCCCCGGGCCGGCATCGCCAAGCACGACCACGTCGCCTGGGCACTGGCCCGCAAGGCGGACGAGTACGGCGTCGACCTGATCCAGGGCTGCGAGGTCACCGGATTCCTTCGCGACGGCGACCGCGTGGTCGGCGTACGGACCAGCCGGGGACCGATCGGCGCGGGCAGGGTCGCACTGGCCGCCGCCGGGCACAGCAGCGTCCTCGCCGACCTGGCCGGACTGCGACTCCCCGTACAGAGCCACCCCCTGCAGGCGCTCGTCTCCGAACTGCTGGAACCCGTGCACCCCACCGTGGTGATGTCCAACCACGTGCACGTGTACGTGAGCCAGGCCCACAAGGGCGAGCTGGTCATGGGTGCGGGCGTGGACTCCTACAACGGCTACGGCCAGCGCGGCTCCTTCCACCAGATCGAACACCAGATGGCCGCGGCGCTCGAACTGTTCCCGATCTTCGGCCGGGCGCACGTGCTGCGCACCTGGGGCGGCATCGTCGACGTCACCCCCGACGCCTCGCCGATCATCGGCCCGACGCCGGTCGAGAACCTCTACCTCAACTGCGGCTGGGGCACCGGCGGTTTCAAGGCGACCCCCGCCTCCGGCTGGGTGTACGCGCACACCATCGCCACCGGCGAGCCGCACCCGCTGAACGCACCCTTCGCGCTGGAGCGGTTCACCACCGGCGCCCTCATCGACGAGCACGGCGCCGCCGCCGTGGCGCACTGACCGGAGGACCACACATGCTGCTGATCGCCTGTCCCTGGTGCGGCGAACGGGACGAGCTCGAATTCCACTACGGCGGCCAGGCCCACGTCGCCCACCCCGCCGACCCCGAGGCCCTGTCCGACGGCGAGTGGGCCGAGTACCTGTTCGTCCGCGACAACCCCAAGGGCCCTTTCGCGGAACGCTGGTCGCACGCCGCCGGCTGCCGGCGCTGGTTCAGCGTCGTCCGGCACACCGTCACCCACCGGATCCTGGCCGTGCAGAGCAATCACCCGACGGCGGCCGACGGGACGAAGCCGGTGACCGCGTGACGCGATCCCACCGCCTCCCGTACGGCGGACGCGTCGACCGCTCCGCCCCCCTGCGCTTCACCTTCGACGGCGTGGAGTACACCGGCCTGCGCGGCGACACGCTCGCCTCCGCCCTGCTCGCCAACGGCGTCCTGGACGTCGCCCCCAGCCTCTACGGCAGGCGGCCGCGCGGCATCGCCACCGCAGGCGTGGAGGAGCCCAACGCCCTGGTCCAGGTCGACGGGCCCTGCTCGGAGCCGATGCGACTCGCAACCACCGTCGAGCTGTACGAGGGCCTCGCGGCGACCGGCCTCTGCGGCCTCGGACGCCTCGACCCGACCCCCGACGAGACCGTCCACGACAAGATGCACATCCACACCGACGTCCTGGTCGTCGGCGCCGGCCCGGCCGGACTCGGCGCGGCCCTCACGGCCGGGCGTTCCGGCGCCCGCGTCGTCCTGGTCGACGACCAGCCGGAACCCGGTGGATCCCTGCTCGCGGGGCGGGAGTCGATCGACGGCCGCCCGGCACTCGACTGGGTCGCGGACGCCCGCACCGAGCTCGCAACGCAGACCGACACGCGGATCCTCACCCGGTCCACGGCGATCGGCTACCACGACCACAACTACCTGCTCGTCGCCGAGCACCGCACCGATCACCTCGGCCCGCACCCCGTCCCCGGCATCTCCCGCCGACGCCTGTGGCACATCCGGGCCCGCCGGGTGGTCCTGGCCACCGGCGCCCACGAGCGGCCGATGGTCTTCGCCGGCAACGACCTGCCGGGCGTCATGTCCGCCGCCGCCGTCCGCGCGTACGTGAACCGGTACGCCGTCCTCCCCGGCCGCCGGGCCGTGGTCCTCACCACCAACGACCACGCCTACGCCACCGCGCTCGACCTGGTCGCGGCCGGTGCACAGGTGGCGGCACTGGTCGACACCCGGCCGAAGCCGCCCGCCGACCTGGTCGACCGCGCGCGCGGCGCCGGGATCGAGGTCGTCACCGGATCGGCCGTGGTCGGGACCCGGTGTGGGACGGCGGTCCCCCCGGGCGACGGCGGGGCGAGGATCGCGGCGGTCCGCATCGCCGCGCTCGACGCCGAGGACGCGATCAGCGGCCCGATCCGCGAGGTGGCCTGCGACCTGCTCGCCGTCTCGGGCGGCTGGAGCCCGGCCGTCCACCTGTGGAGCCAGTCCCAGGGCACCACCCGCTACGAGGACGAGCAGGCCGCGTTCGTCCCCGCGCAGGCCGCGCAGGACGTCGTCAGCGCCGGATCCGCCCGCGGCGTCCTCGACCTCGCCGGGTGCCTCGGCGACGGGTTCGCCGCCGGAGCCGCGGCGGCCGCACTGGCGGGCTTCCCCGCCGCCGCGGCCCCGCCGCCGCCCTGCTCCGGCGACCGCCCGCCGGCCCGGCCGCGGCCGGTGTGGATCGTGCCCGGCGAGACGGGCGGCCCCGCCGACTGGCACGACCACTACGTCGACCTCCAGCGTGACGCGACGGTAGCGGACGTACAGCGCGCGATCCGGGCCGGCATGCGCTCCGTCGAGCACATCAAGCGCTACACCACCATCGGCACCGCGCACGACCAGGGCAAGGCCTCCGGGGTGAGCGCCACCGGCGTCATCGCCCGGCTGCTCGGCGCCCGCTCGCCGGGCGACGTCGGCACGACCACCTACCGCGGCCCGTACGTCCCCACCTCCTTCGCCCTGCTCGCCGGGCGTGAACGCGGCGCCCTCTTCGACCCGGTGCGCACCACCTCCGTCCAGCCCTGGCACGTCGACCACGGTGCGGTCTTCGAGAACGTCGGCCAGTGGAAGCGCCCCCGGTACTACCCCCGGCCCGGGGAGTCCATGGCGGCGGCCGTGGAGCGCGAGTGCCGCGCGGCCCGCGAAGGCGTCGCCGTCATGGACGCCGGCACCCTCGGCAAGATCGACGTGATCGGCCCCGACGCGGGCGAGTTCCTGAACCGCGTCTACACCAACGCCTTCGCCAAGCTGGCCGTCGGCTCCGCCCGGTACGGGGTGATGTGCCGGGCCGACGGCATGGTCCTCGACGACGGGGTGACCTTGCGCCTGGCGGACGACCACTTCATCACGACGACCACGACCGGCAACGCCGCCGCCGTCCTGGACTGGCTGGAGGAGTGGCTGCAGACCGAATGGCCCGAGCTGCGGGTGCGGCTCACCTCGGTGACCGAGCAGTGGGCCACCGTCGCGGTCGTCGGCCCCCGGTCCCGCGGGGTCGTCGCGGCCCTGGCCCCGGACCTGGACGTGTCCAACGACGCCTTCCCCTTCATGACGGCCCGCCGGACCCGCCTCGCGAGCGGTGTGGAGGCCCGGATCTGCCGGATCTCCTTCTCCGGCGAGCTGGCCTTCGAGATCAACGTCGCGAGCTGGTACGGCCTCGCCACCTGGGAGTCCGTCATCCGGGCCGGCGAGCCGCTGGACATCACCCCGTACGGCACCGAGACCATGCACGTGCTGCGCGCCGAGAAGGGCTACCCCATCATCGGCCAGGACACCGACGGCACGGTCACCCCGCAGGACCTCGGCATGGAGTGGATCGTCTCCCAGCGCAAGCAGTTCATCGGCAGGCGTTCCTTCCGCCGCGCCGACACCGCACGCGGCGACCGCAGGCAGCTGGTCGGCCTGCTGCCCGTGGACCCCGCCGTGCTGCTGCCCGAGGGCGCGCAGCTGGTGGCGGACGCCGAGGTGTCGCCGCCCGCGAAGGCGCTGGGGCACGTCACCTCCAGCTACCGCAGCGCGGCACTCGGCCGCACCTTCGCGCTGGCACTCGTCACGGGCGGGCGGAACCGGCTGGGCGAGACGGTCTACGCACCGCTGCCCGGCGGCGTGATCGCCGCGACCATCACCGACGCCGTCCTCTACGACCCGAAGGGAACCCGCCGTGACGGCTGACACCCTGCGGCGCAGCCCGCTCGGCCACCTCGCCGACGTGCTCGCGGCACACTCGACCGGCGGAGAACGGGGCGTCCGCCTGCGCGAGGTGCCCTTCCTCGCACAGCTCGACCTTCAGCTCCACCCGCACGGGCCGGCCGCACAGCGGATCGCCACGGCACTCGGCACGCCACTGCCGACCGCTCCGAACACCGTCACCGCCGGCGGGCCGGACGACCTCCAGGTCCTCTGGCTCGGCCCGCAGGAGTGGCTCGTGCTGGGCCCGGACGGTTCCGCGCCCACCACCGCCGGGCTGCTGCGGGCGGCGCTCGCGGACGAGCCCGGCTCGGTCGTGGACGTCGGCGCGAACCGCACCACGCTCGAACTGGCCGGCCCCGCCGCCCGCCACGTCCTGGAGAAGGGCTGCGCGCTCGACCTGCACCCCCGCGTCTTCGGGCCGGGACGCTGCGCGCAGACGCTGCTCGGCAAGGTCAACGTGATCCTCCACCAGGTCGACGCCGAGCCGGCCTACCGGCTGCTCGTGCGGGGGTCCTTCACGCAGTACCTGACGGACTGGCTCCTCGACGCGATGGAGGAGTACCGCCATCCCCCGCTCCCGGCCTGAGCCGACCCGGCCGGCGTGGGTCCACGCACCGCCCGAACCGGACGGGTACGGGCCCCGCCGGCCCTCGGCGCGGTCGGGCCCGACGGTCCCGGCCACCCTGGACGCTCTCGGTATGACTCATTTCACACAGCTCCTCACTCTCCGCCGACAGGGCTGGTCAGTACCGGTCCGGGGCTCCCCGGCCACGGCCCGTGGCCGAATTCGTCAGTAGGCCGTCATTGCCGCCGCCCTGCGCCGGATACAGGCTGTGACTGTGCATCAGCGACGTGTTGTGGTGGTGGTCTACTCCGGTGCACAGGCACTGGACATAGCCGGTCCGGTCGAGGTGTTCGACACCGCGAACCGCAGGCTCCCCGAGACGGGTGTCCGTTACCGGACCGAGTTCGTCTCCGCCGACGCACCGCTCGTGCGGACCTGCTCGGGCATGGTGATCGCGGCAGAGCCGCTCGACGCGGGGCGCGGCCCGATCGACACCCTCCTCGTCCCGGGCGGATGGAGCCTCAGGGAGGCCTTGGCGGACCGGGAACTGCTCGGGTGGATCCATCGGGCGGCGGCCCGGTCGCGCCGGGTCGCCTCCGTGTGCGGCGGGGCGTTCCTGCTCGCCGAGGCGGGCCTGCTCAAGGGGCGGCGCGCCACCACGCACTGGGCGTACTGCGAGGAGATGGCCCAGCGGTATCCGGACGTGACGGTGGACCGCGAGCCCATCTTCGTGTGGGACGGCCGTTTCGTCACCTCGGCCGGGGTGTCCACCGGGATAGACATGGCCCTGTCCCTGGTGGAGGCCGACCACGGTGCGGCGTTCGCGCTGGAGGTGGCGCGGTTCCTGGTCCTGTTCTTCAAGCGCAGCGGCGGGCAGTCGCAGTTCAGCGCGGTTCTGGACGCGCAACTCGCCGATCGCGCCCCGATTCGCGCGGCGCAGGAGTGGATCCTCGCGCACCTCGAACTACCGCTCCCCGTACCCGAGATCGCCGAGCGCGCCAACATGAGCCTGCGGAACTTCGCCCGGGTGTTCCGGCGCGAGGTGGGCACACCCCCGGCCCAGTACATCGAACAGATGCGCCTCGCCCGGGCCCGCAAGCTGCTGGAGAGCACCGATCTGCCGGTCAGCCAGATCGCCCGGCGCTGCGGGTTCCCGGCTCCCGAGACGTTCTTCCGCTCCTTCGGCCGGGCCCTGGAGCTGACCCCGAACGAGTACCGCCAACGGTTCCAGACCGTCTCGCCGGCCGGCCTCGTCGTCCGTCCCGACCCGTCCGACAGGAGCACCGCATGAGTGCCGAGGTCCGGCTCGTCGACTACCTGGCGAGGGAGTTGGCCAGGTCCGGCGTCAGGCACGTGTTCGGTGTCGGCGGCGCGAACATCGAGGACCTCTTCGACGCCCTGCACGCCACCGGCGACGTGATCCGCACCGTCGTGGCCAAGCACGAGTTCTCCGCCGCCACCATGGCGGACGGGCAGGCCCGGGTCACCGGGCGGCTCGGCGTCGTCGCTGTGACGTCGGGCGGCGGAGCGGTGAATCTGGTGCCGGGGCTGGCCGAGGCGTACGCCTCGCGGGTGCCGATGCTGGCGTTGGTCGGACAGCCTCCCACCGGGCAGGAGGGGTTCGGGGCATTCCAGGACTCCAGCGGCAAGGCGGGTTCTTTCGACGCCCGGGCCCTGTTCACCCCCGTGACGCGGTTCTGCGCCCGGGTCGGTGACGCAGCTTCGATCCCGGAGCTGCTGGCCCGGGCGGTCGCGGCGGCCCGGGCCGATCCCAAGGGCCCGGCCGTGCTGCTGCTTCCCAAGGACGTGCAGCGGGCTCCGGTCGAGCTCCGGGAGCCGCTGCGGACCGCGCCTGCGGTCCGGACACAACCCCACGTCCCGGACAGCGTGGTGGACCTCCTTCGCGCAGCGCAACACGTCCTGGTCATCGCCGGTGAGGGCGTGGCCTCGGCCGACGCACGCCCGGAGCTGGCCGACGTGGCGCGGCGGCTCGGTGCGTGGGTGGCCGTCACCCCGGACGCCAAGGACGTGTTCGACAACCGCGAACCCCGGTTCGCCGGGGTGGCCGGGGTGATGGGTCACGAGAACGTGGCGCGGTGCCTGCGGAAGGCCGACGCCTGTCTGCTGGTGGGCACCCGGCTGCCGGCGCTGGCACGCGGCGGCCTGGAGCGGGAACTGGCCGGGACGCCGGTGGTCTGCATCGATCCCGAGCCGCCGTTCGTGCCCGGGATCCCCCTCCGCGGCGATCTGCGGGACACCCTGCGCATGCTGGCCGCCCGCCTCGCTCCCGGTCCGCACCCGCCCCCCGACCATGCCGGGCCCTCCCCCCTGCCGACACCGCGTACCCGGCCCGCCGGCTATGCCGCGGCGGTGGCCGCGGTCGAGGCCGCGCTGCCACCGGACGCCCACGTCTTCGTGGACGCCGGAAACGCCGGGGCCAGCGCGATCCACCTGCTTCCGGCCCCGCGCCAGGGACGCTTCGTGGTGGCCGTCGGCATGGGCGGCATGGGCTACACCTTCGGCGCCGGCATCGGCGCGGCGCTGGCCACCGGGCAGCGCACGTACGTGATCGCCGGTGACGGCGCGTTCTTCATGCACGGCATGGAGGTCCACACCGCGGTCGAGCACGCCGCGCCCGTCACATTCGTCATCCTCAACAACAACGCCCACGCCATGTGCGCCACGCGGGAGCACCTGTTCCTCGGCGCCGCGAACCCCGCCAACCTGTTCCGCCCGGCGGACATCGCCGCGGGCGTGGCCGGCATGTTCCCCGGCCTGGACGTGACCCGGGCCGAGGACGGCGCACAGCTGCGCCGCGCCCTGCTGCGGGGCAACGCGGGCACCGGCCCGGCCTTCGTCACGATCGACCTCGACCCCGCCGAGGTACCGCCCTTCCTTCCCTTCCTGAACACCACCGGCCGGCAACCGGCCGAGAACGAGGAGACCGCCCATGACCGCGGACCAGTCCGTGTTGGCCGGCATTCCCGGCCTGACCAGGATCGAGAACACCGGCCTGGAGCAGCTGACGGCCCGCTGCGCGGCGCTGACCCGGCCCCTCTACCCGCACGGTGAGGTCTACGGGACCTACTGCACGATCCAGGAGTACGTCGACTGCCCGCCGGCGCAGACCTACGAGTACCTGAGGCAGGGGCACCACCTGGAGGAGTGGACGTTCAGCCTGCGGAACTTCGCACCCTCCGGGACTCCCGGGCTCTGGGTCGGTGACGACCGCCTGGAGGAGCAGACCAAGATCTTCTGCAGGGTGGAGACCAACGCCGAGGCCATGACGGTCGACTTCCACTGCTCCTGGGACCAGGGGGACGAGCTCTGGATGGTGTACCTGATGCGCGTCCTGCCGGCCCGGTCGGTGCTCGGCAGGCCCGGCTCCGTGATCACCTGGACCAACTGCAGGCACCCGTACTACGACGCGAACCCCCACCCGGGCCTGGCCCCACGGGCGGGCCGCCCGTGGGTGGGCGACTACTGGGACCTGTTCTACGCCGGCCACACGCTGGAGATGGGCAACCTCAAGGCGATCCTGGAACACCGTCACCGGAACGGCCTGCCGGTCGGCTCCTCCCCCACCACGGCGGTGGCGCGGTGACCACGGTCAGCCTCGTCGACGTCGCCGGCTACCTGCCCGGGCAGCCGGTCCCCGCCGAGTTCTACACGGACCACCCCGGCGCGGAGGACGGGCTGCGCGACAGTCCCATGTTCAGGATCCCCCCGATGCGGCACCACGTGGCCACGGACGAGAGCAACGTGGACATGGTCGAGCGCGCGGTCGCGCCCCTGATCGAGCGGCACGGAGCGGACGAGATCCGTTCCGTGGACGTCCTGCTGATGCACAGTCAGCTACCGGACACGCCGTTCGTCGGGGCCGGCACCGAGGTGGCCCGCCGGCTGGGGCTGAAGCCGCGGTGGCTGGTCGACGTGGCCAACGCCGGCTGCGCCTCGTTCGTCCACATGCTCGAACTGGCCCGGCAGATCCTCACCACCACCGACGCCAGGACCGCGCTGATCTGCAACGCGCAGAGCGCAGCCGGCCAGTTGTTCACCCAGCCCGACGTGCGCCGACTGGCCCAGGCCGCGATCCCCGGGGACGGCTGCGGGGTGGGGTACGTGACCACGTCGGGGAGCTCTCCGGTACTCGAGGTGGTCACCCGCCATATCGTCGAGCACGGCGGCGACATGACGGCCGTGCTCGATGACGGCCGCAAGTACTGGGAGCCGGGCGAGTCCCAGCTGCGGATCGGCTTTACCGAGGCCTCCACCGCCAGGGTCCTCGAACGCGGCAACCGCCTGGTGCCGGAGGTGGTCACCGACCTGTGCCGACGGCTCGGGGTCGACACCGGCGAGATCGATGTGCTGGTCACCAACCAGCCCAACCGCACCTTCCTGCGCAACTGGCGGGAGGCGCTGCGGCTGCCGCCGCACCGACACCCCGACACCTTCGACCGCTGCGGAAACCTGTTCGGCGCGGCGATCCCCATCACCCTCGACCACGCCGTCCGTTCGGGACGGGTCAAGGACGGCGACCTGGTGGTGCTGGGCGGCTTCGCCCATGCGGGCGACTACGCGGGTGCGGCCGCGGTCCGATGGGGCACCGGCCGCACCGCCCCCTCGGCCGACCGGCCCGCCCCCGCCGACCCGGTCGGGTGAGGGGGAAGACAGGTGCCTGAGCTGCGGCAGCGGGCGTCGCAGCACGGCGATCCGCGCGCGTACCGGGCCCGTACCGGGAATCGCCGTTGCCCACGCGTCGGTCGGGGCAGGGATCGACGGGTCGGTCGTCCCTCCGCATCACCGAGAAGTCCGTCCCGTTCGTCAGCGGCGAGGTGGCGGCCCTGACGAGACCGTTCAGTGACCGCCCGTCAGCCGCGCAGCGCGGCGGCCTCGGCCTCGGAGGTCAGCCCCGGCACCGGGCGGTCGGGACGCTGCGGGGAGACTCCGCCCAGCCCCTTCAGCCACTCCCACGTGTCGGCGACGGTCTCGGCGACAGGCCGGCAGCGCAGCCCGTCCGCGAACGCCCTGGACGTGTCGGCGCCGTAGACGAACTCGTGCAGTTCGCCCGGCGGGACCCAGAGCGGCAGCTCCGTCCACGGCTCGATCCCGGCGGCAGCGATCCGCTCGGGGTCGGTCCAGCGCAGCTCCGCATCCGATCCGGTGGCGGCCACGCACGCCTGCAGGAGCTCGGCCATGGTGGCGTGACCCGGCCGGCTCACCAGGTTGTACGGGCCGGACAGCCCGCGCGCGGCGACGTCCAGGGCCCAGCGCGCGAGGTCACGCGTGTCGACGTACTGGAGTGGCAGGTCGCGCGGGCCGGGGGCGAGGACGGGGCCGCCGCGGGCGATCCGATCCAGCCACCAGGTCAGCCGGCCGACGTCCTCCCCCGGGCCGAGGATCAGGCCGGCGCGCAGCAGCAGCGACCGCGCCGCGCCGAACGCGCCGGTGACGGCGAGCTCCCCACCGCGCTTGGCCTGCGGATAGGGGACGTCGCCGTCGTCGGGTGAGCCGTCCAGCAGGACGCCGTTCTCGGCGGCACCGTGATCGACCGGGTCGGCGTACACGGACAGGCTGGAGACGTACACATACCGGCCGGCACGCTTCGCGAGCGCGTCGGCCGCATCGCGTACGGCCGAGGGCCGGGCGGACCAGGTGTCCACCACCAGGTCCCACTCGCCGTCGCCGAGGGCGGCCAGCCCGTCGGCGGCGGTGCGGTCGCCCTGAAGGACGGTGGCTCCGGCCGGCGGCCGGCGGATGCCACGATGCAGAAGGGTCACGTCCCAGTCGCGGGACAGTGCCTCGTTGACGATGGCGCGTCCGACGAAGCCGGACCCACCGAGCATGAGAAGTCGCATGCCGACCACTGTCCGCACCGAACTGCCGGTTGGTCCACCCCCATCAGCCATCAGCGGAATCGCCGTCAGCTGAACCCGGACCTGCGGTCGTCGAGGCGGCTGGCGCTCCGGTTGACGGCGAGCCCGAGTACCCAGTCGGTTTTGGGGCGCCGGACGAGCTGGTGGGGTTCAGCGGGCGCTGCCGGGGTTTCGGTCGGCGTCGGTGCCTTCGACCATGAGGCTGGTCCGATCGATGGGGCGGAAGCGGTCGCCGGAGGCGAGCTCGACGTGGGGCTCGACGGATCCGCGGCCGCCCGCGGGCGCGGTTCAGTGGTGGCTCTCCAGGAACGGCAGGGTGGTGCCGCCGGTGCCCAGCGCGGCGTCGAGGGCGAGGAGCACTCCGGCGGAGCCGGTGCCGAGGTCGTTGGAGCGGCGTAGGAAGTGCGCGCCCAGGAACTCGGTGTGGCGCCCGGTGTGGACGGCGTGCCAGTTGAAGGCCGCGAGGTGGCGGCGCAGGGCTTGGGTGTCGTCCGGCGTGCCGCGGTTCAGTTGCCGCAGTGCCAGGACGAGGCCGGCCCGGCCGGTGAACAGGCCGGCCCGGGGGTGGAATTCGGTGGTCAGGGCGGTGCGGCCGCGTTCGAGGGCGGAGGTGAGGCGGGGGTCGGGCAGGTGTGGCAGGAGTCGGTCGGCGATCATGGCTGGGCCGGCGCTGCCGATGCCCAGGTACGGCATGCTGCGCGGTGGCGCGGAGCGCTCGCCGGGGCCGGTGAGGCCGAGCTCGGTCAGGTCGTGGTGGAGGGCGTCGGCGGCGGCGGGCAGCAGGGAGCGGTCGCCGGTGTCCTCGGCGAGGCGCAGCAGGAGGAGTGCCGTGCCCGAGTGTCCGTGCAGCAGTCCGGGCCGGGCCGGGCCGGTGCTGTCGGTAATGCCGGTGATGCCGGCGGCGAGTTGGTCGCCGAGTTCGCGGGCGCGGGTGAGGAGTTCCCGGTCGCCGGTGGTGCGGGCGAAGTGCAGAAGGGTCAGTCCGATGCCGGCGCGTCCGGCGGCCAGGGTGTGGTCGAGGTGGTCGAGCCTGGAGGTGGCGACGTGTTCGAGGAGGTCGTGGGCGTGGTCGGTGCGGCCGAGCCGCTGGAGGGTGAAGGCGATGCCCGCGAGGCCGTCGTAGAAGCCGAGGCGCGGTCCCGGAGTGACCGCGGCCGTGGCCATGGTGTGTGCGGCGTCGTCGAGCCAACGGATGTGGGCGTCGGGGATGTCGGTGCCGGCTTCGGCCAGGGTCCAGAGCACCCCGGCGGCGCCGTGGGCGAAGGCCGCTCCCCCGCCCGAGGTGGTGAACTGTTCGATGTCGCCGGGGTAGAGCCGGTCGGTGCGGTCGGGGGTGGCGCTGCCGAGGATGCCGCCGGTGATGGCGTCCCGCAACGTGGGCCAGGCCGCTGCGGAGGGGGCCGGCGGCTCGGCGGGTGCGGGCCGGGTCGGGGTCGGGCCGGTCTGCTGCCCGGCGTCCAGGTCGCGGCGTACCTGCTGCTCGAAGTCGTCGGGGACCGGGAAGCGGGCCGCGATGAGGGAGAGGAGCCGGTCCGGTTCGTGCGGTGCGTGGTCGAGCAGCGCGGTCATCGGGGCGAAGAGGGCCATTCGCAGGCAGCCCAGCGCGTAGCGGTCGAGCGCGGCGCCGCGGTAGTGGTGGGGGGCGCGGAAGCCGGGAACGCCGATCACCTGGGGTGCTGCGGCGGTGATCGGGGTGGCGGTCTCCAGGTCGATGAAGGCGATGGTGCCGTCGGGCCGGACGAGGATGTTTCCGGGGTGGAGGTCGCCGAAGACGACGCCGCGGTCGTGCATGGCGTCGATCGTCTGCTCGATCTGGTCGAGGATGCCGAGTGCCCAGGCGGTGTACCGGCGGGCATTGCGGTCGTCGAGCGTGCCGTCCGTCCAGGGGTTGGCCGTGCCGCCGCCGAGGTTGAGTGCGGTGCCGTCGACGAGTTCGCGGGTGAGGTAGTAGTGCTCGTGGCCTCTGCGGTAGTCGATGAGTTCGGGGATGGCCTGGATCCCGGCGAGCGTCTTCAGGGCCCGGCGTTCCTGCTCGAGGCGGGTGACCGCGTCGGTTCCCTGGGCGTCCAGGCCGGCGAGCGGGCGGGCTTCCTTGACGAGGACGGTGCGGCCGGTCGCGAGTTCCGTGGCTTCGTAGACTCCGCCGCCGTTGGAGAAGTGCAGGGCTCTGCGGACCGTGAAGGGCAGGCCGCGGCCGGTGCCGGCGGTGCGGGCGGCGACGGCCTCGTCGAGGCAGGGTGGCAGGGTCACCCAGGCGGGCGGGTGGAAGCCGGGGCCGCGCCGGTCGGGCACCAGGCGGCCGTCCGGGTCCTCGATGCAGGGGATCCGGCGGCCGCGGGCGTCGGTGGTGGTCCGCAGGACGAAGCCGCCGTAGCGGACGTACAGGGGGCCGTTGCGCCAGCGCAGGTCGCTGAGGATGTAGGGGCCGGGCTCGCCGTCGAGCAGTTCGCCGAGTTCGGTGAGGACGGTGGTGAACTGCTGTTCGTCGCGCGGGTAGACGGTGATGAACTTCCCGCTGCTGCTGCGGTCGCCGTACTTGCTGTTGCGGTTGGTGAGGATGCGGGCGCTGCGGATGAACTTGTACGGGATCCGCCGGGCTTCGCAGAAGGCGCGGGCGGTCGCCAGGACCGGTTCGGCGCGGTCGGGGACCGTCGAGACGTGGATCTTCCAGCCCTGGGTGGGGAGCCGGCTGTCCCGGGGGGCGTGGAAGGACCAGTGGGGGTTGAGTTCGCGGGTCCAGCCGTCGGGTAGCGGGTCGCGGGTGGCGGGGTAGTCGGCCGCCGCCTGGTCCTCGGAGGGGAGGTCGAAGTACGGGCTGTCCGGCTGGCAGTGCTGGATGTAGTGGAGGAACACCGTGTCTTCCGGGGTCGGGGCGGGTGGCGGGGCGGCGGTTCAGCGCCAGCAGGGAGCCAGGTAGGTGTCGTACAGCCAGTGCGCCAGTGTGTCGGTGCCCACCGTGAGTTGGGCGTTGCCGGTGCGGTCCGGGGGAGTCCGGGCGGCGGTGAGCGGGTACGCGGTGGCGGGGAGCGACAGGGTGGTGCCGGCGACGGGGACGAGTGCCGAGATCGGTGCGGTGGAGGCGGTGCCGTGCTCGGACGCGATCACGGCCTCGCCCGTCGTGGTGCTGCGGACCAGTCCGGTGCGGTGGAGGTGGACGGGCGTTCCGGCGCGGATGGCGGAGCGGTCGGCGGAGGAGGGCAGCAGCAGTTCCAGCTGTCCGCCGTCGCGTACGGCGTAGCCGCCGGCCACGGTGCAGGGCACGCGGACGAGCAGCAGCGCGCAGACGGCGGCGGCTGTCAGCGCGGTGGCCGACAGGGCGATCCGCCATCGGGGGGCGCCGGCCGTGCGGGCCTCGGCGGCCGTGCGGACGGCGCCGCGGAGCAGCAGCCACAGCAGGTAACCCGCGGCGCAGACCATGACGATCGCGCCCGCGGTGCCGGTCCGTTGGAGCAGCGGGGCGAACGAGCCGAGCGCCGGGACGACGATGAACACGGGGGCGGCCGTGCAGGCGAGGCCGAACGGGACGGCCCAGCGCAGCTGCGGCAACTCCGGGCGGTAGCGGCCGCCGTAGAGGAGTCGGGCGATCCGGTGGCGGGCGTCGGTGGTCGCCAGGTCCCTCAGATGGGGGATGTCCAGGTGGCTCATCAGGGCCAGGTAGCCGTCCAGCCGGACCACCGGGAGCAGGTTGAAGGCGCCTGCGACGTAGCCGGCCGCGGCGAACAGCAGCATGCCGTCCTGCCAGTGGCCGGGGGGCGGGAGGAGGGCCGCCAGCGCCGTGCAGCCGGCGATGACCCACTGGGTGGCGATGCCGGCGAGGGCGACCCGGACGCGCTGCTCGTTGCGCGGCAGTCGCCAGCCGTCGGAGACGTCGCAGAAGAAGGCGGGCGAGAGGTAGAACAGCATCACGCCCATCCGGCTGGGCCGTCCGCCGTAGTGGGCGAGGACCGCCGCGTGGGCGAGTTCGTGCAGGGCGCTGGCGAGGAGCATGGCGCCGATGACGCCGGCGTACACGCCTGGCGGCAGTGGCCGGCCGAGGGCGTCGGACAGTTCGGGGGCGCGTGCGGCCAGCGCCGCGAGGCCGGCGGAGGCGAGGAGCGCGCCGATGACGCCCCACCTCTTCAGCCCGAGGAGGGCCAGGGCGGGGAGGACTCCGGACAGCAGGCGCTGCGGGTGGACGACGGTCAGCTGCAGGGTCAGCGGCGGTACGACCTTCAGGCGGGGGGTCCGCCGGGGTGCGCCGCGCTTCGGGTCGCCGTTGTCGAACACCTTGGCCGTGACCAGTCTGCGTACGGCCGTGTCGACCACGGCGGTGGTCCAGGGTGGGCCGAGGAGGGCGGCCAGTTCCTCGTGTCCCCGGGTGCCGTCGGCGGCCCGGGCCAGGCGGGCCAGGTCGGCGCCGACCCGCAGGTACTGTCCGCCGCGCTGGATGGTCCACGGTGCGGCCGCGCCGGTCGGCGGGTGGACGGTCACGTGGTCGGCGAGCCGGGGGCGGCGGATGTGCTCGCCGTCCGTGGCGCTCCCGTCCTGCGGGGCGACGGCCGTGTCGCTGGTCAAGGTCTCTCCCTCGGGTCGCTCCGGGTCCGGCCGTGGCCGGGCGGGGAGCGGGTGCCGGGACGCGGGGGTGCTCCCCCCGCGTCCCGGCACCGCCGGTGTCATGGCATCAGGTGGCGACGATGACGCTGCCGATGCTGACGGTCGCGACGCTCCACACGGCGTTGCTCCAGTTGAACGGGGCGTCCATGCCCTCGAGCTCCTGCATGTCGAGCTCCAGGTCCTGCATGCCCAGCTCCAGCTCCAGCGAGCTGTTGATGTTCTCCTGCACGGTGTTCTCCTCCTCTCCGAAGGTCAGGGACGGTCGTGAACGGTGGGGCTCCCGGCCCGCCGCGGGACGTCGGATGTCCTGCGGCAGGTCCGGTGTCGTGCCGTCAGGTGGCGACGATGACGCTGCCGATGCTGACGGTCGCGACGCTCCACACGGCGTTGCTCCAGTTGAACGGGGCGTCCATGCCCTCGAGCTCCTGCATGTCGAGCTCCAGGTCCTGCATGCCCAGCTCCAGCTCCAGCGAGCTGTTGATGTTCTCCTGCACGGTGTTCTCCTCCTCTCCGAAGGTCGGGGACGGTCGGGGGTCGTCCGGTCCGTCACCGCACGCGGTGGTGGACCGGAAGCTTTCGGTGGTGCGCCGCCCGGGCTGCTCAGCGCGCCGCGGGCCCGGGTGCGGGTACGGCGTCGCCGAGGATCTCCCGGACATCGCCGAGGGTCAGGCCGCCCAGGGCGGGCAGTCCTGCTCCCCAGGCGCGGACCGTGCGGCGCGCGATCGCGTCCAGGTCGGCGGGGTGCGCCGTCGGGCGGTGGTCGACGCCCCAGTGCTCCAGCAGGGCGGCGATGCCGGCCGACGGGTCGGCGGGCAGTGGCCGGGGGGCGGCGGAGCGCAGCTCGTTCCACAGCCGTTCGAGCCGTTCGGCCGAGCCGAGTCGTCCGTCGCCGGCGGTGGTTCGCCGGAACAGCGTGGGGAGCAGGGCCGCGACGGCCGTCATCTTGCGGATGCCGAGGGCGGTGGACAGTTCGTTGGCGAGGTACCAGCCGCGCAGGGCGTAGGGGTCTCGGTCGAGCTGGAGCCAGTCGCCGTGGGTGAGGGCGCTGAGCCGCGCGACGGCGCCGCGGACCTGCTCCCCCGGGCCGTCCTCGACGGCCCGGTAGCCCAGGCCGAGGAGTTGGGTGGCGAGCGTGCCGGCGAGCGCGTCCTCGACCGGGCGGTCCTGCGGGTCGCCGACGTAGACCCCGGCCACCCGGAACAGCGCCTCCAGTACGCCTTCGACGGCGAGTTCGGCGGGCAGCCCGGTGGTGGCCAGCGGGTCGTGCAGGGCGAGCTCCGGTGCGAGTGACCGGCCGACGACCAGGCGCTTGCCCTGCGCGGTGTTCAGGCAGGCGACGCGGCTGACCTCCGCGCCGGTTCCGAGCGTGGTGGGGACGGCGAGCAGCGGCAGCGGCCGGGTGTTCTCCCCCGGCAGCAGGACCAGCCCGCTGCGCTGCGGAGCGGTGAGCCGGGGAAGCACGCCGGGGTCGCCCGCCAGTGCGGTCGCCAGCTTGGCCTGGTCCAGGAGGCTTCCCCCGCCGACGGCGGCGACCAGCCGGGCGGGGCCGTGCCGCAGCCGGTCGGCCAGTGCGACGACGGACTCGAGCGTGCCCGGTCCGTCCAGCGGGACCACCTCGTGGACCGGCAGGGCCCGGACGACCAGCGCGGCGATCGCGCTGTCGGTGAGGTGCGCGTCCACGAGCAGGACCGTGCGGGTCCCGGACGCGTGCCTGGCCGCCCATGCGGTGAACTCCGCCACGCTGGGCAGCACCCGGGTGGGCTGCGGCCATCGGCCGGTCACCGGTCGCCTCCCGCAGGTGCGCCGGGGCCGGGGACGAAGCGGGCGAAGAACGCCTCGGCACCGCGGACGACGCAGTCCAGGAGTTCGTCGAGGTCCTCGTCGGTGTAGGTGAGCGCGGGGATGAGCTGGATGCCATGAGGGCCCGGGTGGACGATGGCTCCGGCCTCCCGGACGGCCGCGACCAGGTCGGCGACGTGCTCCGGCGCCAGCGGCCCGCCGTCGGGGGCGGCGAAGCCGAGGTAGCGGAAGCAGCCGACGCCCTGGGTCACGGTCAGCTGGGGCAGCCGGTCCCCGAGGGACTTCAGCTCCGCGTCCAGCCGCTCCGACAGGCGGTGGCTGAGGGTCTCCGCGTCCAGTCGCCGCATCTCCTCCAGCGTGGCCAGGATCGCCGCGCAGGTGATCGGGGTGCCGGCCTGGGTCTCGGCGTGGACGAACACCGCGTCGGCGTCGGTGAAGGCCGCGTCGACGTCGTGGGCGACGAGGACCGCGGCGGCGGCGCAGGTGCCGTTGGTCAGCGCCTTGGAGAGGATCAGGAGATCCGGCCGCCCGGGCCACCGGCTGGAGGCGAGGTAGGGGCCGGTCCGGGCGAAGCCGGTGGCGACCTCGTCGGCGACGAGCAGGAAGCCGTGCTTCTCGCGCAGGCGCAGCAGCGCCGCGACGAACTCCGGGTCGAGCGGCAGCGCTCCGTTGCCGAGCACCGGTTCGACGACCACGGCGGCGACCTGTCCGCCCTGGCGGGCGAACAGTGCGTCGAGTTCGTCGACGGCGTTGGGGGTGACGTGGCGGACCAGCCGCTGGTCCACGCCGTACATCCGCTGCCCCAGGTCGCCGCCGGAGAGCGCGAAGCTGCCGAAGGTGAGGCCGTGGTAGCCGGTGCGGAGGCCGACGACCAGGGTTCGCTGCGGCTCGCCGCGCAGGGCGTGCAGGTGGCGGGCGAGTTTCATCGCCAGGTCGTTGGCGGCGCCGCCGGAGGTGGAGAACAGCACCCGGCCGAACCGGTCGCCGCCGCAGAGGTCCACCAGTGCGTCGGCGGCCCGGCGGGCGTAGGTGTTCTCGTAGCGGAACACGCTCAGGTACGAGGCCTCGCGGGCGGCACCCGCGACGGCGTCGGCGATGGCCTCGTTGCCGTAGCCGAGTGCGGTGTTCCACAGGCCGCTGGATCCGCAGAGCAGTTCGCGGCCGTCCGCGAAGCGCACCCGGACCCCCTGGGCGGAGATCGCGCACAGGTCGTCGCGGCCGTGCCGGCTCGGGGCGAGCAGGTTGGGCCACACGGCGCTCACGCGGCGACCTCCGCGACGAGCAGCACGTCGTGGTGGTGGCTGCCGGTCGCCGGGAGCGACCGGCGCTGCGTCAGCACCAGTCCGGCGAGCGCCAACTCGGCCTCCAGCTGCGCCACCGGGAAGACTCCGATGCGGGTGGTGCACACCGTGATCGGGAGCTCCGCCATGTCGAGGGGATGCGGGAAGACCGTGACCGTGCGCGCGTCGGCGCCCTCGGTCCAGTGCTCGTACATGCGGAAGCGGGTGCCGTCCGCGCAGTCGACGTCCATCACCTGTTCGGTGGTGGCGCTGCCGAAGTCCGTCACGTCCACCGCGGTGAGCAGGAACTTCCCGCCGGGGGCGAGGTGACGGCGCACGCAGCGGTACAAGCCGGCGCGGCCGGTCGCGTCCAGCAGCGAGACGGAGGTCGCACCGAGCACGATCGCGCCGAACTCCCGGCCCAGCTCGAAGGAGCTCATGTCGCCGGGGACGACGGTGCAGCGGTCGCGTCGTGCGGCGGGTACGGCCCGCAGGCGCTCCTCCAGGATCCGGATCATGCCCGGTGCCAGTTCGAGGGCGGTCAGCTCGCGTCCCAGGGTGAGCAGTGGCATCGTCAACCGGCCGGAACCGGCGGCCAGTTCGAGGACGGCGCCGGAGGTGGAGCGCAGTGCGGCGACCAGTTCGCGCACCTCCAGGGGTGAGCTGCCGGCGATCGCGTGGTAGACCGGCGCGCCGGCCTCGTCGTACAGGTCGTGGAGCTCGGCCCGGTCGCCGAGTTCGGCCAGCAGCGCACCGGCCCGGCCGGGCACCGCGGCCCTCGGGTCGGCGCCCGGGGCTGCGCTCGGCCCAGTGCTCGGGTCAGTACTCGGGTCAGTGCTCAAGTCGGTGTTCACAGGGAGACCCCCGCCCGCTCGAAGAACTGCTGCACCTTCAGGAGGGCGGCCCGCGGGGCGTACTCGGCGGCCGCCTCGACCGATCCCTGGCAGAGCAGCAGTTCGGCGAGCTCCGCCGCGGCGCGGTTGAGTTCGAACAGCCGGGATCCGTCGGCGGTGTAGAGGTAGGCGGACTCGTCGGTCCACAGCACCAGCTGCCGGGCCTGCGTCCGGGCCGGTTCGACGGCGTCGTTCTCGGGCCGCAGGCGTCCGCCGAAACCGGAGGCGCGCACCCGCAGGACGCCGCGGGACCGCAGCTCCCTCAGCGCGTCCACGGCCAGGAGGTACTCACCGAGCCACGGCCGGGCCGCCAGCTCGACTGCGCGCACCGTCTCGGGAAGCGCCGCGGCGAGGGTGACGGCACAGGGGTGCACGCTGGCGGCGTTCGCCTGCTGCCAGGCGGCCTCCAGGTCTGTCAGGTCGTCGCCCAGTCGCCCCAGCGCCGAGCCGTACGGGGAGACCGTCAGCTCGCCGCCGGCCCGGACGTACAGGCGGTGCCGTGGGCCGGCTCCGTCCAGCGGCGCGCCCAGCCCCGGGAGATCCGCGACCAGCAGCGCGGGATTCGCCAGGAACTCGGCGAATTCACCCTTCTCGCGGGCGGTGTCGGCATCTCCCAGCCACACCTCGAAATCCGCCTCGTCCGTGATGCGGACCAGTGTGGGACCGATCACCGAAACGTACTGGGTGATGCTGTAGTTCTGCACCTGGAGATAGAAGTCGTCTCCGAGGGAAGCCTCGGTGTCGCATTCGTGGAACGACCCGCCGTAGCCGACCAGATTGTCCCCGAGGTCCATCCGGTCACCCGGGACGAAGATCTGGTGGTGGCGGTCCCCGGACGCCGTGTCGAGCATTTCCCGCACCTCCCCGACATGCCGGGAGTCCTCCAGGACAATGACCCGGCCGCCCGGGCCCCGACTGCCGGTGGCCCAAGCCATCAGATCGCGCATCTCTCCGCTCATCGCGTTCCCTCCGTGCCACTGAGCGCAGTGACGATCGTCTTGATCTGCTCCATGGCCGCCTGCGGCCCGCGGACCTGTGCGACACCGGTCAGATTGATGACCACTTCGTCCACGCCGGAATTCCAGAAATCACTGATCTGCTCCACGAGCTCGTCCACCTCACCCCCCAGGAAGGCACCGCCCTCGAGCAGGGACCGCGCGTCCACCAGGGGGTCGCCGCTGCCGACGTCGACCCCGGCGCGCCTCAGCATGTCGGCGTAGTGCGGGGCCGCCATGTGCGAACCGCTGCCGGCCACCACGACGGCCTCGACGTCCAGGTCGGGCAGCGGCAGCGCCATCGGCACCATCGCGACCACCCGGGGAACGGGACGGCCCGCCGCCCCGGCCCCTTCGCGCAGCGCGGGCAGCACCGTCTCCCGCAGGTAGGACGCGGGCGTCAGCCAGGTGATGGCGGCGTCCGCCACCCGGCCGGCCAGCCGCGCCATGCCCGGTCGCAGCACCCCCAGCCCGACCTGCACCTCCGGCGCAGGCGACGGCGGCAGCGCACCCTCGCAGTGGAAGTACTCGCCGCTGAAGTCGAGCTGCCGGCCCTGCAGCAGCCCGCGGACGACGGTGACGTACTCCTCCGCCGCGGTCAGCGGGCTGGCGTAGGCCTCGCCGCGCATGGCGCGCTGCATGTCGGGGCGCCCCGGGCCGAAGCCCGCGAGCACCGGGTGGCCGGTG
This sequence comes from Kitasatospora sp. MBT63, assembly GCF_000710465.2. GTDB lineage: Bacteria > Actinomycetota > Actinomycetes > Streptomycetales > Streptomycetaceae > Kitasatospora. The sequence goes on along the minus strand of NZ_JAIZ01000577.1, from coordinate 26,443 downwards.
GAGACCGCCAGCGAGCGGGCCTGCATCGCCGCTTCGTAGGGATGCTTCAGCGGCATGAGGCTGACGCCCAGCCCCGTCGGCACGCCGAAACCCGTGCCCGCCGCGTGGGCGAAGCCCTGGTGCGCCTCGACCGTCAGCGATTGCCCCTGCCATAGACGCGCAGCCCGGGTCCAGTGCACCAGCGCCGCATAGGTGGCCAATTGTTCAGGCCGTCGCGGCACGAATGGAACCAGGATCGAAAAGGATGGCACTGAATCACTCCGGGCATGACTGAATTACTCCGGACACAAGGGATCGCCGGTCGGCCCGGATCGGAGAACCGGGAATGGCGGGACCACAGGGCGGAAACATTGACGAATCGAGTCGGTTCCATCCGGCACCGCGACCGGACTGCGCGCTCACGGCGCACACCGGTCGGCAGCCGTTGCCCCCCGGCGGGCCATTTGAGCAGGCGTCGGCGCCGGGATTCAAAGAAAGGATGGTGGCGAAGGGCGGGAAGAACGGCCCGCGACCCTGTCAGATTGGCGGTGAAGGCCCGTCATCCGCCTCGGCGGACGACCACCGGCCCGAAGTGTGCGACAGAGACGGTTTCTCGTACGAGCTGCATCGAAAACCCCCGTGAACAGATGCATGCATAACAATGAATCAGACGTTAGCACACGCCTGCGATCATGCTGAAACGACGCCGACCGGCCTTGACTTTGTCTCTGAATCTTCTCCCCAACTTCCCCGCATGGAGGCCGGAACCGGCTCCGGCGGCACTCGGCGGCGGACACGGGGCAGGACCGGCCGTCCCGCCCGCGGGAGCTGCGCACGGCCAGGGGGAAACGGTTCGGGGGCGGTCCCGGCGTCTGACCGCATCCGCCACCGCGATCTACCGCCTCACCTGGCCGAGCACCGGCTCCCACGTGGCGATCAGTCATTTCCTGGAT
>NZ_JAIZ01000577.1:19766-25501 GCF_000710465.2 Kitasatospora sp. MBT63 | reverse complement strand
GGAGGACGAGTACAGCGCGACCGCCCGGAAGATGGAGGACGTGTTCCTGCGCGGCATGATGGGCAGCGGCACCATCTCCACCAAGGCCGTGCTGGCGGAGCTGTTCAATCCGGCGCTGGTCGAACCGGGCCTGGTGCCGTGCGTCGACCGACAACACCCGGACGGCTCGCAGGCGGAGTGGAACGCGGCTCAGCGGTGCATCGCCGGCGGTGTCGCCCGTAAGCCGTAGGCGGAGTGCCGGGTGCGGCATGGCAGGGTCAGCGAGGAGTCAGCGTCCGGTCAGGGCGTCCCGGCATGCTGAAGGCACGTCAGGGAGCAAGTAAGGCTCCCTGACACCGGGAGAGGTGCCCGGAGCGGTTCATCGGGTGCCTGGCCGGCAACGGCCGAGCAGGGTCCTCCGGGGCCCGCGCAGGTTCGAATCCTGCCCTCTCCGCCCTGCCGCCCCGTCGCCGCCCGGCCGGCCCGCCCGGACATCGTCCATGGAGTTCTCATGGATCGATTCGTGGGTCACGGCCGCCCCGAACGGTGGGCTGATCCGTCGCTGTACCCGAGATGTACGACATCGACATCACCGTGACCGTCGACGCGGTCGGCGGGCGACCGGTCGGCATGTCGACGCGTACGATCCGGCCCGGCGCGAGGGCTGGGACTTCCTGGTGGAGATGGATCCCGCTTCTCCCTATGCCTTTCCCGGCGAGGACCGCGGCCGGATCATGGCGCGGGTCGTCGGGGCGGAGGACGGGGCTCTCACGCTCACGGAAGCACCGGACTGGGGCACCTCCCTCAGCCGAGTTCCGCGGGAAGCCGCGGAGGCCGCCGGCGGGCGACTGCAGGGCGTGGCTCGACGGCGGGGCGTGCCGGGAGCGCGGGCTCGGCGGGGACCGGTCCTGGCGCCGGCTCCGGCTCCGGGAGGTCGAGGCCGGGAAACGGCGGGACGACGTGGAAGGTGTTGGTGGTCAGCGCCTCGTCAAGCGCGCGGGTCGCATCCCCGATCAGCTCCGGGTCGCCGATGTTCCGGATGACCCGGCGGGCGTCCTCGACCCGGCCTCGGCCCGCCAGCGCGAGCACCAGATGCTCGAGGGCGCCGTACCGGTAGGAGGAGTGGCGCGCGGTGGCCGCCAGTTTCTCGGCCCGGGCCGGCTCGCCGACGGCGACGAGCGTGGCCGACAGCCGCAGATCGCGCGGGACTGGTAGATGTCGTCCGGCTCGGCGGCCACGATCCGTTCCGCCGTCGCCGCCACCCGCATGGCGCCGTCGGTGTCGCCGAGGCCGGCGAGCGCCTCGACCACCTCGCCGAGGGCGCCGACCCGGTCCTCCGAGTGGGTGGCGGCCAGCGCGGCCTGTTCGGCGAGGCCCAGCAGGCGCCGGGCCCCGGCCGCGTCGCCGGCGGCGTGGAGCGCCGCGCCGAGGCTGGTGAGGGCGTTCGCCCGGTTGCTGCCGTAGTCGACGGCCCGGGCGATCGGCTCCGCCCGCTCAACGAGCCGCCGGGCGCCCACCGGGTCGCCGAGGGCGACCAGGGCCACCGCCGGGATCGCCAGCGCGAAGGCCCGCCGGTACGGGTTCCGCATCGCGGCGAGGTCCGGCCCGGCCTGCTCGGCGAGCTGCCGGGCCCGGTCGGCGCGGGTGCACTCGGTCAGCGCACGCACCAACTGCGGTGCTGCGCAATGCTGATACCAGGAGAAGACTGAACGATCGAGCACGGACACCGCGTTCTCCCCGGGCTGTGGACACTCGTATGCAACTACGCGGGATACCGCGGCGCCGGTTCACCGCGGCGAAGGACCGCTGCACCGCCCCGAACCGCTGGAGCTCGAGGTGGTCCTCGACGACGCCGCGCTGCGCCGCCCGGTCGGCCACCCGCGCCATGGACCTCCCCCGACGTGGCCGTGCTGGTCGTGCCGTGCGAGCGCGGCGCACCCGCCGGACCGTCCGGAGCGTTCTGCCTCATCGGTCGCAGTGGCGGGTGGATCCAGTGCCTGGTCGATCCAGTGCCTCCGCACCACCCGTCGCGCGTCGGATCTTTGCGCCGGGGCTTCACGGCAGACGGCACTGCGGGTCCCTGCCGACCCGGCAGGGACCCGCACGGACGCACCCCGGGATCGGTCAGAGCAGCTTGATGGCGGTGATCCAGGCCTTGTTGCCGTCGACGACCCGGTTGGACGCGCCCCGCCACTGGCGGGCGGGGGCCCCGTTGTCGGTGCGCCAGTCCGCGATCTCCAGCAGCGCCGCGGAGTTGAGGTTGGACAGACCCAGCTCCTTGTGGGGCCCGATCTCGCCCGAGTAGAGCCAGCCCTGGTTCCAGCCGCCGTGGCAGTCCCACTGGCGGGCCGGTGCACCGTCGTCCATCCGCCAGTCGGCGATCTCCAGGCACTTCCCGGAGTTGCGGTTGACCAGCATGGTGACGCCGCCGGCCTGCTTGAAGTCCCAGAGCTGGCTGGCGCCGCCGTGGCAGTCCCACTGCCGGACGGGGGCCCCGTTGTCGGTGCGCCAGTCGGCGACCTCCAGGCACTTCCCGGAGTTGGCGTTCACCAGGGTGGTGGACTTCGGCGTGGTGAAGCCGCCGCCCGCCGCGGAGGCCGGAGCGGCGGGCAGGACGGCGAGGAACGTGACGGCGGCGCCTGCCACGGCCGCTGCCGCGCGGACACGGCGCAGCGGTGTACGGATGGTCATCGAGATTCGATCCCTTGCACGAGTCGAGAAACCGGCAGGGGCGGATCGCCGGGGCGAGAGATCGCCCGGGTCCCGCGTCGGCCCGGGTGCGTGCCCGGGCGCCACGCCCGTCCGAACCCGTCCCCCTACGGCCCGCGCTCCCGCGCCGGGCCACCGACGTCGGCGAATGATATGACATCGAACCGACGCCGACGGCGACCACCCCGCGGCGGCCGGGCTCCGGGGGCACGGGGCCGATTCTGCCGCTCGCCGCACACGTGACCGACCGTCACCGGCCATCACCGGCCCGGCCGGGCCGCTCGGGCGGAGAGGGCAGGATTCGAACCTGCGCGGGCCCCGGAGGACCCTGCTCGGCCGTTGCCGGCCAGGCACCCGATGAACCGCTCCGGGCACCTCTCCCGGTCGGGGAGCCGTGTTCGCTCCCTGACGCACCCTCAGCATGCCCCGGCCGACTGACCGCATGCTGACGCCCCACTGACCGGCGGCCGGCCCCGGCCGGGCAGGGCGGACCTTCGCTTGACCGCTACGGGTGACTTCCGGGCCGCCACGCGCCGCCGGGCGTTATCAGGGCCGCTCCGTCCCGAATCATCGGCGGTGCGACCCACCCCGTCGACCCGCCCCGGAACGACAAGGACCTCCCGCGCATGAAGGTGCTCTCCGTACGCTCAGCCACCGTCGTGGCCTCCGCCGCGGTCCTGATCGCGGGAACTGCGGCCCGAGTGTCGGCCGACGCCCCCACGGTCCCCGCCGCGTTCGGCTCGACCATCGTGGTCAACAATGGCGACGGCAACGTCACCAACGTCGGCGGCAACAACAACGCCGCCGGCCACGACACCACCATCGGCAACAACAACACCACCGGCACCGGCCACATCAGCGGCACCGGCCACACCGTAGGCGCGACCGGTCCCGTCACCTCCCCGTCGGCAACCATGCTGGTGGGCGACGGAGTCATCCAGTCGTCCAACCTCGCGACCGTCCCGGTCACCGTGACCTGCACCCCCGGGTACACGATCCAGCGGGTGAACGTGGACCTGCCGGACTTCGACGCCGGCGCACACACCGTTCAGGTCAACGCCCCCTGCACCGGGCGGCCGCAGATCTTCGACCTGCGCGTCTTCGGCCCGAACCCCCTGACCCCGGGCCCCACCGAGGCCGATCCCGGCTCGTACATCCCGCAGACCTCCCCGGGAAGCCTACCGGCGAACTTCCCCCCGAGCCTCGACACGGACCCGAACCCTCAGACGATCACCCTCACGAACTCCTGAGCGTCCGCCGGCCGCGGGCAACACATCCGACCCGCGGCCTGACGACCGGAATTTCCGGCCGCGTATACTGGAATTCGCCTCCAGCATCACTCGATCGACCACTCCTCACCCAATCGACAGGAGGCATGATGATCGGCGTGCTCGTGACGTTCACGCAGACCGACAAGTTCGACCGTTCGACTCTCGCCAAGATTGCGAGCGAGCTCCGAGCGCCCTTCGAAGGCATGGCCGGCCTTCGCTTCAAGAGCTTCATGCTCGACGAAGACGGCGTTCACGCTCGGAACTTCTACCTGTGGGACGACGAGGAGAAGGCCCGCGCCTTCTTCACGGCTGAAATCGTCGACAAGGTGACGGGAATTTACGGCGTCCCGCCGAAAATCGAGTACCTCGATATCGTGGGTCTCGTCGACAACTCCGGCGCCTGATCCTCGAGGGGGCTGCCGCACAGAACCCCTGCCGCCGTCGAGCAGTTCCACCCCGGGCCATCGACGGGGGACTGCCACCCCGGCCCGCCCGGCATGGAGCGGCGACCTACCACCCGCGCCGTTCCGGGCTCCGCCGCCGGGCCCCGAGGATCCCGGCACTTGACGCCGAAAAGTGTGAGTGGTTGAGTACTCACATGCAAACGGAACGCCCACGCCAACTCTCCACCGCCGAGGAACGCCGCGACACGGTGCTGCGCACCGCGATCGGCGCCTTCGCCTCGCGGGGTTACTTCGGCACCACGACGACGGAGGTCGCCAAGGCCGCCGGGATCTCGCAGGCGTACGTCTACCGGCTCTTCCCCAGCAAGGAAGCCCTGTTCGTGGCCGTGGTCGAGTACTGCTTCGTCCGGGTGCGGGCCAGCCTCGAGGGTGGCGCGGCCGCCGCCGACGGCAGCTCGCCGGAGGCGGTGCTGTACGCGATGGGTGATGCCTACGCCCGGCTGATCAGCGACAACGATCTGCTGCTGGTGCAGATGCACGCCCAGGCGGCGGCAGTCTCCGAGCCGGCGATCCGCGACGCCGTGCGGGCCGGGTACGCCCGCCTGGTCGAGTACGTCCGCGGGGCCTCCGGAGGTGACGACCGGCAGGTCCAGGAGTTCTTCGCCGTCGGCATGCTGTGTCACCTGGTGGCCGCGATGGACGCCGACAAGGTGGACGCGCCCTGGACGCGGACCCTCACGGCGGGCATCCGGCACTACTGAGGACCCGCCCGCAGGGTGGCAGCCCGTCGACAGCGGGCTGCCACTTCTTCGGGCCAAAGAGTGAGTGGTTGATCACACATATTCTCGCCCCGCCAATTGGAAGGACCCAACCCACCATGAGCACGAACACCAACACCACCATCGACGAGAACGCCCCCGTCGTCGTCCGGCTGTCGACCACGGTGAACGCCCCGCTGGCCGCCGTCTGGCGCCTGCACACCGACATCAACGCCTGGGCCAACTGGCACCCGGACATCACCCGGGCCGCGATCCTCGGCCCGCTCGTCCCGGGCACCTCCTTCCGCTGGTCCACCCACGGGCTCGACATCACCTCCACCGTCCTCCAGGTCGAGCCGGGCGAGCGGATCGCCTGGGGCGGCCCGGTCCAGGGCATCGACGGCATCCACGTGTGGACCTTCGAGGAGTCCGACGGCGTCGTCACGGTCCGCACCGAGGAGTCCTGGTCCGGCGCTCCCGTCGCGGCCGAGCCGGAACTGCTCGGCGACGCGCTCCGGCAGTCCCTGGAGACCTGGCTCCACGAGCTCAAGGCGCGCGCCGAGCGCCAGTGACACCTGACGCAGGACACCCCACACCTACTCGATCCATCCGAC
>NZ_JAIZ01000577.1:4326-19356 GCF_000710465.2 Kitasatospora sp. MBT63 | reverse complement strand
ACCTGCCGTTCGAGCTGACCCGGGACCTGGACACCGTCGGCGCCTACGACTTCAACGGCAAGCTGACCTCGGCGATGACCGCGCACCCCAAGGAGGACCCGGTCACCGGCGAGCTGCACTTCTTCGCCTCCTCGCCCTTCCCGCCCTACCTGATCCACCACGTCGCGTCGGCCGACGGCCACGTACTGACGAGCCAGGAGGTACCGGGTGCGAGCGCCGCGCTGAAGCACGACTTCGCCATCACCGAGCACCACGTGGTCTTCCTGGAGGGCACCGTCACCTTCGACCCGAACGAGCACTCCGGCATCCCGTACGGCTGGAACGACGCGCAGACCTCGCGGATCGGCGTGATGCCGCGCGGCGAAGGCCGAGCCGCCGAGGTCCGCTGGTTCGAGATCGGCCAGGGGTATGCGATGCACCTCGCCAACGCCTACGAGGACGCCCACGGCCGGATCGTGGTCGAGGGCCCCGCGGTCGGCCGCGCCGGCTGGCAGCGTTCGTGGAACTGGTGGGTCGGCGCGCCGGACCGCGGTGCCGAGCCCAACTCCGGTTCGCGCAGCCGGCGCTGGTCCATCGACCTGACCGCAGGCCGGGTCAGCGAGGAGGACACCGACGACCTGGTGGTGGAGTTCCCGACCATCAACGACGCCTTCATCGGCCGCGAGCACCGCTACCAGTACGCGCTGGCGTTCCCGGACGACCTGGGCATCGGCAACCACACCCTGGTCAAGTACGACCGCGCCACCGGCGCCCGGCAGCTCCGGCCGGTCGGCACCGGGCAACTCCCCAGCGAGGCGGTGTTCGTGGCGTCCGCCGACGGTGCGGACGAGGACGGCGGGTACCTGCTGACCGTGGTCAGCGACCTGAACGCGGACGCCTCGAGGCTGCTCGTCCTGGACGCCTCCGACCTGACCCTGCCGCCGGTCGCCACCGTCCACCTGCCCCGCCGGGTCCCCGCCATGATCCACGGCTCCTGGATCCCGGACGCCGACCTGGCCTGACCTGACCGTCTCCCGCACCACCCCGCTCCCCACCCACCAACACCCCGTGGAGGAAACGATGATGGAGAACCACACCGAGCTGCCCCTGTCCCTGGAGAAGCAGACCGACCAGCGCCGCGCCGAGCAGGACGACAAGGTGGCCCGGAGGACCGACAAGAAGGTGGACAAGAAGGCGGACAAGAAGCGCCGGCGCACCCGGCGCCGGGCCGCCGAGGCCGCCGTCTACACCGGACTGGGGGTGGCCGCCCTCGCCGAACCCTGGCTGCTGCTGCTCATCGTGCCGGCCCTGCTGCTGGCCCTGCGTGACTGACCCGCCGCGAGTCCGCCTCTGGGAGCCCGCCACCCGTACCACGGGGTGACGGGCTCCAGGCGTCCCCGCGGGACGGTCGCCACAGCGGACGAATGCCACCCGTTCGGGTGGCTGGCCGTCAACTTCGTTGTGGTGCACCCAGAATGAGAGGATGGACGATTTCAGCAGCGCCGATGCGATCATCACCACCAGCCGTCACGAGGTCCTGCTCCAACTCCGGGACGACCGGCCCGACATCAGCTGGCCCGCCCACTGGGTGGTCCCCGGCGGCCGCCGGGAGGCCGGCGAGACCCCGTACCAGACCGCCCGGCGCGAGTTGCGGGAGGAGACCGGGCTGGACGTCCCCGGGCTGCTGCCGTTCCTCCCGGCGCCGGCCGCCGGGACGGGTACCGAAGGAATGCGCTTCTTCCACGCCGTCCATGAGGTCGACCCCGCGGAACTGGTGCTCGGGGAGGGCCAGGAGCTGCGGCTGGTGCCGCTCGCCGAGGTGGGGTCGCTGCCAATGCCGCCCGCGCTGAAGGTCCTCCTGCGGCAGCTGGAGGTACGGCTGCTGACGGGCCTGCCGGAGATCTGGGCGGCGGTCGAGCTGCGGCACCGGACGCTCGACCGGCACTGCGCCGAGCTCGGGCAGCCGCTGCTGACCATGCAGGTGGTGAAACTGCAGGAGGAGGTGGGCGAGGCGGCCCAGGCGCTCCTGGGTGTCATCGGCGCCAACCCCCGCAAGGGCCACAGCCACACCCTGGCCGAGCTCCAGGGCGAGCTGTGCGACGTCATCATGGCCGGCCTGCTCGCTCTGCGGGCGACGACCCCGGACGCCGCAGACGTACTGGCCCGCCAGGTGGCCGCCTGGAGCGACGGCGGGGCCGGCCGATGACGCTTCCTCCGAGCCACCGCTGGCTCTTCGGCGGCCACCCGTACGCCCTGGGCTGGGCGTGCACCTACACCACCGACGAGGCGGAACGGCCGATCCTGCTGAAGTCCCACCACAAGGGCTGGCAGCTCCTGGCGGGCGGCATGCTCGACCCCGGCGAGACGCCCTGGGAGGCCGCGGTCCGGGAGACCAGGGAGGAGACCGGCCGCATTCTCACCGGGGAGCCGCGGTTCCTCGCCTCGGTGTTCCGGCCGCCGACCGCGCGGCTGCCCACCCGGGTGGGGTTCGTCTTCGACGGCGGTGTCATGACGGCCGCGGAGATCTCCGCGATCGTCCTGGACCCGGCGGAGCACACCGACCACGCGGTACGCAGCCTGCGGGAGTGGGAGCCGCTGGTTCCGGCGGAGCAGTTCGAGCTGCTCGGACGGCTCGGCGAGGCGCGCCGCAGCGGTGTCCCCTTCCATCTCGCCGCACCTGACCAGGGGTTCGCCCGATCCCGCGGCCGCGCGTCAGTCCGCCTGCCGGGCGGTTCGGCGTGATACGACTGAGCCGCCGCCCGGCGCCGGTTGCGCGCCGCCGCCCTGGTACGACCGACCCTCCCCCGCTCGCACCGACCGTTCCGGAGAGACGACGTGTACGACACTTTGGCCAGCGTCCTGACCGGCCGGTTCCAGGTGCGGCCCGAACTGCTCTCCCCCACCGCCACACCGGCGGCGCTGGGTCTGGACTCGCTGTTCGCGGTGGAGCTGTCCATCGTGCTGGAGGAGGACTCGGGGCTGGTGATCGACCACGACGAACTGGCGGACGCGCCGACCCTGGCCGACATCGCGCGGCTGATGCAGAACAGGGCCGGAGTCTCGCAGCCGTGACGCGGTGAACGGTCACCCCGGGAGTGCGGACAGCACGCTCCGGACGGACTCGTCGGCGATCCGCTGTGCCCGCGCGTGCGGGACGAGGTGCTCGACATGGCTGAAGTTCCAGGCGAGTCGGCCGTGGCAGGTGGTGGCCGTCGCCACGACGGCGCCCATGATCGAGATGCCCGTCAGGAACTGGGCCTCGCTCACCTGCCAGGGGCCCACCCGGTCGGGGAACTCGTAGCGGCCGACATTGGACAGGCACAGGTTGATCGGCCCCTGCTCGTCCATGAAGCGCATGAACGACGCGCACTCCTGCGGCGAGTCCAGCCCCGCCCAGCGCGGCAGGCTGAGCATGGCCAGGTGGTCCTCGCGGGCGCGGCGGCGTACCAGGTCCTGGCTGATCTCCCGGGCCGTCGACCACAGCGGCCGGTCTGGCTCGTAGCGGACCCGGGTGGGGACGGTGGCCACGTAGGTGCCGGCCTCGTCGAGGGCGACGGCCGGGTCGAGATCACGCCGGAAGTCGACCGGCGAGCCGATCGAGACGTGTCCGCCCGCCGGGGTTCCGGCATCCCGGGCGACGGCCGTCACCATCGCGGCGGCCAGCACCCCGTGGACCGTGGTGCCGTGGCGGGTGGCCGCCTCCACCAGCATGTCCAGCCGGTCGGCGGTGAGGGACCGGTGCAGCATCCGGGTGCGCCGCTGCTCGAACGGCACCTGGCGGCTGGGGACGACGCGCTGTGCGGGGCCCGGCCCGGCGTCCGCCTGGTCGCGCGCCATCATGGCCTTGAGCCCCGAGACGCCTGCCGTGCCACGGTGGCGGCGCGGGAGCAGGTCCTCGGTGGCGGGCCGTACGGGCAGCGGGGTGATCCGCAGCGGTGTGCCGGTGGCGGCCCGTGCGGCGAGGTCGATCCACTCCCGGAGCAGGGACAGGCAGGTCTTGCCGTCGGCGATGGTGTGCGATGCCGTCAGCAGCAGGTCGTGGACGCGTCCTTGGCCGTCACCGTCGGTCCCGCCGGAGGTGATCACCACCGCGCGCAGCAGCGGCCCGGTGGACGAGTCGACGGACTCCGCCAGTTCGCGGTCGTTGACCTCCCGCTCCCACCGGGTGTCGGCCTCGGGGTCGCCGGGCGGCACCTCGACGTGCCGCAGCGGGATCTGCTGTCCGTCGCACGGGGTGAAGGCCGGGTGCGATCCGGTGCCGTCGTCGGTGATCGCGACGCGCAGCAGGGGGTGCCGGAGCTGGAGCGCGTCGAGGGCGCGGCGGTGCAGCGACGGGGGCAGGTGGCCGTGGACGCGGGCCCGGGCGAGGACGTTGAGGGGTGAGGTCCGGTCGGCGATCCAGTACAGGCGCTCCAGGGGGCTGAGTTCGCGCCGCACGCCGCCGGGTCCGGTGGCCGGGAAGTCCGGGTGGGTGAGCGCCTGGGTCAGCCGCCGGGTGAGGACCTGGCGGGGTACCAGCCGGAAGTAGCCGTCCCGGAGCAGGCGCCGGGCGGGGTGGGCCGCCTGTTCCAGGTCGCTGACCGCCCGGGATTCGGCGACCATGGCCCGCGCCCGGTCGCGGCGGCGGTCCTCGTAGGCGCGCAGGGCCGGCGCCGGGTCGTCGCCGGCGGTGGTCCCGGCGAGCGTACCGGCCAACACGACGGCGTCCTCGATGGCCATGGCGGCCCCCTGGGCGAGCGCCGTCAGCATGGGGTGCGCGGCGTCGCCGAGCAGGGTGACGCGGCCGTCGCCCCACCGTTCCAGGAAGGCGCGGTCCTGGGAGGGGACGGTGAGGATGGACTGCGGCGGCGTGATCCGGATGGCTTCCCGCACTTCGTCCGCCCAGTCCGCGAAGGCGTCGGCGAGGGTGTCCTTGACACGGTCGGCGGTCGGCCCGTCGGCGGACCCGGCCGTACGCGTGCTGGTGGTCGCCCACCAGTAGCAGCGGCCGTGGCCGATGTCGATGAGGCCGAAGCGCTGTCCGCTGCCCCAGTAGTGGCGTACGCCGCCCGTGGTGAGGAGCGGGTGCCGGAAGGGGACGATGCCGAGCCGGACGAGGTAGCCGCCGTCCCGTGCGGTCTCGGGGCCGACGAGGTGGCGCCGGACGGCCGAGTTGATGCCGTCGGCGCCGATCAGGACGTCCCCGTCCGCCGAACGGCCGTCCGTGAAGCGGACGGTGACGCCCGCGCCGGTGGTCCCGAAGCCGGCGGCGGTCGCCCCCAGGTGGATCGGGCAGTCCCCGAGTTCCGCCAGCAGCGCCTCCTGGAGCTCCGCGCGGCCGAGGCAGAAGCTGGGCGCCCCGACCGCGTCGCAGGCCTCCTTGAACGGCAGGTCCCTGATCCGCCGGCCACGCCGGTCCATGATCCTGAACGACTCGACGGCCTGGCCGCGCTTGTCGAGGGCCAGGTCGATGCCGAGGGTGGCCAGGGCGGTGACGGCGTTGCTCATGACCGACAGGGCCGAGCCGGTGGTGCGCAGCTCGGTGGCGCGCTCGTACACCTCGACGTCGAGGCCGACGCGCCGCAGGGTGAGCGCACAGGCGAGGCCGCCGACGCCGGCGCCGATCACCAGGACCTTCGTCCGCTGTCCGGTGGTCATGGCGTCAGCTCTCCCGGCCGGTTCGGGCGGGGCCGGTGCCGGTCAGGCGGGCGACGGTGTCGGCGAGGTGGGCCACGTGCGGTTCCTCCATGATGGTCAGGTGGTTGCCGGGGACGGGGACGACGTGGATCCGGCCGCCGGTCATGCCGCTCCAGCCGTTGCGGGGGTCCTGGTGGCAGGTTCCGGCGGCGCGGTGCAGGTCGGCCAGGACGGCGGGCAGCGGTTCCGAGGCGCGGATCAGGGTGAGGTCGTGGTCCTCGCGCGGTGGCCGGTAGTCCAGCGTGGCCTGCCAGTTGGCCCGGTAGACGTCGAACAGGCGGCGGATGGCGGCCCCGGAGCTGCCGGCCGGCAGGACGCCACGCTCGGCGGCGAGGCGGGCCATGACCGCGAACTTCTCCTCGAGTGGGCCGGGTCCGGCGGGGACGGTCCCCGGGGCGGGCGCGGCGCCGTCCCCGGGCCGGATCAGCTCGTGGAAGAACCAGCCCAGCAGGGCGTCGTCGCCGTGGGGGGCGCGTGGTCCCTGGTGCAGGGCGGTGGTGTCCAGCACCAGCAGGCGGGCCACCTCCTCGCCCGCCGCGCGCAGCCGGCGGGCGATCTCGAAGGCGACGAAGCCGCCGAAGGACCAGCCCCCGATGGTGTAGGGGCCGTGCGGCTGCACGGTCCGCAGCGCGGTGAGGTACCGGGCCGCGAGCTCCTCGACGCTGCGCAGCGGGGTGGTGCCGGGGTCGGCTCCGGCGGCCTGGAGGGCGTGCAGCGGCCGGCCGTCCGGGAGGTGCCGGGCGAGGGCCAGGTAGCACAGCACGTTGCCGCCCATCGGGTGGACCAGGAACAGGGGCGGGTGGGTGCCCTGCGGGCGGATCGGCACCAGCGGGTCGTGGACGGCTCGCGCGCCGCCGTCGCGCAGCCGGGCCGCGAGGCCCGCGGGGGTGGGTGTCGCGATGAACTCGGCGAGGGGGAGGTGCACGCGGTAGCGCTGTTCGATCCTGACCACCAGCCGCATCACGGTGAGCGAGGTGCCGCCGAGGTCGAAGAGGCTGTCGTGCACCCCGACGGTGTCCAGCGACAGCACGTCCGCGAGCATCTCGGTCAGTGCCCGCTCGTACGCGTCGCGCGGCCCGGCGGCGGGGGCGCGGCCGGGCGCGGTCAGTGGGAGGCGGCGCAGTGCGGCGTCGTCGCGTTTGCCGCTGGGGGTGAGCGGCCACCGGGGGATCCACTGCAGGTGGGAGGGGACCTGGTGGTCGGGCAGGGTGGCGCGCAGCCGCTCGCGGATGCGGGCCAGGTCCTCGTCGGTGCCCTCGCCGAGGAGGAAGGCGGCGAGGACGGTCTCGCCGTCGGCGCGCCGACGGGCCACGACGGCGGCGTCGGCGAGGCCGGGGTGGCGGTCCGCCGGGCCGGTGAGGGCGAGTTCCACCTCGGCGGGCTCGACGCGGAAGCCCCGTACCTTGACCTGGCTGTCCTCGCGTCCGAGGAAGACGATGTCGCCGCCGGGGAGTGTCATGCCGAGGTCGCCGGTGCGGTAGAGCCTGCGGTCCGGGTCGGCGGTCGGGTGCGGGAGGAAGCGCTCGGCGGTGAGGTCCGGGCGGCCCTCGTAGCCGTCGGCGAGGCAGGGGCCGCCGAGGTGGATGCTGCCGCGCGCGCCGGCCGGGACCGGTCGCAGCCGCTCGTCCAGGAGGTGCACCTCGGCGCCGTCGACGGGGCGGCCGATCGGCGGCAGCGCGGGGTAGTCCGCGGGGTCCCCGGTCATCGTGAAGGTAGTGACCACGTGGGTCTCGGTCGGGCCGTACTGGTTCTCCAGCACGGCTCCCGGCAGTGCGGCGAACAGTGCGCGGATCTCCGGGGTGACGCGCAGCTGCTCGCCGCTGGTGATGACCACCCGCAGGGCCGGTGGGGTGATGCCCAGCGCGCGGGCGGCTTCGGCCAGTTGCTGGAGGGCCACCGGGGGGAGGAAGACCCGTTCGACGCGCTCGCGCTCGAGCAGGCGCAGCAGTGCGGGCGGGTCGCGCCGCTCGGCGTCGGGTGCGAGGCACAGGGTGCCGCCGGAGCACAGCGTGGAGAGGATCTCCTGGAAGGAGACGTCGAAGCTCAGCGGAGCGTACTGCAGGGTCACCCCTCCGGCGGCGGCGCTGGGCGCGCGGGTCTGCCAGGCGACCAGGCCGGCCAGGGCGCGGTGGGGCATCGCGACGCCCTTGGGCGTTCCGGTGGAGCCCGAGGTGAACAGGAGGTACGCGGTGCTCCCGGCGTCGGGCCCGGGCGGGGCCGGGCAGTCCGGCGGCGCCGGTGCGGCGAGCGCCTCCGCGGGCAGCGGCAGCGCCGGATCACCGACGAGGTGCGCGTACGCCGGTTCGGTGACGACGCGGAAGGGCCTGGCCTGGGCCAGCATCGCGGCCAGCCGGGGCGCCGGGTAGCCGACGTCCAGCGGGACGGCCGCGCAGCCGGCCCGCAGGACGCCCAGCAGCACGGCGACGGCCAGCGGCGAGCGGTCCATGGCGATGCCGATCCGGGCGTTGGCCGGGGGGCCGAGGGCGTGCAGCCGCGCCGCCACGTGTTCCGCGGTGTCGGCCAGCCGGGCGTAGCTCCAGCGTTCGTCGCCCAGCACCAGGGCGGTGGCGTGCGGGGTGCGGGCGGCCTGTTCGGCGAAGCGGGCCGTCACGGTGGGGTGCTCGGTGCGGGGGGCCGGCGGCGGCGGGGCGGCGAGGAAGGCGAAGTCCGGTTCGGCGTGGGGCTGTTCCACCATGCGGTGCAGGATGCCGAGGTAGCCGGCGGCGAAGGTGTCGCCCTGTTCGGCGGAGAACGTCGTGCCGTCGCAGTCGATCCGCAGCCACATCCCGGTGCCGTCGGGTTCGGTGACCGCGTTCACCAGGAGCCGGAAGTCGCTCTCCTCCCAGCTGTGGAACTGCGTGAGCCGCAGGCCGGGCAGGGCGAGGATGCCGGAGAGCTGGCGGAAGTGCACGTAGTTGAACGCGGTGTCCAGGACGGGCCCGCCGTGGGCCTCCTGGATGGCGCTCAGGGGGTGGCGGCGGTGGGGGTGGCCCTCCTGCTCCTGGTGGAAGGCTTCGCGCGCCACGGCGAGCCAGCTGCCGCGTGCGGTGTCCAGGCGGACGGGCACGGTGTTGAGGAACAGGCCCGCGATCCGCTCCGCCCTGGCCAGTTCGGGCCGGCCGTGGGTGATCAGCCCGGTGGTGACGTCGCGGGTGCCGGCGAGCATCGCCAGCGTCAGGGCGTGCGCCGCGAGGAGGACGGACTTCACCGGCAGGGTGTGGTCGGCGGCGAGGCGCCGTACGCCCTCGACGAGGGCGCCGGGCAGGTCGACCCGGCGCGAGGCGGGCCGGCGGGCGGTGCCGGGCCGGTGCGGCGGGAAGGACTCGAGCGGCAGGGGTTCGCAGCCGGCCAGCTTCTGCCGCCAGTACTGCCGGGCCTCCGTCGACCGCAGGGCGGCCTGCTCCAGCCGTACGTGGGTGGCCGGTGACGGGAGCACCGTGTCCTCGACCGGGTCCGCGCCGAGGCCCAGGCCGTGGGCGTAGTCCCGGAGCAGTTCCTGGAGCAGCGTGGCGACGCTGCCGCCGTCGAGGAGCGCGTGGTGGAAGCTGAGGACCAGGTCGACCGTGGCGGGCCGCAGGTGGGCGCGGAACAGGTACAGCGGTGCCCGGTCGAAGGCGTAGCGGTGGCGGCGCCGGTCCTCGATGTGGGCGCGTACCCGGGCCTCGGCCGCCGCGCTGTCGAGCGGGCGCAGGTCGGCGATGTCCAGGCCGCCGTCCACCCGGGGGCGGACGACCTGCAGCGGTTCGGCGCCGGTCAGGTCGAAGGCCGAGCGCAGCGCCGGGTGCCGGGCCGTCAGCCGGTCGAAGGCGCGGCGGAACTCCGTCTCGTCCCAGGGCATGTCGAGGGTGTACCGGAAGACGTCCCGGTATCTGGCCGAGGTCTCGTGGCGGCGGCTGTGGTAGAGCAGGCCGAGTTGGAGGCGGGTCAGCGGGAAGGCGTCCTCGGCGTCGCCCGTGCGGGTCCGGTCGAGGTCGCTGACGAGGGCGAAGGGCGCCGGGAGGGCCGCGGGGGCGTCGCAGTCCCGGGTACGGGCGGCGAGTGCGGCTACCGTCGGGTGGCGCAGGAGGTCGGTGAGCGAGAAGGTCAGGCCGCGGGCCTCCGTCTCGGCGCGGACCTTGAGCATCAGGATGGAGTCGCCGCCGAGGGCGAAGTAGTCCTCGTGGAGCCCGACGGCAGGGTGGCCCAGGACGGCGGCCCAGACCTCGGCCAGCACCGTTTCGGCCCGGTTGCGCGGCGGCCGGCCGCGTCCGGTGGCGTCGGGGGTGTCGTGCGGCCGGGGCAGCGCGTTGCGGTCGGCCTTGCCGCTGGGGGTCAGCGGCACGGCGTCGATCCGGGTGAAGGAGGCCGGGACCATGAACGCGGGCAGCAGCCGCCCGAGCCGTTCGCGCAGCTCCGGCGCCCCGATCGGGGAGTGCGCGACGTAGTAGGCGGCCAGCACGGTCCCCCGGTCGGCGGTGGTGCGGCCGGCCACGACGGCGTCCCGGACACCCGGCACCGTGCGCAGCGCGGCGGCCACCTCCGCGGGTTCGACCCGGTGGCCGCGGATCTTGACCTGGTCGTCGAGCCGTCCGAGGTACTCCAGGGTGCCGTCGGCGAGCCACCGGGCCAGGTCGCCACTGCGGTAGAGGCGGCCGCCCGGCGTGAACGGGTCTTCGCCGAACCTCTCGGCGGTCAGCTCCGGACGGCCGAGGTAGCCGCGGGCGACCCCGGTGCCGCCGATGCACAGTTCGCCCGCGACCCCGACGGGTTGCGGCAGGTCGTCGGCGCCCAGGACGTACAGTGCGGTGTTGTCGATCGGCCGGCCGATCGGGACCCGGGCGATGCCCTGCACGGGGTCGCCGGGGCAGTCGTAGGAGGAGACGTCGACCGTCGCCTCGGTCGGGCCGTACAGGTTCACCAGCCGGGGGGAGCGTCCGGTGCCGCTCTCGCGGCGGCACCGCTCGGCCAGGCGGTTGAACCGCTCGACGACGGCGGCGGGCAGTGCCTCCCCGCTGCAGAAGACGTACCGCAGCGACCGGACGGCCGCGCGGGCGGCCGGGTCCTCCAGCAGGTCGAGGAACGGGCCGAGCATCGAGGGGACGAAGTGCACGGCGGTGACCCGGTGTTCGCGGACGGCCTTCAGGACCTCCCGCGGGTCCCGGTGGCCGCCGGGCGGCAGCAGGGCCACGGTGGCGCCCTCGGTGGCCCACCAGAACAGCTCCCAGACGGAGACGTCGAAGGAGACCGGCGTCTTCTGCAGCAGCACGTCCGGCCCGCCGAGCGGGTAGCAACGCTGCATCCACGCCAGCCGGTTGACCACGCTGCGGTGCTCGACCATGACGCCCTTGGGTGCCCCGGTCGAGCCGGAGGTGTAGATGACGTAGGCGAGGTCGCGGGGGGTGGCGATCGGCCCGACCGGGGCCGCGCTGCCGTGCAGCAGGTCCCCGATGCGGCGCCCGGTCGCGCCCCCGGGCAGGACGCCGCGGGCGTCGTCGTCGACGATCACCACCTTGGCCCGGCTGTCGCGCAGCAGGAACCGCACCCGCTCGGCCGGGTGGCCGGGGTCCACCGGGACGTACGCGCCGCCCGCCTTGAGTGTGCCGAGCAGGGCGGCCGGCAGGTCCGGCCCCCGCTGCATCATCACCGCGACCCGGTCGTCGGGGCCGACGCCCTGCGCCCGCAGGGACCGCGCGACGCGGTTGGCCCGGGCGTCGAGTTCGGCGTAGGTCAGGGTGCCGCCGGACGGTGCGATGACCGCGGTCCGCTGCGGGTGCCGGGCGGCCTGCGCCTCGAACAGTCCGTGCACGGTGGCCCGGTCCGCGCGGGGTACCCGCCGGCCGCGGGCGCGCCCGGCGGTGAGGTCCCGGTGCTCGGCGGGTGACAGCATGGGCACCTCCGCCAGTGGCCGGTCCAGCCGTGCGACGCCGTGCTCCAGCAGGGTCGTGAGGTGGGCGGCCAGGGCGGTGACGGGCGAATCCTCGTCGAAGACGTCGCGGGCGTGGTCCAGGTCGACCCGGAGGCCGGCCGTGTCGTCGAAGGCGGACACCAGGACGGCCAGGGCGTGCTGGTCGTGCGAGGGGGCCTGCAGGGCCGTCCGCCGTGCCAGGCCGCCGACCTGCTCCCGCCGGGACCAGTTCACGGCGGAGAGCGTCACGTCGAAGAGCTGCCGCGGGCCGTGGCCGGTGGCGGGCGCCTCGCGCAGGATGTCGCCGAGCGAGAGCCGCTCATGGCGGCGCAGCACCCGGGTGGCGTCCTGGATCCCGGCGAGCAGGTCACCGACGGTCCGGCTGCCCGGTGCCGCGATCCGCAGCGGCAGGGTGTTGGCGAACTGGCCGAGTACGCCCCGGTGGGGTTCGGACGTCCGGTTGAGGAACGGGACGCCGAGGATCACCTCCTCGCTGCGGTGCACCCGCGTCAGGTACGTGCCGAGCATGGCCGCCAGGTACGTGAACGGCCAGAAGCCCGCCGCGCGGATCCGGCCGACGAGGGCGCCGTCGATCACGAAGGAGTGGCGGCCGCGCTCCCCCGGGCCCTCGGCGCGGGTGCGCCCGAACAGGACGGGCGCCGCGCCGCGGAGGTACTCCCGGTAGAAGGCCCGGTCGCGGTCGCCGTCCGCGCCGGCGCGGTACGCGGCGTCCGGCTCGACGGAGGCCAGCGGGGACGGCGCCGCGGGAACGCTGCGCCGCGCGCCGCCCTGCGGTGCGTGCGCGTACTCGTGGAGGATCTCGTGGCCGAGCCGGTCGAGGCTCCAGCCGTCGGCGACGATGTGGTGCGCCTTGACGTGCAGGTGCGTGACGTCCGGGCCCTCCAGCAGGAGCGCGGCCTCGACCAGCGGGCCGCCGGTGAGCGGGAGGGCGCCGGCCAGTGACCGGCGCATCCAGCGGGCGCAGGCGGCGTCCGGTTCGGGTTCGTGCGAGAGGTCGACCACGGTGACCGGGACACGCTCCTGCGCCACCCGCTGGAACGGCACCCCCGCCCGGTCGGCGAACCGCAGCCGGAACGTCTCGTGGCGGTGCAGTACCAGCTCCGCGCAGGCGGCGAGCCGGTCGCGGTCGACGCTGCCGAGCAGACGTTCGTGGAGGACGCAGTTGAACTGGGGTGACTGCGGTGCGCTGGCCCCGGCGGCCCACACGTCCTGCTGGTACGCCGTCAACCGGTGGAGGGTCTGCTGGTCGGTGCTCAAGTGCGGGGACTTCCTCCGAGCCGTACGGGAATCTCCCGGTGCCCGTTGAAGATCAGCGAGGGCAGCGGGACCAGTGAGGCGGGCGCGACGGCGAGTTCGAGGCCGGGGAACCGGGTGAACAGCGCCGCCAGCGCGGTCCGCCCTTCGAGGCGGGCGAGTTCGGCGCCCAGGCAGTAGGTGGGGCCGTGGCTGAACGCCAGGTGCTCGCGGGCGGTGGCGCGGGTGAGGTCGAACCGGCCGGCGTCCGGGCCGTGCACGCCCGGGTCGCGGCCGACCGCCGCGTAGTTGATGACGAGGGCCTCGCCCCGCGCGAAGGTCAGTCCGGTCGCCTCGTCGTACAGGTCCTCGGTGGGGAAGCGCATCATGAAGCTGGCCACCGGGGCCTGGTGGCGCAGGGTCTCCTCGACGACCTGGTCCCAGCCGACCCGGCCCGAGACGGCCAGCGCCAGCTGGGCCGGGTGGGTGAGCAGGTTGACCACGGCGTGGTCCAGCAGGCCCGCCGTGGTGCCGTAGCCGGCGCCGAGCATCATCCAGATGCTGTCGGCCAGCTCCCGGCGGTCGAGCTGCCCCGCCCGGTGGGCGGCGAGCAGGGCGCTGGTGACGTCGTCACCGGGGTGCTCGGCCTTGACCGCGAGCAGGTCCCCGAGGAGCTGCGCGGCCTCGGCCGCGTTGGCGGCGACCTGCTCCACCGTCAGGTTGGTGGTGAAGACCGTGTCGTTGACGGCCTGGAAGCCGTCGTGCAGGGTCTCCGGCAGGCCCACCAGCGCGGTGACGGTCAGCCACGGCAGCCTCGCGGCGAAGTGCTCGCGCAGGTCAACCACCCCGCCGGGGGCGGCCGCGGCCGCCTCCTCGAGGCCGTCCAGCAGCCTCGCGGTGATCTCCTCGATCCACGGGGCGAGGGCCCGGACCCGGCGCGCGGTGAACGCGGGGACGAGCGGCCGCCGCAGCCTGCCGTGGTCTGGCCCGTAGGCGGTCTGGACGGTGCGGATGTCCATCCAGATCCGCAGCGGCCAGTCGGCGGGCAGGTCGCCGTCGAGGAACGCGGGCCAGTGCCGGTGCGCGTCCTTGGACACCCGGGGGTGGACCAGCAGCCGCCGGACCAGCCCCGGGTCGGTCACCGACCAGGCCGGCACCCCACCGGGCAGCTCGACGCGGGCGGCGGGCCCGAGCGCGCGCAGCGCCGCGGCTTCGCCGTGGACATCCGCTGCGCCGCCGTCCAGGCGGTACGGACAGCGGTTCGGGGCGGGCGGGGCGGACATGGCTCACGACCTCGGCGGCACTGGGCGGGACTCAGGGGCGGACGGCGGTCAGCAGGCCGTAGCGGAGCTGGGGAACGGCGAAGCACCACGCGCCCAGGTCGGCCGCCGTCTGCCACTCGCCCGCCGCCCTGCGGTCTGGATCGGTGCGGGCGGCCTCCCGCCAGGCGTCGGTCATGCTGTCGTAGGAGCGCCGGACGTTCTCGGTGATGTCCGTGTGGTCCACCACCTTCAGCCCGGCCTCCCGCAGCAGCCGCCGGTACAGGTCGCCGGTCAGCGCGAACTTGAAGAACGCCTGCGCGTCGGCCATCCGGGCCACGTCCGGGAGGTCGAGCTCACCGTCGAGGTGGTGCTCGGCGATGACGAGCCGGCCGCCGGGGCGCAGGACCCGCGCGAGGTGGCCGAGGGCCTCGGCCTTGTCCTTCATGTGCATCAGGGACTCGATGGCGTAGGCGCCGTCGAAGGTCTCGTCCGGGAAGGGGAGGTCCATGGCGTCGGCCAGCCGGAAGGAGGCGCGGCCGGGGAGGTCCAGCGGCTGCGGACGACTGTTGGCCAGGTCGACCTGGTAGTCGCTGACGCTGACGCCGGTGATCTCCACGGCGTGGTGCGCGATGATGCGGGCCGCGGTGCTGCCGTGGCCGCACCCCACGTCGATCAGGTGCTGCCCCTCGGCCGGGGCGAGGCGTTCGGTGACCAGGTCCGTCAGCCGGTCGGTCGCCTCGCGCATGGGGCTGTCGTCGGCTTCGTCGTCCCAGTAGCCGACGTGGATGTTGCCGCCGAGCGCACTGTCGTACACGTCCGTGTGGCGGTTGTAGAAGGTCCCCACGTCGCCGGAGGTGTGGGGGTGCTGCGTCAGCATCAGATGGCCTTTCGCGGTGTGGTCGAGCCGCCCACGGCAAGGGTGCGGGACGGGGAAACGCGTCGGTGCTGGGGAACCCGGGGGTGGCGCCGGGGCCC
>NZ_JAIZ01000577.1:0-4273 GCF_000710465.2 Kitasatospora sp. MBT63 | reverse complement strand
ACCCCGGGGGGGGCGCCGGGGCCCGGGTGCCCCCCGCCCGCCGGGACGGGAGTGCCGTCCCGGCGGGCGGGTGCTCCGGGCGGAGCGGATGCGCGGTGTGCGGGGCACGTCACCCCCGCTGCGCGCCCCCGACGGCGGCGCGGGCTGACGTCCTGTCACTCCCCCGCGGTGTCCGCTCGCGCGGATCCGCTCAGACGTGCCCGAAGAACAGGCTGCCCGGTGCGTCCGGGTTGTCCGAGAGGAAGTGTTCACGCACCGCGCGGATGAACTCCTGACGCGAGATCGCGCCGTCCCCGTCGGTGTCCAGCTTGTTGAACACGTCCATGGAGTCGGGTGCCTCGGTCCGCCACACGTCCCGCAGGAAGCGCTTGAACTCGTCCTTGCTGATCTCGTTGTCGCCGTCGACGTCGATCACGTCGAAGATGACGTGGCCGGCGCCGTCGGCCATGTTGAGCCGGCTCGTGTCGATGGACGCGAGGCGGTTGGCCATGACGAACTGGTCCTTGGAGAGCCGGTCCGCGTCCACGCCGGCGTGGCGCAGCAGTTCCAGCCAGTAGATCTGACAGAAGCTCTGCAGCGCCCTGGCGCGGCGGTCGTCCTTGCCGAGCTTGTAGGCCTGGATGTAGCGGTCGGCGAGCTTCTGGTAGTCCGTCCAGTCCAGGTAGCCGTCGTTGTTGGCGTCCATGGTCTGGAAGGTGCGCTCGAGTTTGACGGTGATGACGTCCTGGGTGGCTGTTGCCATGTCTCCTCCTCGGGGACGAAGGGGGGTTACCTGGCCGCAACAATGGCCAGCCGGTCGTTTGTGCACTATCCGCCATGCCGGGCCGGCCGGGCCGTTCACCCCATCGAGTGAAGCCCGCCGGGGGACGGGCATGACCCGACAGGCCCCCGGCCCGCGCGTCCCGGATCTTCCGTCCGCCACCCCCTACTGTGGGACCGGCCGAATCGGCCGTGAACGGACGACCCCGCACTGCCGGCCGTCCGACGGGGGCCGCCAGCGCGGAGCGGGCGCGGCGGCCCGCCGCCGGCACACGGCGTGCGACCCGTCCACCGCAACACCCCGAACCCGGAGGAGTCACGTGCCCAAGTCGTCGGGTCCCACCGCACCGGCGGGCCGCGCCGTGGTCGTCACCGGCACCTCCTCGGGGCTGGGCCGGGCCTGCGCGCTCCACCTGGCACGGGTCGGCTTCCACGTCCTCGCCGGGGTCCGCCGCGCCGAGGACGGCGAACGGCTGCGCCAGGCCGCGCCCGGACGGCTGACCCCGCTGGTCGTCGACGTGACGGAGGAGAAGTCGGTCCGGGCTGCCGTGGACGAGGTCACCGAACTCCTCGGCGGAGCCGGGCTGTGGGGGCTGGTCAACAACGCGGGCATCGCCGTCACGGCCCCCCTCGAATGCGTGCCGGCCGAACTCCTGCGCCGGCAGCTGGACACCAACGTCACGGGTCAACTGCTGGTGATCCAGGGCTTCCTGCCGCTGCTGCGCACCGGCACCGGACGGATCGTCAATGTGACCTCCGGCCTCGGGAACGTCGCGATCCCCTACCTCGGCGCCTACGCCGCCGCCCAGTTCGCCAAGGAGGCACTCAGCGACGCGCTGCGGCGCGAGCTCGCCCCGCAGCGGATCGCGGTGTCGGTGGTCCAGCCGGGCGCCGTCCTGACGCCGATCTGGGACAAGATGCACGAGGCGGGCACCCGGGCGCTGGACAGCGTCCCCGAGCCCGTCCGGGCTCTCTACCGGGACACCTTCCCGCCGTTCATGAGCGCCAACGCGGCCCAGGCCCGGACCAGCCGCACGACCGCCGACGACGTCGCCCGGGTGGTCTTCCGCGCCCTGGTCGCCGAGCGCCCGAGGACCCGGTACGGCGTCGGCCGGGACGCGATCGGCAGCCGCGTGCTGGCCAGGCTGCTGCCCGACCGGGCGATCGACCGGGTCCTCGGACGCATCGTCACCACCCCCCGCTGACCACCCCGCAGGAGAAGGAGCCGCATGACCACGCCCCAGGAGCTGAAGGACCTGTTCAGGCACGGCCTGGACCTGCTGTCGGACGGCAGGATCGAGGAGTGGGTCGACGGCTTCACCGCGGACGGCGTCCTCGAATTCCCGTACCCCGCCTGGGGCCTCCCCACCCGGTTCCAGGGCCGGGAGGCACTGCTCGCGCAGATGACCGTCTTCCGCGAGCAGCTGAAGGTCGCCTTCTCCGAACCCAAGTTCTACGCCGCCACGCAGGACGGCGACGGCGGCCTGCTCGTCGCGTCGTTCACCGGCGACTGCACCCTGATCGCCACCGGTGGCCACTACCGGCAGACCTACCTGTCGGTGGTGCGCTACGAGCAGGGCCGGATCGCCCTCTTCCGCGACTTCTGGAACCCGTGGGCGGTGATGGAGGCCGCCGGCGGCGAACTCGCCTGGAAGCAGCTCCTTCCCACGATGGCCCGGAGCTGACCCCGGGAGAGTGCACGGCGGAAGACCTGATCCAGGTACGTCCGGTGCAGCGGGGACGGCCCGTCGCCGGTGGGCTGCCGTTCACCCGCCGACGAACCGTCAGGCGTTCGCCGCCAGCGGCAGCCCGGCCCGGACGGTCCGCGGGTCCAGCGGGCTCGGCGGGCTCAGCGGGTGAGGAACGGGGTGAGCGCCGCGACGAGTTCGGCGGGCGCGTCCAGCGCGATGAGGTGGGCCGCCGTGGGGAACTCGACCAGCTCGGCGCCGGGGATCGCGGCGGCGTAGCGGCGGGCGATGTCCTGGAAGTCGGGGACGTCGAGGCCGCCGATCCCGACCAGCGTGGGGACGTCGATCGCCGTGAGGTCGCCGCGCGGGCCGCCCTGGGAGTGTTCGCCGACGGTGTCCTGGTTGACCAGTGAGGTCCGTACCGGGGCCCGGAGGTGCTCGGCCAGCCCGGGGGCGACGTCCGCCCAGCCGCGGGCCGGTCCGCGCAGCCACATGTCCAGGTTCACCCGGACCGCCGCCTCGAGGTCGCCCGCGGCCAGGGCCGCCGTCTCGGCCTCGTCGTACGCGATCATGTCGGCCGACCAGTCGTAGCCGGGCCACGGCGGGGCGAGCAGGGCCAGGGACCGCACCCGGTCCGGGTGGGCGAGCGTGAAGTCGACGGCCACCCGGCCGCCCCAGGACGCGCCGACCAGCCGGACCTGCCGGTGGCCGAGATGGTCCAGCAGCCGGCCCAGGTCGTCGGTCTCCCGGAACGGACCGGTCGGGGGCGCGGACTCGCCGAAGCCGCGCAGGTCGTAGCGGATGACGGTGTGGTGCCCGGCGAGGGCGGGCACCACCGCGTCCCACATCCGGTGGTCGGCGACGCCGGCGTGCACGAGGACGACCGGCGGGCCGTCGCCGGCGACGGTGTACGAGAGGTGGCCGAGGTCGTCGGCGAGAGTGATCATCCGCAGATGGTGGCAGGTCCCAGCGGTGGGCGCCACCGCATTGACGTGCCGCTCACTGGGTGTGCGCGGCCGCCAGGATGAGATCGGTGACGGCCTCCGGGTGGGAGACCATCGCGACGTGGGAGGCGTCGATCTCGACGGTCGTGGAGTGGGCGCGCTCGGCCTCGAAGCGTTCCAGCTGCGCCCCCAGCGCCTTGTCCTGGCGGGCCACCAGCGCCCAGGAGGGAATGGTGTGCCAGGCGGCCGCGGTGGCGGTGTCGGCGAACGCCGAGGCGCTGATGGGGCGCTGGGTCGCGGCCATCACCGAGGTGGTGTTCTCCGGCAGGTCGGCGGCGAAGACCTGCCGGAACTTGTCGGGCTTGACGTACAGGTCGGTGCCCGAGGTGCCGTCCGCGTTGGTGAACGGCACCGGCTGCAGGGCCGGCCCGAGTTCGGTGTCCGGGAACCGGGCGGCCAGTTCGCCGATGACCTCGCCAGTGTCGGGGACCAGGGCGGAGATGTAGACGAGTGCCTTGACCTCGGGGTTCCCGGCGGCGGCGGTGCTGATCACGGCGCCGCCGTAGGAGTGGCCGGCCAGCACGATCGGCCCTTCGATGCTCGCCAGCACGCTCGCGATGTATGTGGAGTCCTGGGCGAGACCGCGCAGCGGGTTGGCGGGGGCGACCACGCGGTAGCCCGCGCACTGCAGCCGCTCCACGACGCCGTTCCAGCCCGAGGCGTCGGCGAACGCCCCGTGCACCAGCACCACGGTCGGCTTCGGCCCGTCCGGGTGCCGGTCCGCGGCCCCGGCGGGCGTGGCGGCGGTGAGGGCGGCGGTGAGCGCGGTGGCGGCGAGCAGGGCGGCGGCGGCCGCCCACGGGCGGCGGGGGCGGACGGGCT
>NZ_JAIZ01000576.1:34838-37212 GCF_000710465.2 Kitasatospora sp. MBT63 | reverse complement strand
AGCGGGCCGAGCAGCGACACCACCGGCAGCAGGCCGCCGGCCGCCGCCGCGGTGAGCAGCAGCGCGGGCCTGAGCACCGGGTCCGCCAGGGCTCGCCGTACCGTGCCGGCGGTCCCTCCGCGCGGACCCGCGCCGGATACGGTGCCGGCGGCCGCGTCGGCCGGGCGGATCCGCACCAGCACGGCCAGCACCACCGCGAAGGTCGCCGCGTCGGCGAGCGCCGCACCGCGCAGCCCGGAGGCGGAGACCAGGACCGCGCCCAGCGGCGCGCCGAGCAGCGCGGCGGCCTGGCCGGCCGCCTGCCGTACCGCCAGCGCCCGGGGGAGCTGGTCACCGCTCACCAGGCGGCGCGGCATCGAACCGGTGGCGGGCAGGTGGAACGCGTCGACCGTCCCGGTCACGGCGGCGATCAGGACCAGGAGCCACGGGGCGGCGGCCGGCCGGTCCAGGGTGGCGGCGAGCGCGAGGGTGGCCGCGAGCAGCACCGCGTCACCGGTGATCAGCACCCGGCGGGCGCCGAACCGGTCGGCGACGGCGCCGCCCGGCAGGAGCAGCAGGGTCCGGGGCACCGTCACGGCGGTCAGGACCAGCGCCGCCGTCCGTCCACCGTGCGCGGCGGCGGCCCAGCCGAGCGCGAACGACAGGACGGCGTCGCCGAGGACGGAGGCCTGGGCGCCGGCCAGCCAGTACAGGTAGCTGCGGGGCAGCGGCGGACGGGACCGGGCCGTCGGCGACGCCAGGGTCCGGGAGGCGGATGGGGAGGTCATGACGGCCGACCGTAGGGCCCTCGACCTGGTCGAGGGCAAACCCCGGCCCGGGGCGGACCGTACCCGGCACCGCCGACAAGCCGACGACAATCGAACGTCAAGCCGGCCGGTGCATGCTCGTCCCCGGGACGAGGAGAGGCACCATGGGGAACGACAGAACCGCAGGAACGGGTCACGCGGTGATCGCCGGCGCGGGTATCGCCGGGCTGCTGGCCGCCAGGGTGCTGGCCGGCCCGTACGAGCGGGTGACGGTGGTCGAACGGGACGCGCTGCCGGCGGGCGCCGGGCCGCGGCGCGGGGTGCCGCAGGGCCACCACGCGCACGGGCTGCTGGCCAAGGGGTTCGAGCTGCTGGATGAGCTGTTCCCCGGGCTGACACAGGATCTGGTGGCCGAGGGCGCCCTGGTCCGGGACGCCCAGGCCGATGTGCGCTGGTTCAACGACGGCCACCTGCTCAAGCCCGCCGCCGGGGACCTGCCCTGTCTGCTGGTCAGCCGCCCCGGGCTCGAACGGTACCTGCGGTCCCGGGTGGCGACGCTGCCCGGCGTGGAGTTCCACGACCGCTGCGAGGTCCTGGAACCCGTCGCGGACCACACCGGCGGGCGGGTCACCGGCGTCCGGGTCCTGCGGGTCAACTCCGAGCCGCGGCTGCTGGGTTCGGACCTTTTCGTGGACGCCACCGGGCGCGGCAACCGCGGGGTCACCTGGCTGCGGGCGCTGGGCTACGGCAGTGCGCCGCAGGAGCGGGTGGACTCCGGGCTGGTCTACGTCTCCCGCGAGTACCGGCGCCGCCCGGGCGACGCGCCCGCCGACGCGTACGTGGTCGGCGCCTCGGCGTCCGCGCCGCGCGGCGGGGTGGCGCTGAGCGCCGAGGGCGACCGCTGGCTGGTCACCCTGTTCGGCATGGGCGCCGACCGCCCGCCGGTCGACCCGGACGGCTACCACCGGTTCGCCGCTCGGCTTCCGGTGCCCGATCTGCACCGGCTCCTGGAGCGGCTGGAGCCGCTGGGCCCGCCGCGGGCGATGCGCATCCCGGTCTCGGTCCGCCGCCACTACGAGCGGCTGGAGCGCTTCCCGGAGGGCTACCTGGTGACCGGCGACGCGCTCTGCCAGTTCAACCCCTCGTACGGGCAGGGCATGACGGTCGCGGCCGGCGAGGCGGCGGCGCTGCGCGACTGCCTGGCCGAGGACGCGGGTGAGGGTCTCGCCGCCAGGTTCTTCCGCCGTGCCGCGCGGATCACCGACGTCCCGTGGGACCTGTCGGTCGGCGGCGACCTGCGCTTTCCGGCCGTCGCGGGCCGCCGCACCCCACGGGTGCGGGCGCTCAACCGGTACGTCGCGCGGCTGCACCGGGCCGCGGCGGTGGATCCGGTGGTCGGGCGGGCCTTCCTCACCGTCGCCCATCTGCAGGAGCCGCCGCAGCGGCTGTTCGCCCGGGACGTGCTGGCGGGTGTGGCGCGGGGCGGAGCGGTGCGCGGCGCGACGGTGCGTGGCCTGCTGCGGCCGCGCCCGGCCGGGGAGGTGGCGCGGGCGCGGACCGCAGCCCCGGCCCCGGCGGCAGACCCCGCCGCCGGGGACCGGCCGAGGACGACGGCGGCCTCCTGACCC
>NZ_JAIZ01000576.1:29377-34736 GCF_000710465.2 Kitasatospora sp. MBT63 | reverse complement strand
CGGTCGCGGCCCTTCCCCAGGCCGTGCCGCGACCGGACCGCGGTCCTCAGGTGCTCGGGTGCTCAGGTGCTCAGGTGGTCGGCCGGGCGGCCGTCAGATCACCTGCCACAGGGCAGGAACGTTCGGCGGCTCCCAGCCGACCTGGGCCTGGTGCCCCTGCCAGCAGCGGTAGCGCACCCCGTTGTAGGTGACGATGTCCCCGGCCTGGTACACGGTGCCCGCCGCCCAGGTGGTCCCGCCGCCGCCACCGCCGCTGACCACCAGCGAGAAGGTGGTGCTGTGGGTGGCGCTGCCGGCGCCGGTCACGGTGATGGTGTAGGTCCCGGGCGCGGTCGAGGTGCCCACCGCGACGGTCATCGCCGAGGACGAACCGGACTGCACCGAGGCCGGGTTGAAGGCCACCGTGACACCGGCCGGCTGACCGGAGGCGCTCAGCGCGACGCCCTGCGCGGCCCCCGAGGTGACGATGGTGGCCACCGTCGCGGAGACCGAGGCCCCCGGCGCGGCGGTCCCGGTCGCCGGGTTCACCGCGAGCGAGAAGTCGTCGGCGGGCGCGGTCCCGCCGACCGAGGTCCTCCACAGCGTGTACGCGACGCCGTCGGCGCTGCGGTCCAGCACGGTGACGCCGATGTTGGCCGTGGTGTCGCAGGACTGGTGGTAGCAGGAGTCGTACGCCCGGTTGGCCGTGCCGCCCCACTTCGCCGCCTGGGCCGAGGACTTGACGGCACTGGCGCCCGCCGCGTAGCCGGAGGTCGGGATGCCGGCCTGCTGGAACGAGTAGTCGTCGGACCGGCCCTGGCCCTCGACGTTCTCCTCCGGCTGCAGGTTCAGCGAGTCCCAGTACGCCTTCATCGGCGCGGAGGCTGCCGAGGTGAGGTTGTTGATGAAGTACCCCGCGTTGGGCGAGCCGACCATGTCGAAGTTGTAGTACGCCTTGACGGCGCTGCGCTGCGCCGAAGTGAGCTGGCCGACGTAGGAGTTGGAGCCCTGCAGACCCTGTTCCTCACCGGTCCACCAGGCGAACCGGACGTGCCGGGTCAGGGTCGGGTTCTGCTGGGCCAGGGTGAGCGCGTTCTCCAGCAGGACGGCCGAGCCGGAGCCGTTGTCGTTGATGCCGGGCCCGGCGGCGACGCTGTCCAGGTGGGCGCCGAACATGGTGACCTGGTCGGCCGGGCCGCCCGGCCAGTCGGCGATCAGGTTGTTGGAGGAGTAGGTGCAGGAGGTGCAGGTCTGCTCGGTGACGGTGTAACCGGCGGCCTGGAGCTTGGACTTGAGGTAGGCGACGGACTGGGTGTGCCCGGCGCTGCCGGCCCGCCGGTTGCCGCCGTTCTGGGAGGCGATGGTGTTCAGCTGGGCCAGGTGGGCCTGGACGTTGGCGACGCTGATGTCGGGCGCGCCGCCGCCGGGGTTGCCGCCGCCGACCGTCAGGGTGTACTGCGCGGTGTGGGTGGCGGGGCCGGTGCCGGTGACGGTGAGGACGTAGCTGCCCGGTGCGGCGGTGGCGGAGGCGGAGACGTTCAGCGTCGCGGCGGAGCCGGCCTGCACGGAGGACGGGCTGACCGAGGCGGTGACACCGGCCGGGGCGCCGGTCACGGCCAGGCCGACGGTCTGGGCGGTGCCGGAGGTGACCGCGGTGCTCACCGTGGCGCTGGTGGCGGCGCCGGGCTGGACGGAACCGGCGGCCGGGGAGAGGGCGAGCGAGTAGTCGTTGCTGCCGGAGGGCGTGCAGGTGGGCTCGCCGCTCTGGGCGGGCATGCTGATCGCGTCCCAGGCCGCCTTGGTGCGGTTGAAGAAGGTGCAGCTGGTGTCCAGGCTCTTGGCGGCGGTCAGGGTGGTGACCCGGTACTTCTTGTAGGTCATACCGCTGGTCTTGAGCAGCATCCCGCCGTAGAAGATCCGCCCGGCGTCCTTGACGCCCACGCCGGTGACCGTGGAGCTGTTGCAGGTCGGGCTGGCGGGCCTGCCGCCGCCCGGGTTGGAACCCTCGGCGAGCAGGTAGAACCAGTGGTTCAGGGGGCCCGCCGCGGCGTGCACCTCGGTGCTCGGGATCGAGGAGGAGTAGCAGTTGGGGTTGTTGCCGACCAGCGAGGGGTTGTACATGTTGCGGATCGGCCCGCTGCCGACCAGGTTGATCATCTCGCCGACGGTGTAGTCCGGGCTGTCGTACGGGGCCGGCTCGTCGGCGTACGCCTCGGTGAGCGCGCCGAAGATGTCGCCGGTGCCCTCACCGAGGCCGTTCTCGTTGTTGGCCCCGCCCGGGGTGTACTGGTCGATGCCGTGGCCGAACTCGTGGCCGACCACGTCGATCGCGGCGATCCACTCGTTGGCGTTGTTGTGGCCGATGGAGACGGAACTCCCGTCCCAGTAGGCGTTGACGTCGCTCAGGCCGACCTTGACCGGCCAGCTGCCGCCGGTGCCGTTGTGGCCGTTGCGGCCCAGCCAGTCGCGGAGCATGTCCCACTCCTTCTGCGCCGCGAACATCACGTCGGCGCAGCCGGTCTCCTTGGCTGTGGGATTGCCGGTGCCCCAGGAGTCAGAGGACTTGGAGAACACCTGGCCGGTGCTGTAGTCGGCGCAGCTCAGGCCGGGCCGGGCGGGGTCGCGCAGCGAGTACGAACCGCCCGAGCCGGTGGTGCTGATAATGACGGGGGCCGGGCCGTTCCACTTGCTGTTGGCGGTGCCGGCCTCGACGTCGTCGTAACTGTCGATCACCTCACCGGAGTTGGCGTCGACGAAGACGTGCAGGCGGCTGGGGGCGGTGGCGGTCCGGCCGGTCAGGACGGTCTCCCAGGCCAGCCTGGAGGTGTCGTCCTTGACCCGGACCACCAGGCGCTGCGGGTCCACGCCGGTCACGGTCGCCAGCCGGCCGCGGGCCGTGGCCTCGGCCCGGGCCGCGGTCACCCGGGCGGTGGTCGGCACGCCGACCGGCCCGGTGGCCGCGGACTGCAGGCCGCGGATCCGGCCCTGCCCGTCGGCGATGACCACGGCGTCGCCCCCGACCACCGGCAGGCCGCGGTAGGTGCGTTCGTAGGCCACCGAGTACATGCCGTCGACCCACGGCGTCACCGCGTGCCGTTCGTAGGTCTCGCCCGGGCCCTTGGCGAGTGCGTCCAGGCCGGTCGCGGCCGCCCGGTCGGCCGCCGAGACAGCGGCGGCCAGCGCGCTCGGCGGCGGGGTGGGGGCGGGTCCGGCCGGGGCGGCGCCCGCCGCACCGGCGGTCGCGCCGGTCAGGCCGGCCAGGACGGCCAGGACGGTCCCGGCCGTCAACAGGCGGCCCTTGCTTGATGGGTGTGGCATCGAGGCTCCTCGAAGGTGGGGGTCCTCGAACGCGGAGGGCTGGTCCGGGGGTCTCCGCATTCGGGTGCCGGAACCCTCACATGGCGTCATGCCACGGTCAATGGTCTAGTCATGTCCGACAAAGCTTCGGCAAGTTCTGTCAAAGTCGACGTCAACAGCCCGTCCCGCCACAGTGGTTGAGACCACCTCATGTACGGCAGGGCCGCCGTCGAGTACCGTCTCGGACGGCGGCCAGCATCCGCCGAGCGGAAGCACCCCGGGGGAGGGCCGCCCGTGAACCCGCACCGCACCGACGGCCGGTCCGCCGATCCCTGGCGGGCGTTCGGCGCCCGCCTGCGGCAGTGGCGCCGCCTGGCCGGGCTCACCCAGGCCCGACTCGGCGCCGAGGTCGGCTACGACCACACCGCCATCAGCCGGCTGGAAAACGGCACCCGACGGGCCACCCTCCACCTCGCGCACCGGCTCGACGCCCTGCTCGCCGCCGGCGGGGACCTGCTCGCCGCCTGCCGAGCCGCCGAGGACTGGGACCTCGGCGGTCCGCCACCACCACCCGGCTCGGTCCGTGCACCCCTGCCCGCCATCACCACCGCCCGCGGCGAACCGCCGCAGCCGCCACCCCCCGACGCCCTGCCCGCCCGGCTGCCCGCCCACGGCCTGCTCTGCCCGCTGCACGGCGCCGCCGGCTGCGACGTCCCCCCGCCCGCGGAGACAGCCGCCCTGCACGCCGCGTTCTGCGCCGCCGAGCCCGGCAGCCCGCGGGCGGTGGCCGAGGACACCCTGCACGCCCTCGCCGGACTGCTCGCCGTCCACCTGCGCACCGGCGAGGACCGCTGCCACCCCGGCACCGCCGCCGCCGTCGAG
The DNA here is from genome assembly GCF_000710465.2 of Kitasatospora sp. MBT63. Classification (GTDB taxonomy): domain Bacteria; phylum Actinomycetota; class Actinomycetes; order Streptomycetales; family Streptomycetaceae; genus Kitasatospora. Next base: position 30,578 of record NZ_JAIZ01000576.1, on the reverse strand, counting down.
CACACCCTGCGCGCCCTCGCCCGGCACCTGGCGCTCACCCCGGGCCGCACCGGCCGCCCGCTCGCCCGACTGGCCGCGGAGTACGCCCACGCGGCCGGCGGCCTCCGCCTCCAACACGGCCGCAGCGCCACCGCGATGGCCTGCTTCGACCGGGCGCTGACCTGGTCCGAACTGGCCGGCGACCCCGTCACCCAGGTCGCCGCCCTCGGCGACATGAGCACCCTCGCCCGGCTGGAGGGCGACGCCGCCTCCGCACTCGGCTACGCCCGGGAGATCGGCCGGGCGGCCCCCGACCGGCACTGGGCCGGCGCCATCGCACAGGTCTACCAGGCCCGGGCGCACGCGCTCGGCGGCGACCTGCGCGAGACCGTACGGCACATCGGCCGGGCCCGGCTGCACCTCGACCACCTCGGCGCGGGCGAGGAGGCGGACGTCCCCTGGCTGTCGGAGGCATCGATGCAGCTACGGGTGGAGTCCGCGGCCGCCGCCGCACTGCGGGACGCCGCCGCCACCCTCGGCGACCGCCGGCTCGCCCTACGCGCGGCGGACGCCGCCCGCACCGCGCTGCGGCTGCTCGGCCCGCAGCAACTCCCCGCCACCCGCCTGCTGTTCACCTTGCGGATCGCCGACTGCCACCTGTGCGCGCACGACCCGCACAGCGCCCTCGCACTGCTCGGACCCGCACTGGAGGGCGTCGAGGGCGAGGTACCGGCCCTGGTCGGCCACGAATTGCGGGGCCTGGCCACCCGCCTGGCCGCACAGCGCCGCCACAGCCCGCAACTGGCCGCCGCCGCCCGGCTCACCGCCACCCTCGCCCGCCGCACCCCGGCGGGCTGAACGCGGCGGCCACGGCCCGTCTGCCGCATCCCGCCGGGCATGCGACGCCCACCCGGCCCTCGGCCGGGAGGTGCCTTCACCTGGCCGCACCCTGCATCGCCCGAGGGTGACCCCGTACGAGGGCGCTCGGCCGGTACGCCCAGTCGGGCACCCACCCCCGCGCACCCGCCCGACGCGAAGTGTCCGAGAGGCCCAACGCGCCGGTGCGCGGCCCGTGTGACGGGAAAGCGGGCGGACCGGGGGCCCGGTCGTACGGCCGAGTGGACCGGGTGCGGCCGACTCTGCGGGCCGGGCCCGGCTCAGTGGCCGGGAGGTGGCGGGATGGTCGCGGTGGGTGGGGGCGGGCCCGGCCAGACCAGGAGGA
>NZ_JAIZ01000576.1:24140-29115 GCF_000710465.2 Kitasatospora sp. MBT63 | reverse complement strand
GGGGCCAGCCGCTCGGTGGCCGCCGCCAGCAGTTCCTGCGCGGTGGCGGCGGCGACCCGGTCGACGGCCGCGGCCGGATCGCTGCCCCAGCCGTGGGCGTCCGGCCCTTCGGCGGGCCGGCCGTCGGAGGCCCGGCGGCCGCTCGGGTGGGCGCGGCCGAGCAGGCCGGCGAAGGCCCCGTGCGCGGTGGCGGCCACCTCGGTGCCGGTGACGTGCAGGAGTGTGACCCCGGCGCGGTCCGGGGTGTGGGCGCGGGCGGCGTCCACCGTGGCGGGCCAGGTTCCTTCGGTGATCCAGACCAGGACTCGCACGGTCAGCCTCCCGGGAGCACAGTGAGCGACACCCACAGTGCTACCACGGAGAGCACCAGCGCGGCGGGCACCGTGAGCAGCCCGAGCCGGGTGAACTCGCCGAGGCCGACATCGCTGTCGTGCTCGCGCACGATGCGCCGCCACAGCAGGGTGGCCAGGGAGCCGGCGTAGGTCAGGTTGGGGCCGATGTTGACGCCCAGCAGGACGGCCAGCACCGGGCCGGTCCCGGCCGGCGCCGCCAGCGGCAGCATGACCAGGACGGCCGGCAGGTTGTTGATCACGTTGGCCAGCACCGCGGCGAGCGCGGCCACCCCGAGCAGCGCCGGCAGGCCGGTGCCACCCGGCACCAACCGGGCGAGCGCCGAGCCGAGGCCGTTGTCGACCACCGCACGCACCACCACCCCCAGCGCCAGCACGAACGCCAGGAACGGCAGCGCGGCCGAGCGGACCACCGCAACCGGGGTCGCGGTGCGCCGCAGCAGCGCCCGGACCGCGAGGGCGAGCGCGCCGGCCGCCGCCGCCCAGGCCGGGTCCACGCCCAGCGCGGAGGTGAGCACGAAGCCGCCCAGCGTGGCCGCGACGGTGACCAGCGCGAACCGCGGCAGCGGCGGCACCGGCCCGGCCTGCGCCGGACCCGCGCCGGCGTCCAGGTCGGCGGCGAAGAAGCGGCGCAGCACCAGGTACTCGACGCCGATCGCGGCCAGCCACGGCAGCACCATCAGCCCGGCGAAGTGCACGAAGCCGACCCCGGCGGCCGCGAAGGCCAGCAGGTTGGTCAGGTTGGAGACCGGCAGCAGCAGCGAGGCGGTGTTCGAGAGGTGGGTGCAGGCGTAGACGTGCGGTTTGGGCCGGGCCCCGAGCCGGGCCGCGGTGGCGAACACCACCGGCGTCAGCAGCACCACCGTCGCGTCCAGGCTCAGCACCGCCGTGACCACGGACGCCACGGCGAACACCTGGCCCAGCAGCCGCCGCGGCCGCCCGCGCGAGCGCCGCGCCATCCACGCCCCGCACCAGGTGAACAGCCCCTCGTCGGCGCAGAGCTGGGCCAGTACCAGGACGGCCGCCAGGAAGCCGATCACCGGCCCCAGCCGCTCGGCCTCCGCGCGGGCGGCGTCGGGTCCGATCGCGCCGGTGGCCAGCAGGATCCCGGCGGCCGGGACCGCCGCCACCGCCTCCGGCAGGCCCCACGGCCGGGCCACCGCGCACACCAGGACGACGACCAGCAGGACGGCCGACAACGCTTCCGCAGACCCCGCGCTCAGGACAGGCTCCTTCCGGGAAGTTCACACGACGACGGCGGCGTCCGAACCGGAGTCACCGCCCCCGGTATCCTGCCGCAGTGCCGGCCCCCCGGCCGACACCGCCCGGGTCGCCGGGCCGGTCCCGCCCGCGTGCCGATCGCAGGTCGTGGGTCAGACGCCGGGTGCGGTCCCGGGGCCGGTGCGCGCGAGGAAGGTGTCGAGCGCGGCGAAGGTGGCCGCGGGCTGTTCGAGCTGCGGCAGGTGGCCCGCCTCGGGGATCACCACCAGGTGCCCGTCGGTGAAGGCCGCGGCGTACGCGGCGCCGTACGCGGGGGTGACGATGCGGTCGCTCGCACCCCAGATCAGCAGGGCGGGCCGGCTGACCCGTCCCAGCCGGCCGAGCAACTCGGGGTCCTGCATGCCGGACTCGGCCGCGAGGATCCGCAGGGTACGCATGTCGGCCTGACGGGCGGCGAGCCGGTCGGCCGGGAGGGTCGCGGGGTCGAGGTACCCGCGGTCCGGGTCGTGCCAGGCGTACTCGGCGATGCCGCGGGCGTCGAGGGCGAAGAAGTCGCGGATCGGCTCGCCCTCGACCCGGACGCCGACGGCGTCGATCAGCACCAGGCCGCCGACGGCGCCGGTGGTGTCCCGGACGGCCATCTCGGCGGCGATCCAGCCGCCGAGCGAGGAGCCGACGAGGAGGACGTCGCTGAGGCCGCGCACCCGCAGGAGGTGCAGGTAGGTCTCGGCGAGCGCGCCGACGTCGGCCAGCCGGTCCGGGCGGTGGGTGCCGTCCCAGCCGGGATGCACCGGGGTGAGGGTGCGGGCCGTCCCGGCGAGGTGCGCGACCAGCGGCGCGACGGTGGCGCGGCCGCCTCCGCCGTGCAGAACGAGGACGGGCCGGCCGGTGCCGGACTCGGAGAGGGTGATGGAGAGGTCGTCGGACAGGGCGACGGTGTGGTCGGTGAACATGGCTCCACCATAACTAAAGATGCTTAGTTAAGCTAGTTTGGTCATGGCGTAGACTTCGGTCCGTGCAAGGAGAGCTGCAAGTCCTCGGAAGAGCGGTCAAGCAGGCCCAGTACCGTCAGCACCGGGCGCTGGACACCGCCCTCGCGGCCGTGGGCACCACGCTGGCCCAGTGGGACGCCCTCCGGGCGATCGGCCGGACGCCCGGCGCATCGGCCCGGGACCTCGCAGCCGCGACCTTCCAGAGCGAACAGGCCTTCGGAACGCTGGCCGGCCGACTGGTCGCCCAGGGCCTGGTCGACCGCCGCCCCGGCCACGGCCGCCGGATCGAACACCACCTCACCGCCGACGGCGAGCGGACCCTGGAGGCCGGCCACCGGGTCGCCGACGAAGTACTCGCCGACTGCTTCGCCGCCCTGTCCGCCGACGACCGCGCCACCCTGCTCGGACTGCTCCGGCGCCTGGTCGCCGACGACGACACCTGAGCGCGGCGGGCCGCCGCGGACGCCGGGCCGTCCCGGACCTCACGGCGGGGCGTCCGCCAGGTGCGACAGGCTGACGGCGATGACCCCCACCCACGCGGCGAGGAGGACAAGCGCGATCCCGACCACGGCCAGCGCGGCAACACCGAACTTCGCCCCCAGGGACATCGGGGGCCGCCGTCGGCTCCTGGAGTCCCTCCTCGGCCGCGGCCGCGCCCACTGCTCCGCCCACATCTGACTCATACGTCCCGTCCCCTTCGGTCGACCGTTGCCACCATGATCATGAACACCGGCCGGCCGCCGCCTGAGTGTCCGTACTCAATCGCCGATGGGTAGCCCTCCCTCCTCCCGCAGGCCGGAAACGGGTGGCGCCCCGGGCGGGCCGGACCGTAGGTTGTCGCCGCACTCCACCTCACCAACGGGAGTTCTCGTGTCCGAAGACGCGCAGGGTCCCGCACCGGACCGGGCCGCCCGGCTCGCCGCCCTGGTCGGGCAGTGCGAGCCGCTGCTCACCCAGGAGCGAGGCATGGAACAGGTCCAGCGGCTGCTTCGGGACTCCGGGACCGGGGTCCTGGACGCGATCCTCGTCACGCGGAAGCTGCTGGGCGGCGGCCCGCTCGGGGAGGCCAGGGACGCCGTGCTGGAGAGCGCCGCGCGGACCGTCGAACTGCCTGGACCTCAGCGCCTCGTGGATGTCACCGAGCGGGCGAAGGACATCGCCGACGCTCTCCTCCGGTCTGCCCGCACGCGGGGGAGCACCAGGATCGCCGCCATCGACGGCCCCGGCGGGTCGGGCAAGACGACGCTGGCTGCCGCGGTGTGCGCGCGACTCGACGGCTCGGTCGTGGTGCACGTGGACGACTTCTACCGCCCCATGTCCGACCGGGAACGCGAGCGGCTCGACGCGGAGCAGGGCTACCACCGCTACTTCGACTGGGAACGTCTCCGGGACCAGGTCCTGGCCCCGCTCCGGGACGGCCGGGCCGCCCGGTACCGGATCTACGACTGGAGCACCGGGCGGCTCGGCGAGTGGCGCGAGACCGCCCCGGGAGGTGTGGTGATCGTCGAAGGGGTGTACTCCGCCCGCCCGGAGCTCGCCCCCTGGTACGACGTCACCTCGTACGTCGAGGTTCCACGGGACCTCTGTCTGCAGCGGGTGCGGGCGCGTGGCGAGAACCCCGAGGAGTGGATACTGCGGTGGCGCGCCGCCGAGGACCACTACCTGTCCACGACCTGGCCGCAGACCAGGGTCGACCTGATCGTCCGCGGCCACTGAGGAGGGTCGGCGCTCGACGCCGGTGCGGTCCGGCCGACGGGTACGTCCACCACGGCGGGCGTCGGTGTGGCGGGCCCCGGCGAGTTGCTCCCGGCCGTCACACCACGTGACGGATAGTGGGACGCGGGGGACGCGCTGCGATTTGGACGTCGATGGACCGCCATCCCCCGGTCGCCGACCACGGGCCGCTGGGCGACCTGCGGACCGCCGCCCTGGACGGTCGACGAGGCGACGGCGAAGCTGTGGGAGCACTTCTACGGCGGGGCCCCTCCACCCTGGACAGGCCATCAACCGCAAGCGGAGCCGGGAATGAGCCGGGTTTGGGGGACGGGCGTGGTTCGGGCAGGCTGGGCACGGCCGTCGACTTCCGAGGAGCAAGCATGATCCTGATCAACGTCAAGTTCACCGCCAGGCCCGAGTTCAGCGACCGATGGGTGTCGCTGGTCGAGGAGTTCACCCTGGCCACCCGGGCGGAGCCCGGAAACATCTTCTTCGAGTGGTCCCGCAGCGTCGACAACCCGGATCAGTACGTCCTGCTGGAGGCCTTCGAGTCGGCCGAGGCCGGCGCGGTGCACGTGAACTCCGAGCACTTCAAGGCCGCGATGGCCGAACTCCCGGCCCGGATCGCCACCAAGCCGCAGATCATCTACGTCGACGCACCGGTGGACGGCTGGTCCGAGATGGCCGAACTCACCC
>NZ_JAIZ01000576.1:3750-24004 GCF_000710465.2 Kitasatospora sp. MBT63 | reverse complement strand
GGGACGGACCTGCTGCTGCGGCTCGGCTCGGAGCGGGTGCGGCCTCGGCGCGGCTCAGCGTGGGAAGTGCGCCGCGCCGTGCAGGTCGGCATCGGAGCCGGCGTCCGGGTCCAGGAGCGCCTCCGGGTCCGCCGGGGGATCCGGGATGTTCCGGGGGAGCGGCAGCGGGAGGTCGTCGGCCGGGTCGTCCGCGCGGCGGAGCTGCTCGAGGACGGCCTCCCGGTCGGTCAGCAGCACGGTCAGGATCCGGCGCGCCGATCTGAGCAGGTCGGAGACGTCGGCGCCGGCCAGCGCGTAGAGCACGTTGCCCGACTCGCGGGTGGAGACCACGATGCCCGAGCGTTTGAGCACCGCGAGCTGCTGGGACAGGCTGGACGGCTCGATGCCGATGTCGGCCAGCAGGTCGCGCACCGGCAGCGGACCGCCCTGGAGCAGTTCGAGCACCCGGATCCGTACGGGGTGGCCGAGCATCCGGAAGAACTCGGCCTTCACCTGGTAGAGCGGAAGGTGCATCAGAGCTCCAGCTCGTTCTCCACCTGCTCCAGCCGGCGCCTGGCCATCGCCAGGTTGGCGCGCTTGCGGTCCAGTGCGAGGTACAGGAACAGTCCCTTTCCGGTGCGCGAGGTCAGCGGCCGGATGACGTGGTACTGGCTGGTGAGGGTGACCAGGATGTCCTCGATGGCGCCGGTCAGACCCAGCATCTCCATCGTGCGCATCTTCGCCCGGACCAGGTCCGTGTTGCCCGCGGCGGCGACCGAGAGGTCCAGCTCCGGCCCGCCGCCGAGGGTGCCCAGGGCCATCCCGCTGCCGTAGTCGACGAGGGCGACGCCGAGCGCGCCCTCGATCATCATTGCTTCCTTCAATGCGACATCAGTGGTTGCCATGAATGCGACGTTAGGCATCTCCGGGTAGCTGCGACTCGGGAATTGAAGAATTCTGCAACTGCACTGTCCGGGTGCGGTAGATTACGCCCTCCGTCATCGTCCGCGACGAAGTCGTCACGTTAGGTGACTGATCGGAGGAGGGTGCCGGGGTGGATCGATGCCCGGTCCACCAGGGCTTCCGTGGGCGGTGGTTGACGGTTTGTGAGGTCCCGGGCCGAGGGTGGCGTGACCGTGTGTGACGTGTGCCTGGCAGGGGTGGCGGCTTCAGCTGTCGGCGCCGGGCGACCGTGGACGGCGGGAGCGGGCCGGCCGGTGCTCCCGGCCCCCGGCGAGAACCCGCTCCGCCACCGCCAGGTCGAGCAGGAGGGCACCCCAGGCGCCGCTCACGTAGGCCTGGTCGAACGGCACCCCCGCCGAGCCCAGCACCATCAGCCACAGCCGGAAGGTGACGCCCGTGAAGATCAGGGCGTAGGACCTGACCATCCAGCGGCGGTGCCGCTCCACCGCACCCTGGCGGATCGTCACCAGGGCCGCCGCCGAGGTCGCCAGCAGCAGGACGGCCAGGACCGTGAAGCCCAGTGGGGCCGCCGGGGCGAACAGCCCGTGCGGTGCCAGCAGCAGGCCGCCGACGCCGGTCGCCGCCACCGCGGTCAGGTACAGCCGGCCCACCCATCGGTGGACGGCCGGCCGGCGGGCCCGCAACCGCGGCGGGAACTGCCACGGGCCGAGCACCAGGGCCACGATGCCGCCCGCCACGTGCAGGACCAGCGGCGTCAGATGGGCCAGATAGGTGGCGCGTTGCTCCTGGAGGAAGGTGTCCGGGTCCAGGGTGAGGTAGCGGGCGGAGATCAGGGCGATGCCGGTCGCCAGGACGGTGACGGTGCCCCAGCCGACCCGCCGCCGCAGCGTCGTCGTGGGTGCCGTCGGTGCCGTCGTCGGTGTTGTCGTCGGTGTCGTGGTCATCGGTGGCCGGTCCTGACGGTGGGCCCGCAGGGGGCGGAGGCGGGAGTGCGGAGTTCCATGCCGAGCACGCTAGGAAGCGGACCGCCGGCCACGCGTCCCCTCCGGGGGGGTCGGCGGGGCCACCCCACCGGGAGGACGTCCGGGGGCTACCCCAGCGGGGGTACACCGGGCGTACCCCCGAGGGGCGATGCGCGCACCCGGGCCCGCTCGCTACCCTCCAGGGAGCCGCCGCCGCCCGGGGTGCGCGGTGACCGTCGGAGGGAGGCCGGTCCGGTGCCGGACGCCAGTACGCTCCCGCGCCGACAGCCGTCCCGAGCCGTGTCCCGAGCCGTGTCGCGAGCCCCCGCCGAGCCCGCCGCCGGTCCCGCGACCGAGGCCGCGTCCCGGCCGGCCCGGCCGTCGCGGCGCGCGCTGCTCCTCGACGGACTGCTTGCGCTCGGCTTCCTCGCCGCGATGCTGCTCGAACGGGCCCGTGCGGCAGGCGAGATCGGTGAGCGGATGCCGGCCGCGGTCGTGCTCGGAGTGGTGGTCGCGGCGGCGCTGGCCGTGCGCCGTCTCGCACCGCTCAGCGGGTACCTCGTGGGCACCGCCGCCCTGTCGGCGGAGGCGCTGTTCGTCCAGCCCGGCGTGGTGTCCCCGTACGCCAACCTGGTCGGGCTGCACGCCCTCGGCCTCTACGCGACCCGGTGGCGGGCCCGGTGGGGGCCGCCGGTCGTGGTGGTCGGCATGGCCGCCTACTTCTCCGGCCTCGCCCACACCTACCCGGTCATCCCGGTCGGCGTGCTCGGGCTCTGGCTGGCGGCCTGGGCCCTCGGCTACGGCACCGCCCGCCGGCAGGAGGAGCGGGAGGGCGAGCGCCGGGCCGCCCGCGAGCGCGCCCTCGCCGAGGAACGCGCCCGGGTCGCCCGCGACGTCCACGACCTGCTGGGCCACACCCTCAACCTGATGCTGGTCCAGGCCGGCGCCGCCCGGCGGCTGCTCGACCGCGACCCGGACCACACCCGTGAGCTGCTGCACGGTCTGGAGGACACCGGCCGCGAGGCGCTCGGTGAACTCGACCGGGTCCTGGGCCTGTTGCGCCACACCCGACCGGCCGACCCGCACCCCGGCGGCCCGACCCCGGGTCACCCGCACCCCGGCGGCCCCGCCCCCGGCCACCCGGCCCCCGCCGGGGCCGAGCCCGGACTCGCCGACCTGCCCCGGCTGCTCGCCCGGATGGAACAGGCCGGGATCCGGGTCACCACCCGCCTCGACCGGGCCGCGCTGCACGTACCGAGCGCGGTCGACCGCTGTGCGTACCGGATCGTCCAAGAGGCCCTGACCAATACCGTCAAGCACGCCCGGGCCACGGCCGCCGAGGTCACGGTCGGCCGGGACGGACGTGGGCTGTCCATCCTGGTCAGCGACGACGGGCGGGGCGCCGCCGCCGGGTACGCACCCGGCCGGGGGCTGCTCGGCATCGCCGAACGCGTCGCGCCGCTGGCCGGCCGGGTGGAGCACGGCGCGGGCGATCGGGGCGGCTTCCGACTGCACGTGGTGCTCCCGCTGCCATGACGATCCGGGTGGTGCTCGCCGACGACGACGCGCTGCTGCGCGCCGGTCTCGCCCTGGTGCTCTCCACGGCCGACGGCAGCGGGATCGAGGTGATCGGGCAGGCCGCGGACGGCCTGGAGGCCGTCGCGCTGTGCCGCGGGCTGACGCCCGACGTGGTCCTGATGGACGTCCGGATGCCCGGCGTCGACGGGGTCGAGGCGACCCGGCGGATCGTCGCCTCCCACCTGCCCACCCGGGTCCTGGTGCTGACCACCTTCCACCACGACGAGTACGTGTGGGGGGCGCTGCGCGCCGGGGCCGCCGGGTTCCTGCTCAAGCGGGCCTCGCCGGAGCGACTGATCGACGCCGTGCGGGCGGTGGCCGGCGGGGACGCGGTGCTGGACCCGGCCGTCACCCGTGACCTGCTGGGCCACCTGGTCGCCCGGCAGCCGCCCCGGGCCGCCGCGCCGCCCGACGGGAGGCTGGCCCGGCTCACCGACCGCGAGCGCGAGGTGCTCCGGCTCGCTGCCGAGGGCCGGCCCAACGCGGACATCGCGGCGGAGCTGCTGCTGGCCGAGTCCACCGTCAAGACGCACGTCAAGCGGATCCTTGCCAAGCTGGACGTCCGCGACCGCTCCCAGGCGGTCGCCCTCGCCTACCGCGGCGGCCTGATGGCATCCCCGCCGCACGACATCTGATGAGACATCAGTTTGCGTCGGCGCCGGTCGCCCGCCGGCGGGCCCGCGCGTAGTGCTCGGCCAGCGGACCGTACGTCAGCCCGTGGAGCACCAGGCTCATCAGGACGGTCATCGTCATCACCTGGCCGATCAGGTCGGCCGCGTGCGGGTCGGCCGGGGCGAGCGAGATGAAGGCGAGCAGGCCGAAGACGATGGACGCCAGGCCGCGCGGCCCAAGCCAGGCCAGCAGCAGCCGGTCGGCCCGGTCCAGGCCGCTGCCCACCAGGCAGATCAGCACCGGGACGATCCGCACCACCGTCAGCGACAGCGCCGCGTAGGCGACCACCCGGGGGTCGAAGTCGCCCGCGAACGCCTGCGTGACGACCTTGCCGAAGACGAACCACAGCGCCAGTGAGAGCAGCGTCCCGGTGTCCTCGAGCAGGTGCAGGGCGGGCGCGGGCAGCGCCCGGGACGCCGGGGTGAACAGCAGCCCGGCCACGAACGCCGCCACGAACCCGTTGCCGTCCAGCACGATCGCCAGGGCGTACGCCATCAGCGGCAGCGCGAGGATCCCGAGCCGGACGGCGGCGGGCCTGGTCCACCCCGCCAGCCAGGCGCGTCGCAGCAGCACCCCGCCCGGCTTGCCGACCACGGCCCCGGCGACCACCGCCCACAGCAGCGCGGCGACCGCGTCCCCGAGCGAGGAGGCGTCGGGTGCCAGGCTCTCCCCGTGCGCCTCGGTCCCGGCGAGGCAGAGCAGGAAGACCGGTGCGAGCAGGCCGTCGTTGAGTCCGCTCTCGACCGTCAGCACCCCGCGCAGCCAGGACGGCAGCCGGGTGTCGCCGATCAGTTCGGCGGCCGGGGCGAGGTCGACCGGCACGGTCACCGCGGCGAACAGCGCCACCAGCCACCAGTGGCCCGCGGGGAACAGCAGACCGCCCGTCAGCACCCCGGCGGCGAAGGTCAGCGGCAGTGCCAGCAGCAGCAGCCGGACCAGCAGCCGGCGCTGCGCGTGCACCACCCCGGGCGGTACGTGGGTGGCGTCCGTGAACAGCAGCACGGCGAGGATGATCTCCACGGCGCGTTCGGCGTCCGAGGTGGTCAGCCCGATCTGTACCAGCGGGTGCGGACCGACCGTCAGCACCACGCCCGCGGCCGTCATGGCGACCGGTGCGGTGATGCTCCACCGGGCCAGCCGGCCGGCCACCAGGGCCCAGGCGAACAGCGTCCCCATGCTGATGACCAGCGCGATCACGCGCGCACCTGTCTTCCCCCGGTGCGTGACCGGACGGTGTCCGAGTGCTCACGATGGTAGGCGGCGCCGGCCCCCGGCAGCGTGCAGGCGCGGCCAGTGTCCGGGAGCGCCGCCCGTACCCGGCGCCCGCGCCCCGCCGCCTCATGCCCCGGCGCCGCCGCCGGGCCGCAGGCCGAAGGTGAACCAGGTGGTCTTCCCCTCGTCCGTAGGCCGGACCCCCCAGTCGTCGGCGAGCGAGTCGACCAGCAGCAGCCCGCGGCCCGACTCCTCGTCGTCGGCGGCCATCCGGGGCTGCGGCAGGGTCGGGCAGTCGTCGACCACCTCGACCGTGACCTCCCGGGTGGTCCGGCGGATCTGCAGCCGGACCGGTCCCCGGCCGTGCCGGACGGCGTTGGTGAGCACTTCGGAGACCAGCAGCCGAGCGTTGTCGACCAGGTCGTCGAGCCCCCAGGAGAGCAGCGCCTTGGTGAGGAACGCCCGGCCCTCGGGCACCGTGGCCGCGCTGGCCGGGTAGTCGCACGCGTCGCTGGCCAGCGGGGCGGCCGGGAGCCGGGCGAGCAGCAGGGTGACGTCGTCGTTCCCGCCGCTGTCGGGCAGCAGTTCCGCCAGCACCAGGTCGGCGGCCTCCTCCAGACCGGAGGCCCGGGAGAACGCGTCGTCCAGCGTTCCGACCAGGAAGGCCAGCCGTTCCTCGATGTCGCTGACCGGGGTCTCGATCAGCCCGTCGGTGTAGAGCACCAGGGTCGCGCCGGGCGGGACCGCGATCGAGGTCTGCCGGTGCAGCACGTCACCGACCCCGAGCGGGACGCTCACCGGGGCCGCCAGCGCCCGGACGTCCTGGCCGGGCACGGCGAGCAGGGCGGGCAGGTGTCCGGCCGAGCAGATGGTGACCTCGCCGACGTCCGGTGCGATGACCAGGTAGCAGCAGGTGACCAGCTGGTCGGGGCCGGCCAGGTCGGCCACCACCGCCTCCAGCGCCCGCATCAGCTCGCGCGGCTGCATGCCGGTCTTGGCCAGGGCGTGTGCCGCCGAGCGGATCTGACCCATGATCGCGGCCGCCTCCAGGCCGCGCCCCATCACGTCGCCCACCAGCACGCCGACCCGGCCGGCCCCCAGCGGCACCAGGTCGAACCAGTCCCCGCCGACGCCGAGCCCCTGGGTGGCGGGCAGGTAGCGGCTGGCCGTCGCCAGCCCCGGCACGGCCGGCGGGGTGCCCATCAGGCTGCGCTGCAGGGTGAGGGCGGCGTGCCGCTGCTGTTCGTACAGGGTGGTCAGCTCGGCCTCGGCGGCCTTGCGTTCGCTGACGTCCCGGACGGCCGCGGAGATCAGCAGGCCGTCGGCGGTCTCCAGCGGGCTGAGGCTGATCTCGACCGGGAACTCGGTGCCGTCGCGGCGCACGCCGTGCAGTTCCAGCCCGGCCCCCATCGGCCGGACCTGGCGGTTGGCGGTGTAGCCGGCCCGGTGCGCCGCGTGGCCGGTCCGGAACCTCCCGGGCACCAGCACCTCGACCGGCCGGCCGAGCAACTCCGCACGGGCGTAACCGAACAGCGCCTCGGTCTGGGCGTTGACCAGCCGGATGATGCCGCCGTCGTCCACGATCACCATGGCGTCCGGCGCCGCCTCCAGCAGCCCCCGGAAGCGCTCCTCGGCACCGCCCGGGCGCGGCCCCGGACCGTCGGCCGCACCGCAGCGCGGGCAGGGAGCTCCGAGCGGCGCGGCCGGAGTCCCGGGCCGTGCGTGTCCGTCGATTACAGCCATGTCCACCCCTGATTCGGGTCGCCGTTCGAGACGATCGAAGGGGATATTCGAGCGCGTGGGCCCGGGACGGGTCGGCCGATGTCGGCAATCGGCCGGATTTGGCCGGAACCGATCCGTTGGCCGTGCCGCCGTGACACCCGCGGGGCGGGAAGTGGACTCCCCGCTGCCGGATCGCGGATCACCGGATCACCGGATCACCGGATCACCGGTGCGGTCGTTCGCCGGAGTGCCGGCCCGCGTGGCCGGAGCGGTTCGGGCGCGGGCCGGCGGAAGGGGGTCAGCCGAGCGGGATGTCCTTCTCGCGCAGCGCCTCCAGGACGCCGGCGTACATCCGGGCCTTGATGGTGCCGAGCGTCGGGCCCGCCTTGGCGGCGTGCCCGGCGGCGAGGGCGACGGCCGTCGAGCGCACCGCGTCCTCGTCCGCGGTGCGGTCGACCACCGCGGCGGCGAGGGCGTCGTGACCGCCGTAGCGGCGGGCCGTGGTCATCGCCTCGTGGGCGGTCTGCGGGGCGAGCCGGGCCTGGATCAGCGCCGACATGCCGGCCGTGAACGGGATGTTGATCTCGGCCTCCGGCAGGCACCAGAAGCCGCGGTCGCCGCGCATCACCCGGAAGTCGTGGGCCAGCGAGAGCATCGCGCCCGCGGCGAAGGTGTGCCCCTGCAGCGCCGCCACCGTGACCACCGGCAGCGTCAGCAGCCGCGCGAGCAGTTCCTGGACCGAGGTGACGTACTCGGCGGCCCGGTCGGTGTGGGCGAACAGCCAGTCCAGGTCGAGGCCGTTGGAGAAGAACTTGCCGCTCGCCGCGGTCACCAGCGCGCGCGGGCCCTCGGCCTGCTCCACCTCGTCCAGCAGCCCGTTGACGGCGGCGATCCAGTCGGGGTGGAAGCGGTTCTCGGTGTCGCCGATGTCGAGGACGAAGACGCTGTCCTGGCGGTCGAGGGTGGGCATCGTTGCTCCTTCACGGGGTCGGGCGCAGGAGACCGCCGGGAGCGGCGCGGGCACGCACGTTACCGGCGAGTAACTAGGTGGCTCGCATCGTACCCGCGGGCGGCCGACCTGTCTGCCACCCGCGGGTACCCGCACAGCGCCCGCCCCGACCGGCGGCGCCGGGCCCCGCCCGTGAACGGGATCCCAGGAACGGCATCCCGGGAACGGCGGGGGGCCCGGCGCCCGGCCTCAGCCGGCCGGCCCGGCCGGCGCCGGGGCGTAACCGGCGGCCCGGGTGGTGAAACTGCCGCGGCCCTGGGTGCGGCTGCGCAGCCGGGTCGCGTAGCCGAACAGCTCGGCCAGCGGCACGACCGCGGTGACCTGCGCCGAACCGCCCCGCGCGGCCGAGCCGGTGACCCGGCCGCGGCGCGCCGCCAGATCACCGAGCACCCCGCCCACCGCCTCCGGCGGCACCGTCGCGGTGACCTCCACCACCGGCTCCAGCAGCGTCATCGCACAGGCCCGCAGCGCCGCCCGCAGGCCCTGGCGCCCCGCCGTCCGGAACGCCTGCTCCGAGGAGTCCTTGACGTGGGTGGCGCCGTCGGTCAGCGTCACCCGCAGCCCGGTGACCGGATGGCCGGCGAGCGGGCCCTCGGCCAGGGCGTCCCGGCAGCCCGACTCCACGGCCTGCACCCACTCCCGCGGCACCCGGCCGCCGGTGACCGCCGACCGGAACTCGAACAGCGCCGAACCGCCCTCGCCGTCGGCCGCCGCCAACGGCTCCACGTCGAGCACGATGTGGGCGAACTGGCCCGCGCCGCCGTCCTGCTTGACGTGCCGGTGGACCAGACCGGACACCCCGCGGGACACCGTCTCCCGGTAGGCCACCTGCGGCCGCCCGACGGCCACCTCCAGCCCGTGGAGCAGACGGATCTTCTCCACCGCGACCTCCAGGTGCAGCTCGCCCATCCCGGACAGCACGGTCTGCCCGGACTCGGCGTCGGTGTGCACCGTCAGCGACGGGTCCTCCTCCACCAGCCGGGCCAGCGCCGACGCCAGCCGGCCGGTGTCGGTACCCCGGCGGGCCTCCACCGCGACCGAGACCACCGGCTCGGCCGCCGTGGGCGGCTCGAGCACCAGCGGCGCCGACGGCGCGCACAGGGTCGCCCCGGCGCGGGCCGACTTCAGCCCGATCACCGCCACGATGTCCCCGGCCACCGCCCGCTCCAACTCCTCGTGCCGGTCCGCCTGCACCCGCAGGATCCGACCGATCCGCTCGCTGCGCCCCGCGCCCGCGTCCAGCACCGTGTCCCCCTTCCCGATCGTGCCCGAGTACACCCGCAGATAGGTCAGCCGGCCCGTGCCGGTGGCGTTCACCTTGAACACCAGCCCCGCGAACGGCGCCGCCGGATCGGCGGCCCGCTCCTGCACCGGACCGTCCGGCCGGCCGTCGAGGGTGCCGCGCACCGCCGGGACGTCCGGCGGCGCCGGCAGGTAGGCCACCACGGCCTCCAGCAACGGCTCGATCCCGCGGTTGCGGTACGCCGAACCGCACAGCACCACGACGCCCTCGCCGGTGCGGGTCAGCTCGCGCAGCGCCGCGGCCAGGGTGGCGTCGGACAGCGCGGAGGTCGCACAGAACTCCTCCAGCGCCGCCGGGTGGAGCTCGGCCACCGACTCCTCCAGCAGCCGGCGCCGCCGCCCGGCCTCGGCCCGCAGATCCGGCGGCACCTCGCCGGCCCGGTACCGGCCCGGCCCGTCCGGCCAGTGCAGCGCCCGCATCCGGACCATGTCGACGACGCCGGTGAAACCGCCCTCGCGGCCGATCGGCAGCTGGACCACCAGCGGGCGCGGGTGCAGCCGTGCCCGGATCGAGGCGACCGCGGTGTCGAGGTCGGCGCCGGCCCGGTCGAGCTTGTTGACGAAGGCGATCCGCGGCACCCCGTGCCGGTCGGCCTGCCGCCACACCGACTCGCTCTGCGGCTCCACACCCGCGACGGCGTCGAACACCGCGACCGCCCCGTCCAGCACCCGCAGCGAGCGCTCCACCTCGTCGGCGAAGTCGACGTGTCCGGGGGTGTCGATCAGGTTGATGCGGTGACCGTCCCAGGCGCAGCTGACCGCCGCCGCGAAGATGGTGATGCCGCGGTCGCGCTCCTGCGGGTCGAAGTCGGTGACGGTGGTGCCCTGGTGGACCTCGCCCTGCTTGTGGGTGGCGCCGGTCAGGTACAGGATCCGCTCGGTGACGGTGGTCTTGCCGGCGTCCACGTGGGCGAGGATGCCCAGGTTGCGGACCTGGGTGGGGAGGGTGCCGAAGGCGGCGGCGGGGGTGGCGGGGGTGGTCGTGCTGGGAAGCGCGGTGCGCATGGCCGGTGGCCTTTCAGGGTGATCCTGTTGGGGGCGGCGCGATTTCCCGGACGAACGGTGGCGGCGACGGGCGCGTGCACGGTGCAAGGTGCACGGTGTACTGCGCGGCAGACGGCGGCGCAGTGGCGGCACGGCGGACGCCTCGCGGCACTGGACCGACGGGGTCTCAGACCTTCGTCACGGACAGCCGGTACCCGCCGCGCAGCGGGCACCGGGCGGACGAGGACACCAGGATCACCTCGTACCGGGACCGGGGGAGGACGACGGCGACGCGCGGACGCATGGCCACTCTCCCCTCGACTCGGCACGGAACCCGCCGGGTCGTTCCCCGTGGCGGGTGGTTCGTCGCCGAGTGTAGGGAGACCGGGCGCCGCGGGGCACCCGGTTTCTTTTTTCCCGCCACCCGGCGACGGGGCCGCCCGCCACCCGGCGACGGGGCCGCCCGGCGTCCAGGGGAGCGGAGCCGATCGGCCGGTGGTGCGTCAGCTGCCGGTCGGCAGCGGGGTGTTCCAGTCGAGCAGCCGGAGCAGTTCCTCGTCCACCGCCGTGGTGCCGGTCGGCCGGTCGGCGGCCACCACCGGGGTGCGGGGACCGGTGCCGCCTGCGGTCAGCCTGGCGCTGACCGCGGCGTTCAGCTCCGTCCTGGGCCGGCGCAACCGTTCGTAGTGCTCCAGCGCCGCGGTGCCGGGGCCGCCCTCGCGCAGGGCCTTGGCCAGCACCACGGCGTCCTCCAACGCCATCGACGCGCCCTGCCCGGTGGCGGGGGAGGCGGCGTGCGCGGCGTCCCCGATCAGCACGGTGCGCTCGCCGCGCCAGCGGGTGCCGGGGCCCAGGTGCAGCGCGTTGGTGACCATCAGCCGGTCGGCCGTCGCCGCGACGATCTCCGCCGCCGCCGTACGGTCCGGCCGCAGCAGCGGCAGCAGCCGCTCCCGCCACCCGTCGGCGCCGGTACCCGCCAGTTCCTCGGCGTCCGCCGGCGGTCCGGGGACCCGGGCGAACCAGAAGGTCTCCCCGGCGGGCGACAGCGCGTAGCCGAACGCGGCGCCGCTGCCGCGGATCATGGTGATCCGCTCCGACCGGGCCTGCGACGGCGGGACGGCCTCGCCGGTGTAGCCGGTGGTGTAACCGTAGAAGACCTGCTGACCCGCGTAGTCGGGCCGCGGCGCGGCGGCGTCCAACTGGCCGCGGACCGCCGAGTGCAGCCCGTCCGCCCCGACCAGCAGGTCGGCGCGGGCCGAACTCCCGTCCGCGAAGGCCGCGGTGACACCGTCCCGGTCCTCGGTGACGGTCACCAGCCGGGCCGAGTGCCGGATCGGGACGCCCCGGCGCAGGACCTCCTGGCGCAGCGTCGCGGCGAGGGCCGCCCGGCGCAGGCACCGGTAGCGGGTCAGCGGGTGCCCGCTCTCGCCGAGCGGCATCGCGGCGAGCTCCTCGCCGGAGCCGTCGAGGACGTCCATCGTCGTGAGCGGGAAGCCGAGTTCGGCCACCGCGGCGGCCGCGTCGAGCTGGGCGAGCGCGCGCATGCCGTTGCTCGCCAGGGTGAGGAAGGCGCCGATGTCCGCCCCGGTGTCGGGGTGCGCCTCGTACACCTCCACCTCGAAGCCGGCCCGGTGCAGGCCCAGCGCGGCCGCCGCACCGGCGATCCCCCCACCGATGACCGTGATCTTCGCCAACTCGGCCCCCTCGCCGTCCGGTTCGTCCGCGTCCCAGTACGTCCGGGTCCGACCCTAACGCCAACTGCCCGGCGGCACGGGCGAACCGGGCCCGGCCGGGCCCGGCAGTGCGGCCGCTGCCTACTGCCCGAGTGCGGCCATCGCCGCGTTGTGGCCCGGGATGCCGCTGACCCCGCCGCCCCGGACGGCGCCGGCCCCGCAGAGCAGCACGTTGCGGTGGCGGGTGGCGACACCCCAACGGGCGGCGGGGGAGCCGGGGTCGACGGCTTCGGCGGGCTCGCCGAACGGGAACTGCAGCTCCCGGTGGAAGATGTTGCCGCCCGGCAGGCCGAGTTCGCGCTCCAGGTCCGGCGGTGTCTTCGCCTCGATGCACGGCCGTCCCTGCCCGTCCACGGCCAGGCAGTCGGCGAGCGGCTCGGCGAGGTGGGCCTCCAGCGGTCCGAGCACCGCCCGCAGCGCCGCCTCCCGCAGGGCATCGGCGTCCCCCTGCCCGGGGCGGTCGCCGGTGAACAGCCGGGCCGGCAGCTGCAGACCGAACAGGGTGAGCGTGTGGTAGCCCTGCCCGGCCAGCTCCGGACCGAGGATCGACGGGTCGGTGAGCGAGTGGCAGTAGATCTCCGAGGGTGCGGCGGCCGGCAGTCCGCCCGCGGCGGCCTGCCGGTAGGCGGCCTCCAACTCGCGGTAGGACTCGGCGATGTGGAAGGTCCCGGCGAAGGCCTCCCGCGGGTCCGCCGAGGTGTCGCGCAGCCTGGGCAGGCGCCGCAGCAGCATGTTGACCTTCAGCTGCGCGCCCTCGGGTGCGGGGGCCGCCGCGGGCTCCCCCATCAGGCGGTCCAGGACCGCGGGGGCGGCGCCGCACAGCACCTGGCGGGCGCCGACGGTGTGCTCCCCGTCGCCGGTGCGGAACGTCACCTCGGCGGTGGCGCCGTCCGTCGCCACGGCCGTCACCTCGCAGCCGGTGCGCAGTTCGGCGCCGGCCGCGCGGGCTGCCCCGGCCAGCGCGGTGGTGAAGGCGCCCATACCGCCGACGGGCACGTCCCAGTCGCCGGTGCCGCCGCCGATCACGTGGTACAGGAAGCAGCGGTTCTGCCGCAGCGACGGGTCGTGGGCGTGGGTGAACGTGCCGACCAGGGCATCGGTCAGCACCACCCCGCGCACCAGGTCGTCGGCGAAGTGCCGCTCGACGCTCTCGCCGATCGGACGCTCGAACAGGGCCTCCCAGGCCTCGGGTTCGGCCACCTGCCGGCGCAGCTCGGCGCGGGTCGGCAGCGGCTCGGTGAGCGTCGGGAAGACCCGCTGCGCGATCCGCCCGGTCATCCCGTAGAACTCCTGCCACGCCTCGAACTCCCGGTCGGATCCGGTCAGTTCGCGGAAGGCCCGGGCGGTCCTGGCCCGGTCCGCGACATCCACCAGCAGCCCGGTCGGCCGCCCGTCGCGCACGGTCGGGGTGTACGAGGAGATCCGCCGCCGGCGCACCGCGAAGCTCAGGCCGAGCTCCGCGACGATCTTTGGCGGCAGCAGGCTCACCAGGTACGAGTACTGCGACAGCCGGGCCGGGACACCCTCGAACGCCTCGGTCGACACCGCGGCCCCGCCGGTTCTGCCGAGCCGCTCCAGCAGCAGCACGCTGCGCCCGGCGCGGGCCAGGTAGGCGGCGGCGACCAGACCGTTGTGGCCGCCGCCGACCACCACGACGTCGTACGAGGAGCGGGCCGGGACACCGGCCGGGGTATCGGGCTGCATCCAGCCGTCCTATCAGGACCGCCCCGGGTTGACCAGGGTGCGCGCTGCCGTCCCGGCACCTTCGGCGCACCTTCGAGGTCCCGGCGCGCTCAGTGCACGGGCATCAGCGACCCGTGCGGCACCCGGGTGGCAGCCGGTGCCACCGGCAGGTCGGTGAGCGCCGCGAACACCGCGCAGACCTCGCCCGCCGCGGTCCGCATCTCCTCGCTCTCGCCGGGCCTGACCACCAGGTCGGCCAGGATCAGCAGCGCGGCCCGCAGCGCGCCCACCGGGACCTCCACCGTCCGCAGCGCGGTGAGCGCGTCGGACGCCTGCTCGGCGGCGCTGGTGACCCAGGACTGCTGCGCCAGGTCCGGCGACGAGCCCGGCGCAGGGGTCGGGGCCGAGGCCGGTGCGGCGTGCAGGGCGCGGAGCGGGTTCCTATGGCTCATGACCAGAGCAACGACGCGGACGCCTCCCGGATGCTGCGCGTACGGGTGATCGCTGCGGGTGCGGGTGCGGGAGTGCCCAGGTGGGCGGCCGGGCGCCGGGCTCAGTGGTGCAGGGCGAGGGCGCGCAGCCGGTGCCAGTTGCGCAGCAGGCCGGTCCGCGGGTTCCCGGGCCGGTCCCTGGGCACCCGGACCCGGAGCGCGCCCGGGCGGAGCGTGCAGCGCACCGGCACCGGCAGCATCAGCGACTCGCCGTCGACGGCGACCGGGATCTCCGGGGCGTCGGCGGTGACCACCACCTCGGTCGCGGTCAGCTCGGTGATCCCGGCGGACTGGGCGCCGAGCGCCACCGCGGCGGCCTGCGCCGCGCCCTCGACCCGCAGGCCGAGCACGCCGAGCCGCCCGGTGTCCAGCCTGGGCCGCCGTCCGCCGCCGAGCCGGTCCCGGGTGTCGTACGGGTTGTTGCTGACCAGCAGTGCCTGGGGGTGGGTCAGCCGGACGCCGTCCGCGTCCGCGGTGAGCCGGGCGCCGGCCTGGCCGGCGAGGAGCTCGGGCAGTGCCTCCAGGGCGGTGCCGGCCTTGGCGTCGCGGTAGGCGGGGCTCTGCACGATCTCGGCGTACGCGCCGAAGGAGACCGTGTTGACGAAGGCCCGCCCGGCCACCGTGCCGAGGTCCACGCGCAGCTCCACGCCCTGGAGCAGGGCGTCCAGGCAGCGGCTGGGGTCGGTGCGGTCGAGACCGAGGTCCATCGCGAAGTGGTTGCGGGTCCCGGCGGAGACCACCAGGAACGGCAGGTCGTGCTCGGCGGCGACCTCCGCGACCAGGGCCTGGGTGCCGTCGCCGCCCGCGACCCCGAGCAGGTCGGCGCCGTCGGCGACCGCCTGCCGGGCGATGGCGGCGACGTCCTGGGTCACCGAGGTGTCGAGCAGGACGACCCGGGCGCCCAGCGACTCGGCGCGGGCCACCAGGCCGAAGCGTTCGACCTTGCCGCCGCCCGAGCGCGGGTTCATGATCAGTACGGCCCGGCGGGGTGCCGGGCTTACGTGCGCGAGCAGGTCGGCGACCGGCCGGGTGAGTCGCAGCGCGCGGTCCGCGCAGGTGAGCGCGGCCACCCAGAGCGCCAGCGCGGCCACGGCGGGCGCCCACAGGCCGGTACCGACGAAGAACGCCATCAGCGCCCCGAGCGCCAGCAGCACCAGTACCGCGCCCAGCACCCGGACCAGCCCCCGGTGCGCCAGCGTCCACCAGGCACCGGCGGCCGCCGCCGTCAGCCCGGCCGCCGCCGCCAGTACCAGGCCCGGCCCGCGCAGGACCACCAGCGCCAGCAGCACCAGGACCGCCAGCACCCCGCAGCCCAGCGCGGTCCGCGCCAGCACCCGGGCCCGGCCCGCCGCTTCCTTCGGCCCGCTCATCCTCGGCTCCCTCACTGTCCCCGCCCTTCGTATCGATCACGCCCGAGGGACGGTAGCGCGATGCCCGCCCGTCCGGGCGGGTTCCGGCCCGGCCGAGGCCGTCGCGACCGGTCTCCAGCATCCGCGAACGGGTGGCGCGGGGGCGAGCAGGCGGGGCCGTGTCGGGTGGGACAGCGGACCGGCCACCGGGCGGGCCCCTGGCCAGATGACTAAGCGCTTGCTTAGAATGCAGCGAATCGAACGCCGCCGGACGCCGGCCGAACCGGCCGGCCGGATGTCAGCCCCAGGAGCCGTCATGCCGGGAACCAACCGCCAGATCCGCCTCGCCCGCCGCCCGGTGGGCGCGGTCGTGCCCGAGGACTGGGAGCACGTCACCGAGCCGGCCGCCGCCCCCGGCCCGGGCATGTTCGCCGGGCGGACCCGCTACATCTCGCTGGACCCGGCGATGCGCGGCTGGCTCGACGACCGCCCCTCCTACCTGCCGCCGGTCGGCATCGGCGAGGTGATGCGGGCCGGCTCGGTGATCGAGGTGACCGAGTCCGACCACCCCGGCTACCGGCCCGGCGACTTCGTGGTCGGCACCTTCGGCGTCCAGGAGTACGTGGTCTCCGACGGCAAGGGCACGCTGAAGGTCGACCCGGCGCTCGCCCCGCTCCCGACCTACCTCGGTGCGCTCGGGATGCCCGGCATGACGGCCTACTTCGGGCTGCTGGACGTCGGCGCGCTCAAGGAGGGCGAGACGGTCGTGGTGTCCGGCGCGGCCGGCGCCGTCGGCAGCGTCGCCGGCCAGATCGCCAAGGCCAAGGGCTGCCGGGTGATCGGCATCGCGGGCGGCCCCGACAAGTGCGCCCTGCTGACCGAGGAGCTCGGCTTCGACGCGGCCGTCGACTACCGCGCCGAGGACGTCCGCAAGGCGCTGCGCACCCACGCGCCCGACGGCATCGACGTGTACTTCGACAACGTCGGCGGCGAGATCCTGGACGCCGCGCTGACCCGGCTGGCGATGCACGCCCGGGTGGTGATCTGCGGCGCGATCAGCCAGTACAACAACGAGACGGCCGTGCAGGGCCCGTCCAACTACCTGTCGCTGCTGGTGCGGCGGGCCAGGATGGAGGGCTTCGTGGTGTTCGACTACGCGAAGCGCTACGGGGAGGCCGCCCGCGAGCTGGCCGGCTGGATCGGCGACGGCCGGATCAAGGTGAAGGAACACCTGGTGACGGGCGCCCTGGACGACTTCCCGGCCACCCTGCAGATGCTGTTCCGCGGGGAGAACACCGGGAAACTGGTGCTGGAACTCTCCTGACCCGCGCCCGGCCGGGCCCGCCGCGCTGATCCGCGCGCCGGACCCGGCCGGCTGCTCAGTGCGGGGCGCGGCCGCCGACCGGGCCGAACTCGGCCAGCGCCTCCTCGACGATCGCGTTCAGGCTGGCGTGGTGGGCGCCCCGCCAGTACACCTTCGCGCACTCGCCGCACTGCGCGAAGACGTCGAAGGACCGCTCCGTGCCGTCCTCCAGGTGCTCGTGCACCGCCTCCTTGGACGCGCTGCGCAGCAGCCCGTTGCAGGCCGTGCACCTGGTCCACGGCGCCAGCGGCGGCGCGAACCGCGACAGCACGTCCCGCAGCTGCTCGGCCGGGCGGTGGCTGTGGACGTAGGCGCCGGCCCACAGTTCGCGGCGGCGCAGCAGCCCCCGGTCGCGCGAGAGCATCACCCGCTGCTCGGCGGCGGAACGGGTGGCGAGCGCCGGGTCGCCGATGTCGACGCTCTCGTACGCGGCGTCCACCCCGAGCAGCCGCAGCCGGCGCGCCAGCGTGCCGAGATGGACGTCGAGCAGGAACCGCGCCGGGCCCGGCAGGTGCTGAGGCCTGGTCACGGGGTGGACGGAGATCTCCTCGCCGGGGCCGGGGAGGTGGCCGGCGGGCACCTCCCGGCGCTGCGCCGGGCCCGCGTCCAGGACGAACCGGCCCACCTCGGTGAGCGGTACCCCGAGGGACTCCACCAGGTGGCCGAGCGTCGACGCGCCGTCGGTGCGTACCGCGGCTCGTCCCGCCCGGTGCCGGGGCGCGACGAACACGTGCAGCTCAGGGGCGAATTCGAGCCAGATCTCCGGTTTCTCCACGGGCCCAGCATGCCAGCGCGCCGAGCGGCGCCGCCAGCGCATTCCGGGCGGAGAGGCCGGGCCTTCGGGCCGTCAGTCCGCCAGGGTGATCCGGATGCCGGTGGTGCCGTCCTCGCCGCGCCGCAGCCGGCTGCCCAGCAGGGTCACCACGCCGAGCAGGCCGTACTTCTGGCGCAGCAGGGTGCGGTAGGCGGCCGTGCGCTGCGGGGTGCAGATCTCCGCGGTCGCCGGGTACTGCTCGCCGGTCGGGTTGCCGCGCGCGTCGCACGGGCCGACCAGCACGTCGGCCCGGTTGCGGATCCGCTTGACCTTCCAGGAGCCGGTGACCGTCCAGATCCCGAGTGCGTCGCCGTCCCGGACCACCCAGACCGGGGTGGGCACCGGGGTGCCGTCCTTGCGGAAGGTGGTGACGAGCAGGTAGCTGCCGGTGGCGAGGCGGACCAGGCGTTCCAGGCGGTCGTTCGGGGTGGCGTCCATGGCGCGAAGTCTAGGCCCTGGCCGGCGCGCGTAGACAGTGTCTACGAGGCTCTGCTAGAAACACCGCCATGGAACCCGAGAGCTCCCTGCGCGAACGGCTGATCGACGTCGGCGTCGACCTGGTGACGACCGAGGGCGCCGGCTCGCTCGGCCTGCGCGAGATCGCCCGCCGGGCCGGGGTGTCGCACGGCGCCCCGCGCCGGTACTTCCCCACCCACCAGGCGCTGCTGTCCGCCATCGCCCGCCGCGGCTTCGCCGAACTCGGCGCGCGGTTCGCGGCCGCCCTCGACCGCCCGGCCCCGCCGCGCGCCCGGCTGCGCGCGGCCGGACGGACCTACGTCGGCTACGCGCTCGCCAACCGCGGCATGTTCGAGCTGATGTTCCGTCACGACCTGCTCGCCGGTGACGTGCCCGCCGGTGACCCGCCCGACGGCGGCCAGGGCCGGGTCGCCGGCGCCGACCCGGCCGACGGCCACCGGCCGCTGCGGGAGTCCACCCGGCCGCTGTTCGCACTGCTCACCGCCCTGGTCGCCGACCACCTGGCCGCCACCGGACGGCAACCCGGCCGCCCCGGCGCCCCCGACCCGGCCCTGGCCGCCGCCGCGCTGTGGACCAACCTGCACGGCATCGCCCAACTCTGGACCTGGGGCAGCCTGCAACTGGTCCTCGACACCGCGCCGCCGCCCGGCCGCGCACCCGCGCCGGACGACCCGTCCGCCCTGCTCGACCGGCTGCTCGACGCCGCCCTCGACGCCCACCTCGGCCCGGCGGACGCATGAGCGGCACCGTACGGCCGCAGCTCGCACTGCTGGTCAGCGCCGCCGCAGCGATGATCGTCGCACTCGACGGAACCGTCCTGACGATGGCCCAGCCCAGCCTGCGCAGCGACCTCGGCGCGAGCGTCGCCCAGGTCCAGTGGACCAGCACCGGCTACCTGCTGGCGGTCGCCGCCCTGCTGGTGGTCGCCGGACGCCTCGGCGACCACCACGGCCACGCCCGGCTGCTCACCACCGGCCTGCTCGGCTTCGGCGCGGCCTCGGCCGGGATCGCGCTCGCACCCTCGATCGGCTGGGTGATCGCCCTGCGTACCGTCCAGGGCGTGTTCGGCGCGCTCCTCCAGCCCGCCACGCTCGCCCTGCTGCGGCTCGCCCACCCCGCCGACCGGATCGGCCGGGCGGTCGCCGTCCGGACCAGCGCGATCGGCGTGGCCGCGGCGGCCGGCCCGCTGATCGGGGGCGTCATGGTCGCCCACCTCGGCTGGCGCGCGGTGTTCGTGGCCAACGTCCCGGTCACCCTGGCCGTCGCCGCGCTCACCCTCATCGTCCGGGCGCCCGGGCCGGCGGTCACCGCCGGACCCCGGCGGCGGGCCGGCCTCACCGGCTCCGCCCTGCTCGCCGGCACCCTCGCGCTGCTGGTCCACACCCTGGTCGGGGTCCCCGCACACGGCTGGGGCGCGCCGCAGACCCTGCTCGGCGCGGGCGCCACCCTCGCGGCCGCCGCCCTGCTGGCCCGCTACGAACGCCGCAGCGCACAGCCGGTGGTGCCGCCCGCGGTCGCCCGGTCCGTGCCGGTCACGGCCTCGATGGCGCTCCTGCTGGTCACCGGTGCGGGCCTGTTCGGCGCGCTGTTCACGGCCACCTTCGTCCTGCAACAGGTCCGCGGCCTCGACCCGCTCGCGAGCGCGCTGCGGATGCTGCCGCTGACCGTCCTGATGGTGCTCGGCGCGCCCGTGGCAGGGGCCGCGCTGCGCCGGTTCGGCCCGCGCGGTACGGCCGCCGCCGGATCCGTCCTGGTGGTACTCGGCGTGGCCGGCCTGGCCCGGCTCGGTGCCGACGGCCCGTGGACCGTGGTCGGCGTCGCCTGTGCCCTGCTCGGCGCGGGCTTCGCCACCGTGATGGTCACCGCCACCGGCACCGTGGTCGGCGACGCGCCGCCCGGCTACGCCGGGGTGGTCGGCGGACTGAAGCAGACGGCCATGAACATCGGCCCGACCCTCGGCATCGCCGTTGCCGTCACGGCCACTCCACCGAACCCCGCCA
>NZ_JAIZ01000576.1:0-3632 GCF_000710465.2 Kitasatospora sp. MBT63 | reverse complement strand
CCGGCCTGCTACCCGCCCTGCTGCTGCCCCGCCGGACGGCCGCCCCGGCCGTCGTCGAGCCTCCCGGCCGGCGCGCCGACGGGCCGTCCGCCGACCGCGCGGAGCGGGCACCGGCGGCCTGCTGACGCTCCGTCAGGACCCCGCCGCCGGGCGAACCGGCCCCGCGCCGCCCCGCCGTCGTCGGCGACGGCCTCCCGGCCCGAAGCCGTCCCGGGCCCGCCTCGGCCGGTCAGGGAGCGCCGTCCCGCTCCGCGGACCCGCCGCCGAGCAGGGGGGAACTGCTGCCGTCCAGCAGGATCCTGGCGACCAGCTCCGGGTTGTCGCCCATCGGCACGTGGCCGCAGTCGACCAGTGGGATGAAGCGGGCGCCCGGCAGGAGTCGGCGGGCCCGGCGGCCCTGGACGTTCGGCAGCAGCCGGTCGCGGGTGCCCCAGGCGATGGTGACCGGGACGTCCGGCGGGAGGTCGGCGGGGAAGCGGGTCGCCTGTTCGGCCCGGCCGGCCAGCAGGGTCTGCCGGAAGCCCGGCGCGTCGAGCAACGCCCGGGTGTCGAGCAGCAGTTCGCGCGGGTCGAGCCGCTCGGGACGGCCGTAGATCATGCCGAACATCAGCTTGCGCCCCTGCGCGGATTCGGCGAGCCGGGCCCGGACCGGTTCGGGGGTGCGGGCGGCGATCCGGTGCAGGTTGAGCACGCCGGACGCATAGCGGTACCCGGCCGCGCGGTAGAACCCGGCCGGTGACAGCGCGGTGGCCGAGGAGACCAGGCCCTGCCGGGCGGCGTGCAGGGCGAACAGGCCGCCGAGTGAATTGCCCGCCACGTGCGGCCGTTCGACGCCGATGGACCGGAGGAAGTCGCCGAGCACCGTCACCGCGCTGGCGATGGTGTACGGCATCCCGGCGGGCAGCGGCGGCGAGGCGCCGAAGCCCGGCAGGTCGACGGCGATCACCTCCCGCTCGCGGGCGAGCAGGTCCAGTACGGGCTTCCAGCCCTGCCAGCGGTGCCCGATGCCGTGCAGCAGAAGCAGTGGCGGGCCGTCGCCCCGGCGCTCGTGTACAAGGTCCATGGCGACGAGGATAGGACCGATGTTACCCATCGGTCACCCCGTTGTGAGAACTTCCGTCAATAGTCCGCCCGGCCGTCCGGAGCCCGCCCCCGTAACCGGGGTCCGCCCCGGCCGCCGCCCGCAGCACCTCCACCAACTCCGGTACGAACGGCGCCGCCACCCCCACGTCCGTGGCCCGCCGATAGGCCGGATGCCCGGCGTACGAGGGCAGTTCGCGCAGCGCCCGCAGGCTGTGGTAGCCGGCCGGCCGGGGCTCCCGGGCGGCGGGCGGGCCGATCGGCCGCCCGGCCGCCACCGCGTCCAGCGACCGCTCGAACAACTGCTGGCAGGCCTGGATCCCGCGCAGCAGCACCCGGTGGAAGCGGGCGTCGGCGGCGAGCGGGAAGGGGAGTTCGGCGAGCACCCGGCCGGTGTCCACGCCCGCGTCGACCTCGTGCAGCGTCGCGCCGTACTCGCGGTCGCCGTTCAGCAGCGCGTACGCTACGGCGGCGGACGGCAGGCCGCGGTGCTGCGGCAGCAGGCCGTTGTGGATGTTGTGGATCCGCAGGCCCCGGCCGAGCAGCGGCTCCCGGAAGATCAGCCGGTTGTTGACCGACCACACCACGCCGTCGGTGGCGTGGCCGAGCAGCCGGTCCGCCACGGCGTTGACGTCCGTGGTGGCCGTGAACGGCACCGCGCGGCCGTCGGCGGCCCGGTCGTGCGGGCGGTCGTCGGGGTCCTCGGAGACCACCAGGTCGACCCGGTGGCCGGTGGCCAGGGCGTGGGCGACGGCCCGGCGGAGCAGGGCGCCGCGTCCCACGAAGATCACGCCACCACCTCCCCGGTTCGGACCGAGCGGGCCCGGAGCGAGCGGGCCCGGTGGACGGCCGCGACCACCTGTCCCAGGGTCAACTCGCCCAGTGAGTCGCCGATCCCGTCCAGCAGCCGGTCCGCCTCGCCGGGCCGCAGCAGCCCGTCGCCGACCGCCGAGAGCATCTCCAGCACCGCCAGCGAGTCCCCGCCCAGCTGCTGGAAGCCGGACCGGCGGTCGATCAGGGCGCGGTCGACGCCGAGCACGTCGGCCCAGAGCGCGGCCACCCGCTGTTCGACCTCGTCGGCCTCCGCCACCGGGCCCGGCACCGGCCCGGCCGCGGGGGCGGCGCCGGAGGCCGCCCAGGGGTCGGGCAGCGCCGCCAGGTCCGTCTTGCCGCTCACCGTCCGGGGGAAGTCGGCCACCGGGACCACGGTCGCGGGAACCAGGTGGGCGGGCAGCCGCTCGGCGAGGTGGCCGCGCAGCTCCGCACCGAGGCCGGGGTCGTCCACGCGGCCGTCGGCGGCCAGCACGTACGCGCAGAGCGCCGGACTGCCGCCGCCCGGCCGCTCACGGACCGTCACCGCGGCGGCGAGCACCGCCGGATGGCCGGTCAGGGCGGCCTGCACCTCGGCCGGCTCGACCCGGTGACCGGCGATCTTCACCTGCTCGTCGCACCGGCCGGCGAACTCCAACGAGCCGTCCGGGAGCAGCCGGCCGAGGTCACCGGTACGGTAGCGGCGGACACCGTCCGCGCCGACCGGGAACCCGGCCGCCGTCAGGTCGGGCCGGCCCAGGTAGCCGCGCGCCAACTGGACGCCGGAGAGCAGGATCTCGCCGACCGTACCGGCCCCGGGCGCGGTGACCGGTTCACCGTCGGGACCGGCCAGTTCGACCCGGACGGACGGCGCCGGACGCCCGATCGGGATCACCGGCCCGGTCTCGGTGCCGTCCAGCACGTGCGCCAGACAGCCCACGGCGGCCTCGGTCGGCCCGTACCCGTTGATGATCCGCGTCGCGGGCCCCGCCCGCCGCGCCGCCCGTACGGCCGCCGCCCGGGTGAACCGCTCGCCGCCGACCAGCAGCGTCCGCAGCCCCGACAGGTCGAGGCCGTAGCGCTCGAACAGGTCCAGGTGGGTCGGCGTCACCGCGAAGGTGTCCGCGCGGTGGAGCTCCAGTGCCTCCCGCAGCGCCGGACCGGTCGGCTCGCCCGGCACCAGCACCGCCGCACCACCCGCCAACAGCGGTACGAACAGCGGAAAGCAGGAGATGTCGAAGGAGAGCGAGGACAGGAAGGCGAACCTGGTCCGCCCGTCCACCCCGCACAGCCCGCCCGCCCACCGGACGAAGGCGAGCAGGCTGCGGTGCTCGATCTGGACGCCCTTGGGACGGCCGGTCGAGCCCGAGGTGTGGATGACGTAGGCGAGCCCGTCCGGCTCGGGCTCGGGCAGCCGGACCCCGGCGAGCGGATCCGGGCCCTGTGCCGAACCGGGCGCGTCGGCCGGACCGGGCAGGCCGGGCACGTCGTCGAGCGTCAGCACCAGGTCCGGGGCGAAACCCCGCGGCACCCGGCCGAGCAGCCGGCGCTCCGTCACACACCCGGCCGCGCCCGACTCCCGCAGCAGCTGGGCGATCCGCGCGTCCGGCTGCTGCGGATCGAGCGGCAGGTACGCGGCCCCGGCCTTGAGCACACCCCACAGCCCGGCCACCCCGGCGGGCGTACGCCCCACCAGCAGGCCCACCACCGCCTCGCGGCCCACGCCCCGCCGTACCAGCTCC
>NZ_JAIZ01000575.1 GCF_000710465.2 Kitasatospora sp. MBT63 | reverse complement strand
TGGGCTGCCCGGCGTTCCGCCCCTGCCCGACCGGTGCGCCGCCCGGGGTACCACCCCTCGCCGACCGACTCCGCTGACGCCTTCCGGGCAGCGGGTGCCGGGTCGGGTACCGAGCAACGGGTACCGGGTCACCGGTGGACTGCCCGGCGGCCCGGTCCTGTCCGGCCGCTGTGCCGCCCGGGTCCCGGCGCCGGCCGACCGGCCGCGGTGGCTGGGCCGCGCCTGAGGATTCCGCCGGGCGCCCGACGCCGAGCAGCCTCCTCCCCCGGCCTTCGGCCAGGAGGTGCCCGCTGATCCGACGCGACTCGTCGGAC
>NZ_JAIZ01000574.1 GCF_000710465.2 Kitasatospora sp. MBT63 | reverse complement strand
CGGAGGCGGGGATGGTCACCTTGGTGTCGACGGGCCGGTAGGAGGAGTCGACGGCCGTGACGGCCTGGGTGTAGGCGCTTCCCGCGGCGCCGCCGACATAGCGGGTGGAGGAGGTGAGCTGGCCCTTGGCCAGCGCGTCGTAGGTCCAGCCCGCGAGCTGGTTGGCCGGGACAGGGCTGCCGAGGTAGCTGCCGGTCCGGCGGCCGAGCAGGTCGTAGGAGTACGCGAGGACGGTGCCCTTGGCGTCCGTGGTGGAGGCGACGTGCGAGGCGGCGTCGTAGGCGGTGACGGTTGTGCCGGTGTCGGGGTCGCTGACCGAGGTCTGGCGTCCGCGCAGGTCGTAGCCGTACGTCCAGGTGTTGCCGGCGGCGTCGGTGCGCTTGTCCGGCCGGCCGGCGGCCGTGTAGGTGTAGGTGGTGACGTCCGCGTCGGCGGGGTTGCCGGTCGCGGTGGCGGTGCGGTACTGCCACAGCTGGGTGGTACGGCCGCGGGCGTCGGTGATGGTGGTGGACGCCGCGCCGCCCTGGGGCGGGGTGGAGTCGGTGCGGTCCGCACCCGGGTAGGCGGTGGTGGACACCCACTGCTGCTGCCCGTACGACATGAACGCCGTCGACACCGCACGGCCCTGCCCGTCGAAGGTCACCCACTCCTGCGCCGGGACCTGCGAGTCCTGCGGCACGAACACGGTGCCGCTGGGGGCGGTGGTCGCCTCGAAGTACGGCGACGAGGTCTTGACCGCCCAGCCGTGCGAGTCGTACACCGTGTCGCTGATCAGACGCCCGGTGCCGCCGGTGGCCGGGCTGCTCTGGGTCTGCCGGAGCCGGCCGAGACCGTCGTACAGCTCGCTCTTGACCGAGTAACTCTCGTCCTCGTTCAGCGACTTGGTGGTGACCACGGACGGCGCGTCGAGACCGTTCACGGTGTAGCCGAACGTCCGGCTCGCACTCAGGCCGGTCGGCCGGCCAGGTGCCCAGACCGCGGTCGGGCGGCCCAGGGCGTCGTACTGCTCGGTGGTGGTGAGGCCGTTGAGGTCGGTGGACACCAGGGGCAGACCGCGCCCGGGGTCCTGGGTGACGTTACTGGTCCAGCCGTTGGGGTTGGTGGTGGTGATCTGCGTCGGAGCCGCACCGGTCGCCGGGCTGTAGGCCGTCCCGGTCCGTGCGCCGTCCGGTCCGGTGACCGAGGTGATCCGCCCGTGCACGTCGTAGGTGGTGGTGGACCGCGTCACGTACTGCGGCTGACCGCCGCTGTACGAGTCGAGGGTCCGGGTGCCGGTGGCCTCGCCCGCGATTCCCGCCTGGCCGAACGGCTTGCCGTCGTACAGGGTGAGGTCGTCGGAGACGGTGTTGGCGGCGGACGGCGAGGTGGAGCACAGGCCCGCGACGGTTCGCCGCTGCGACACGAGCGCCGTCAGCCGGGGGTCGTCGGCCACGGCGTAGCCGGTGGTGGTGCAGGTCTCCGGGGCGGCGGCCGTGCCGTCACCCTTGTCGTCCTCCTGGACCACCCGGTTGCCGTGTGCCGGGTCGGTCGTGGTCACCTTGGTGGCGGTGCGCCACGAGCCGTCGGACAGCCTGTTCCAGGAGGAGCTGGTGGTGGCGGTGGAGCCGTAGCGGGCGACCAGGTCCGGCATCCCGTTCTGCTGCTTGCGGGTCGCGGTGGTGACCTCGCCCGAGGTGATGAGACCGGTCGCGGCCTGGACCGAGCCGCCGGCCCGGTCGTAGCTCTGGCTGCCGATGATGCTCCCGGCCCGCCAGTTCTCGTCCGTCACTGTGAGCGTCGCCGCACCCGGGTACGGGACGAAGCCCACGGTGACGGCGCGAGTGGAACCGTCGGCCTTGCGGTCGCCGTTCATACCCCGCAGGTAGGTACTGGTCTGCTGGGTCCGGGGTCCCTCGCCCGCGTACCCGCTGCCCGTGGTCACGGTCACCGTCTGGTAGCCGCGGAAGTCGTCCCAGGTCCGGGTCTTGGGATCGGTGTACTCGGAGTCGTTGCGGTGCCAGGCGGCGCCGCCGCCATAGCTGTAGCCGGTCGACTTGAGCAGGTCGCCGGTGATGGCGTCCTGTTCCGTGACGGTCTTCACCAGGTACTTGTGGAACCAGTCGTGCACCGGATCGGAGGAACTGGACCCGGGCAGGTACCAGTTGACCGGCATGCAGGCCATGGTGTTGGCGTCCTCGGAGGGCGGCATGTGGTTGTTGACCCGGGAGCACTCGGCGTCCTGGTAGACCACGTTGATCTTCCCACCGGTCTCGGTTGTGATCTGCTGGATCCGGGGACGGTTGAATGCGGGCTCGGCGGGCACCAGGCCGTCGACCCGGTTGGCCAGCTCACGCGGGGTGAAGGAGACGGCGGGCAGGCTCAGGGCCGGACTGCCGTTGGTGCCGGTGCGCTGGATCGAGGACAGCCACAGGACCGGCTTGGTGCCGTCGCCCGGATCCGGGAACGAATGCTTGAGCTCCCAGGAGTCGACGCCGCGGTACGCGTTGTCGACCAGCACCTGGGTCTCGATCTTCGCCAGCATCAGCGGGGACCAGAAGGTGGGGGAGTAGTTGGTGCAGGTGCCCGAGGAGGCGCAGGCCTGGTCGAGCGGGGAGTCGGGCCAGTTGTTCTGGTTGGCCTTGGTGCGCTGCGCGGTGGTGCAGGTCACCGAGCCGGAGGAGGTGCACCGCTCCGCCGTGGTGAACAGCACCTTCGCGGCGGGCTTCAGCGAGCCGTTGGCCGCGACCTGCTCGGGCAGGCGCTGGCCGTAGCCGATCTGGCTGACCCCGGCGGAGCGCACGTACGCGGTGAGCGTTCCGGCGCCGTTGTTCTGACCGGCGCCGCGGCTGTAGTAGTTGACTTCCTGCTGGTAGCCGTAGGTGACCAGGTTCTGGTGCGGGTCGACCACGTAGTCGAGGTTCCACCGCCAGCCCTCCTGGCACCAGGAGCCCTTGCCCGTGGCGGCGTTGTAGCAGTCGTCGCCGCTGTTCGGCGAGTACACCGGCGTGTACTCCACCGAGTTCGACGCAGAGTCACCGTGATTGCCGCCCGGCAGGTGGTTCAGGCCGAAGAAGTACTGGACACCGTCGGCCGTGGTGACCTTCCAGTACTCGCCGCCCTTCGCCTCGTTCGCGGCGCCGGACAGCTGCTCGACCTTCGAGCCGTCGTCACCCTGCAGCCGCCACCCGCCGGTGGTGTCGTCGCGCACCAGCGTGCCCGAGTGGCCGGCCAGGTTGAGGGTGGCGTTCTGCCCGGCCCAGCACTGGTCGCCGGAGCCGGTGATGCCGTCCTTGTCGCAGCTGCGGTAGGAGCGCTCGACGAAGCCCGGCTGGTAGTCCCAGCCCTCGCCGGTCCAGGAGGACTGCGCGTTGGAGGCGGAGGTCTTGCCGTCCACCCGGGCCGAGTCGTACGCCAGGGCCACCTGGGGGCCGAGGCCGCCCGGCGCGGGCGGCGTGCGGACGGGGAAGGAGTAGACGAAGCCGCCCAGGTTCTGGCTGTTGCCCCAGGCGTCCGACGGCGCCAGCGGCGAGGCCGAGTAGCCGCCCAGCGGACCGTCGGCGGCGGGCGCCGCGGCCAGCACCGCCGACGCTGCGGCGGGCGCCGACTCCTGCGCGAGTGCTGCGCGGCCGCCCGCGGCGCCCGCCGCCGGCAGGGTCACCTCCGCGCTCACGACGCCCTTGCCCTGGTCCGTGGTGGAGGCCACCGGAGTCTGCTGCCGGCACTCCGGCTGCTGCGGCGTGGCCAGGTAGCAGGACGGCAGGGCGACCAGCCGGGCGCGGTCCGCCCAGCCTGCGGCCTGGAGGGCCTTGACGTCCAGCGACACGGTCACCCTGCGTTCGGCCCGGCCGGCCGTCGGCGCGGTGTCCGTCAGGGCGATCACCGGGCCGGCGAGGCCGATGTCCCCTCCACCGGCCGGGGCGGACAGGTCGACCCGGATCGGGCCGGCGCTGTCACCGTTCCCGGACGCCACCGCCACCGGCAGCTTTCCGGCCTGGGTGGCTCTCCCACGGCCGGGCGTCACGGTCGCCGATCCCGACGGCGGAGCGGCCTGCGACGGTTTCCAGTCCTTCGGCACGGGATAGGCCGGGGGCTTCACGGCCGTCGGTGCGAGGTTGGTGCCCTTGACCGGTTTCCGGTCCGCCCCCAGCGGGGTCTTCGGCGGGGTCCAGATCTTCCCGTGCGGCCGCTTCGCCGCCAGGGCCTCGGCGGACGGTGCCGCGAGCATCGACATCAGCACCGCCAGCAGGCCGAGCAGCCCGACCCATCGGTGCCTCTTGCGTATCCAACGTCCTATTGGCGTGCGTCTGTGCCAGGCTTCCACGAATCGTCCCCCTCGGACTCGGTTCCTGCCCACCGCAGTGATCACGCGATGGCCGGGTCGACGATAGGACCGCTGCTGGGCGCGGGGAAGATCCGTTCGAGGGCGTACGGCCACTTGACCCAATCTTGACTTTTGCAGGTGATGGTCAATCAGGACCCGATGTGTGAAAAGCACCTGAAATCACATCAGCCCCAATCGGATCCGACGTGACACCCGGCGCCGTCGCACCCCGCGCGCTGATCCGACGGGAAGTGTCGGCCACGCCCTAGGCTGACCCGTGGGGGAGGTCCCCGAGGTGTGGCCAGTCCGGCGGGCAGCCGGGCGGCCGGTGAGGAGCAGGCGATGGCGACGTCGGCGCAGGGCACCGAGGTGCGGCAAGAGCCCTTCGATGCGAGCGGGGCCGGCGCGGCCATCGAGCGCTGGACCCTGCGCAGCGGCGCGCTGGAGGCCGGCGTGCTGAACCTGGGCGCCACCCTGCACACCCTCAGCGCCCCCGACCGCGACGGCACCCCGGCCCAACTCCTGCTCAGCACCGACGAACTGCCCGCCGTCCTGGGGCCTGCCCGGCACTTCGGGGCGACCGTCGGCCGGTACGCCAACCGGATCGCCGGCAGCCGGATCACCATCGACGGCGAGGACCACCCGCTGATGCCCACCGGCGGCGGCGTCACCCTGCACGGCGGCCCCGACGGCTTCGCCAACCGGATGTGGGAGGCGGAGGAGATCCCCGGCGGCGTCCGTCTGCGCCTGCACAGCCCGGACGGCGACCAGGGCTTCCCCGGCGGCCTGGACGTCACCGTCTCCTACACGCTGTCGCCCGAGGCGCTGACCATCGCCTACCACGCCGTCACCACCCGCCCGACCGTGGTCAACCTGACCAACCACGCCTACGTCAACCTGGCCGGCGAGGGCAGCGGCGACGTCCTCGGCCACCTGCTCACCCTGAACGCCGACCACTACACCCCGGTCGACGACCGGCAGATCCCGCTCGGCCCGTACGAGCCGGTGGCCGGCACCCCCTTCGACTTCACCACGGCCCGCCCGATCGGCAAGGGCATCCACGACGACCACCCGCAGCTGCGCGGACCGCGCGGCTACGACCACAACTGGGTCCTGCGCGAGCGCCCGGCCGACGGCAGCCCGGCCCGCGCCGCGCTGCTGGAGGACCCGGGCAGCGGCCGGACCCTGGAGGTGCTCACCACCGAGCCGGGCATCCAGGTCTACACCGCCAACCACTTCGCGGGCACGGTCAGCGGCGCGAGCGGCGTCCCGTACCGGATGTACGCGGGCGTGGCGCTGGAGACCCAGCACCACCCGGACTCGCCGCACCAGCCGTCGTACCCGTCCACCGAGCTGCGGCCCGGCGAGGAGTTCCGCTCCACCACGGTGCTGCGCCCCGGCCTGGCCTGAGCGGCGCCGCCCGCCCGGCCCGGCTCCCCGGTCCGGCCTGCCCGGCCCGCCCGGACGGCGCCGTACCATTGGCCGGGTGGAGAGTCCGGACCCCGGTGTGCACCGAGCGCTCGCGGCCCCCGCACGGCGGGCGCTGCTGGCGGCGCTGACCGCGGCAGACGGACCGCTGGACAGCCGTCGGCTGGCCGAGCGGACCGGCCAGCACATCACCACCGTGCGCCACCACCTCACCGCGCTGGCGGAGGCCGGGCTGGTGCTCGTGCGGCGCGACGAGGCAGCGGCCGGCCGCGGCCGGCCCCGGCTGCTGTACACCGCGGCACCGGCCCACGAACAGCTGGCGGCCTACCAGGACCTGGTCGAGGTGCTGGCGCTCGGCTACGGCCCGGACCCGGCGGTGCGTGCGCGGCGGGCCGAGCGGGCGGGCCGGGACTGGGCCGCGGACGCGGGGCCGCGGTCGGCGCTCGGCCAGTCTGGGCTCGGGCAGCCGGGCCAGCCGCAGCCGTCGCTGCCGCTGGCGGAGCAGGTGATGGAGCAGGCCCGGCGCTGGGGCTTCGAGCCGCAGTTGCGGGCCGGGGACGGTGTGGTGGCGCTGCACGGCTGCCCGTTCCTGCGCAACGCCGAGCGCCATCCCGAGGTGGTGTGCGCGGTGCACCAGGGGCTGCTGGACGCGATGGCGGAGCGGGCCGGGGTGCCGGGCGCGCTGCGGCTGCACCCGTTCGCGGAGCCCGGTGTGTGCACCATCTCGCTGACCGCCGCACGCCCGGACGCGCCCGCCCCGCAGGATGCCGCCGCCCACCCGGACACGCCCGCCCCGCCGGACGCGCCGGGCGCGCACGGCGGGGCGGCGTGACGCGGGCTCAGGCCGAGGCGAGCCACAGGTCGGGGCCGAACACCTCGTACCGGATGGCGGCGGCGGGGACCCCGCGGCGCAGCAGTTCGGTGCGGGCCGCGCGCATGAACGGCAGCGGGCCGCACAGGTAGGCGGTGAGCCCGTCGGGCAGGTCGAGCCCGGCCAGGTCGACCTGCCCGCTGTGCCCGGCGCCCGGGCCGGTGCCCGGCTCCTGGTACCAGCGGTGCAGTTCGGCGGCGGGCAACGCGGCGATGCGGTCGGCGAGTTCGGCGGCGTGGGCGTGGTCGGCGGGGGAGCGGTCGCCGTGCACGGCGATCACCCGGCGGGTGGAGCCGGTCCGGGCCAGGTGGTCGAGCATGCCGGCCATCGGCGTCACACCGATCCCGGCCGAGGCGAGCAGCAGCGGGCCGTCGCCGTCCTCCAGGGTGAGGTCGCCGAACGGGCGGGAGACCGTGACCTTGTCCCCGGTCCGCAGGTTGGCGTGGAGCCAGCCGGAGACCTCGCCGTCGGGCCCGGCCGCCGCCGGACCGTGGACCCGCTTCACGGTGATCCGCCAGGTGCCGGGGCCGGGGGCGGCGGAGAGGCTGTACTGGCGGATCTGGCGGGCGCCGTCCGGCAGGACGACCGCCACGCCGAGGTACTGACCGGGCCGGAAGCCGGTGGCGGCGCTCTCGGTGGGCCGCAGTGTGAAGGAGACGGAGTCCCGGGACTCCTGCCGCCGGTCAAGCACCTCGGCCTGCTGCCAGACCTCGCCCTCGGCGACGCCGGCCTCCTGGTAGAGCCGGCCCTCCAGGGCGATCAGCTCGCCCGCCATCAGCCAGTAGACCTCGTCCCAGGCGGCGGCGACCTCCGGGGTGACGGCCTCGCCGAGCACCTCGGCGATGGCGGCGAACAGGTAGGTGTGGACGACCCGGTACTGGTCGCGGGTGATGCCGAGCGAGGCGTGCCGGTGGGCGATCCTGGCCAGCAGCGGACCGGTGGCCGGTTCGGACTGCTGCACCAGCAGGGTGGCGTACCCGGCGATGGCGCCGGCCAGGGCCTGCTGCTGGGTGCCGGCGGCCTGGTTGCCCCGGTTGAACAGGTTGCGCTCCAGCTCGGGGTGGTCGGCGAACATCCGGGCGTAGAAGAGGCGGGTGATCTCGCCGATGGCGGCGCCCACGGCAGGCAGGGTGGCGCGGACGGTCGCGGTCGACTCGGGGGAGAGCACGGGTTCCTCCTGGGCGTGGCCGGTCGGGGTGGTCCTGCGGCGGTGCCGCCCGCTCAATATAAATGACGTCCATCCTTTTAAATTGCGCAGGGGTGTCCGGAGGGTGCCCGGAGGGGCCCGGCCGCGGCGCGGTGCGGCGCTTGCAGCAAGGCGCGCAAGGGTGAGCGCAAGGGTGGGCGCAAGGGCGGGCGCGGGGGAGGGTGGCGCCGGGCGGGCGCAAAAGGGATGAAAGCGGTCCAAGGTGGCTACCTTGTGGCAACGTGGAGGACACGCGGGCGTAACGATCGCCAGATCTTGCAGAAACTTGCTGCAAGGACTTTCCGACGCGATTGCATCGCTGTTACGTTCCTGCCCAAGCCCGACGGCCGCAACGGCGCAGTCGGCTGGGACAGCCATTATGCGCGGTCCTCCTCCCTCTCGGGCACCCCCACCTCATTAGGAGTTCTCATGCGGCGTGGCATCGCGGCCTCCGCTCTCGTTGCGGCCCTTGCGGTAACGCTTGCAGCCTGTGGCAGCAGCGGCACCAGCGCGGACGGCAAGTCCTCCGGGCCGGTCACCATCACCTACTGGGACACCTCCAACGCCACCAACGAGGCTCCGAACTACCAGGAGCTGGTCAAGAAGTTCGAGGCCGCCAACCCGAACATCAAGGTCAACTTCGAGAACGTCCCGTTCGACCAGGCGCAGAACAAGCTGCAGACCGCGATGGGCGCCAAGGGCGCGCCGGACGTCTTCCGCTCCGAGGTCGGCTGGACCTCCGCCTTCGCCAAGGCCGGCTTCCTGGAGCCGCTGGACGGCACCCCCGCGCTCGCCGACGCCGCCGCCTTCCAGCCCAGCCTGGTCCAGCAGGCCAAGTTCGACGGCAAGACCTACGGCGCCCCGCTGGTCACCGACACCCTCGGCCTGCTCTACAACAAGGCGCTGTTCGAGAAGGCCGGCCTCACCAAGGCCCCCGCCACCTGGGACGAGCTGAAGGCCGACGCCGCGCTGCTCAAGGACAAGGCCGGCGTCGACGGCTTCTTCATGCGCGCCGGTGACGGCTACTACGCGATGCCGCTGCTGTTCGGCGAGGGCACCGACATGGTGGACGCCAAGAACAAGAAGATCACCGTGGCCTCGCCGGAGGCCGCCAAGGCCGTCGAGATCTACAAGTCGCTGTTCACCGCGCCCGGCACCGTCAAGGCCGACGTGACCACCGACTCGTACGCGCACATGATGGACGCCTTCAACACCGGCAAGGTCGCGATGATCATCCAGGGTCCCTGGGAGGTCACCAACATCTTCAAGGGCTCCGCCTTCGCCGACCAGAAGAACCTCGGCATCGCCCCCGTCCCGGCCGGCTCCACCGGCAAGGCCGGCGCCCCGACCGGCGGCCACAACGTCTCGGTCTACGCGGGTTCCGACGACGCCCACAAGGCCGCCGCCGAGAAGCTGGCCGGCTACCTCACCTCGGCCGAGAGCCAGACCTTCCTCGCGCTGAAGAACTCCACCCTGCCGACCCGCGCCGACGCCTACACGGCCGAGGTCAAGGCCAACCCGGGCATCGCGGGCTTCCAGGCGGTCCTCTCCTCCGCCCAGCCGCGCCCCGAACTGCCCGAGTACTCCTCGCTGTTCGGCTCCTTCGGGACCAACCTCGGCAAGATCGTCCAGGACCAGGCGGCCACCCAGGCCGGCCTCGACACCGTCGCCGTCGACTACGCGAAGCTGCTTCCCGGCTTCTCCAAGTAACGCCACCGGCCGCCCGGCCCGCACCCCCACGCGGACCGGGCGGCCCCGGCCGTCGGCCCGCCGGGCCGCGCAGGTCCCGAACCGCACCAGCAGTCGCAGTCGCCGAAGCGAGGCGGCGGAACTCCCGAAGAGGTGTCAACCATGGCAGTCGCCGTGCAGGGCGCGCCCAGCAAGGGCAGCCGAGAGCGCGAACCGCGCCCCGGTCTCGGACAGCGCATCAGGCTCTCGTACCAGAAGTACTGGTACGCGTACGTGATGATCGCGCCGGTCGTGATCGTGCTCGGCGTCCTGGTCGGCTACCCGCTGGCGCGCGGCGTGTACCTGACCCTCACCAACGCCACCAGCCTCAACGTCGGCCGCCAGATCGGGGTCCGGCACATCCCGGACAGCTACGAGTTCGTCGGCCTGCACAACTACGCCGACGTGCTCTGGGGCCCCGGCTCCTACGACCGGTTCTGGTCGCACTTCGTCTGGACCATCGTCTGGACGGTGGTGTGCGTCGCCCTGCACTACTCCATCGGCCTCGGCCTCGCCCTGCTGATGAACCGCAACCTGCGCGGACGCGCCGTCTACCGGATGCTGCTGATCCTGCCGTGGGCCGTCCCGACCTTCGTCACCGTCTTCTCCTGGCGCCTGATGCTCGCCGACGGCGGCATCGTCAACAGCGCCCTCGGCTTCCTGCACCTGCCGGAGCCCTCCTGGCTGAGCGACCCGCTCGCCGCGAAGGCCGCCGCGATCATCGTCAACACCTGGTGCGGCGTGCCGTTCATGATGGTCTCGCTGCTCGGCGGGCTCCAGTCGATCCCGAGCGAGCTGTACGAGGCTGCCGAGATGGACGGCGCGACCCCCTGGCAGCGGTTCCGCCACGTCACGCTGCCCGGCCTGCGGGCGGTGAGCAGCACCGTGGTCCTGCTCGGCGTGATCTGGACCTTCAACCAGTTCGCCGTCATCTACCTGCTGCTCGGCAACGGCGCCCCGGACGCGCAGATCCTGGTCACCTGGGCCTACCGGCTGGGCTTCGGCCAGCAGCCCCGGGCCTACGCGGAGTCCGCCACCTACGGTGTGCTGCTGCTCTCCATCCTGGTCGTCTTCACCAGCTTCTACCGCCGCTGGCTGGCCCGCAACGAGCAGGCCAACGGATGACCCCGGCCCGAGTCGCACCCCCCACCCACCCGAAGGAGGCCGCCGAGATGAGCGCCGTCACCGAACTCCCGACCGCCGCCCGGCCCGCCGCGAGCCGCGCCGTCGCGCAGTCCCGCGGCCGCGGCCGGCGCTCGGCCTCCGTGCTGTCGCACGCGCTGCTGGTGGTCGCCGCCCTGATCGCCGTCTTCCCGGTGCTGTGGATCGCCTTCATCTCCCTGGGCCCGGACAAGACCGACTACCTGCACCCCGGCCACATCTTCGGGCGCACCAGCTTCGCCAACTACAGCTTCGTGCTCCAGCACACCGACTTCCTCAGCTGGTTCGGCAACTCGGTGCTGGTGGCCGGCGGCACCACCGTCTTCGGCGTCCTGGTGGCGGCCACCACGGGTTACGCGGTCTCCCGGATGCGCTTCCCGGGCCACCGCCACCTGATGTGGACCCTGCTGCTCACCCAGATGTTCCCGATCGCGGTGGTGATCGTGCCGATCTACACGATCCTCGCCAACCTGAACCTGCTGGACAGCTACTTCGGCCTGATCCTGACGTACGCGGGCACCACCGTGCCGTACTGCGGCTGGCTGCTCAAGGGCTACTTCGACACCATCCCGGTGGAGATCGACGAGGCCGGCCGGGTCGACGGGCTCAGCCCGTTCGGCACCTTCTGGCGGCTGATCATCCCGCTGGCCAGGCCCGGCCTGGCCGTGGCGGCCTTCTACTCCTTCCTCACCGCCTGGGCCGAGGTGCCGTTCGCCTCGACCTTCCTGCTCAGCTCGGACAAGTACACGCTGGCGGTGGGCCTGCAGACCTACATCAGCGAGCACGACGCGCAGTGGCACCTGATGGCCGCCACCTCGGTGCTGATCGCGCTGCCCGCCGCCCTGGTCTTCTACCTGGTGCAGCGCCACCTGGTCACCGGCCTGACCGCCGGTGCCGCGAAGTCCTGACGACGCCCCACCCACGCTCCGCCATCTGCCTGCTACCGCGCGACGGCCGCCACCGCACCGGCGGCCGGAACGCCACCTACGTCCTGTGAGGGATGACAGTCCATGACCCAGAACCTGGCCGACACCTCCCGGCCCGCCGCCGCTGTGATCGCTGCGAACGCCGGTGCCTCCAGAGGCTGGTGGCGGGACGCGGTCATCTACCAGGTGTACCCGCGCAGCTTCGCCGACGGCAACGGGGACGGCATGGGCGACCTGCCCGGCATCCGCAGCCGTCTGCCGTACCTGCGCGACCTCGGGGTGGACGCGGTCTGGCTGTCCCCGTTCTACGCCTCGCCGCAGGCCGACGCCGGCTACGACGTGGCCGACTACCGCGCGGTCGACCCGATGTTCGGCACCCTGCTGGACGCCGACGGCCTGATCCGCGACGCCCACGCGCTGGGCCTGCGGATCATCGTCGACCTGGTGCCCAACCACTCCTCCTACCAGCACGAGTGGTTCCAGCGCGCCCTGCGCGAGGGCCCCGGCTCCCCGCTGCGCGAGCGCTACCACTTCCGCCCCGGCAAGGGCACCGAGGGCGAACTGCCGCCCAACGACTGGGAGTCCATCTTCGGCGGCCCGGCCTGGACCCGGACCGAGAACCCCGACGGCACCCCGGGCGACTGGTACCTGCACCTGTTCGCCCCCGAGCAGCCCGACTTCAACTGGGACAGCCCGGCCGTCGCCGACGAGTTCCGCTCGATCCTGCGGTTCTGGCTGGACATGGGCGTCGACGGCTTCCGGATCGACGTCGCGCACGGCATGGTCAAGGCCCCCGGCCTGCCCGACCTCGGCTCGCACGACCAGCTCAAGCTGCTCGGCAACGACGTGATGCCGTTCTTCGACCAGGACGGCGTGCACGAGATCTACCGCAGCTGGCGGCTGATCCTCGACGAGTACCCGGGCGAGCGGATCGGCGTCGCCGAGGCCTGGACCCCGACCGTGCAGCGCACCGCCAACTACGTCCGCCCCGACGAGCTGCACCAGGCCTTCAACTTCCAGTACCTGGGCACCCACTGGGACGCCGACGCGCTGCGCGAGGTGGTCGACGTGTCGCTGGACGCGATGCGCCCGGTCGGCGCCCCCGCCACCTGGGTGCTCTCCAACCACGACGTCACCCGGCACGCCACCCGCTTCGCCAACCCGCCCGGCGGCACCCAGATCCGCACCCCCGGCGACCGCGCACTCGGCCTGCGCCGGGCCCGCGCCGCCACCCTGCTGATGCTCGCGCTGCCCGGCTCCGCCTACCTCTACCAGGGCGAGGAGCTCGGCCTCCCGGACGTCACCGACCTGCCGGACGAGGTCCGCCAGGACCCGTCGTTCTTCCGCCAGGCCGGCCAGGACGGCTACCGCGACGGCTGCCGGGTGCCGATCCCGTGGTCCGGCACCGAGGCCCCGTACGGCTTCGGGCCCACCCCGGGCGGCCCGAGCTGGCTGCCGCAGCCAGCCACCTGGGCCGGGCTGAGCGTCGAGGTCCAGACCGGCGACCCGACCTCCACCCTGGAGCTGTACCGCTCCGCGCTGGCCGTCCGCCGGGAGCACCCCGCGCTCGGGGCCGGCACCGAGGTCACGTGGCTGGACGCGCC
Organism: Kitasatospora sp. MBT63; assembly: GCF_000710465.2. Taxonomy (GTDB): domain Bacteria; phylum Actinomycetota; class Actinomycetes; order Streptomycetales; family Streptomycetaceae; genus Kitasatospora. The sequence continues at coordinate 3,334 of NZ_JAIZ01000574.1, read as the reverse complement.
CGAGGGCGTGCTGGCCTTCCGCCGCGACAGCGCCGACGGCTCCTTCGTCTGCACCGTCAACACCACCGGCGAGCCGGTCCGGACGGCCGCCCCGGGCCGGGTCCTGCTCGCCTCGGCGGAGCTCACCGTGGTGGACGGCGAGACCGTTCTGCCCGCGGACTGTGCCATTTGGTGGGCGGCCTGACGTGGTTGCAATAGGCTCTGGGATCGTGACTACGGCGCGACTCTCAGACATCGCGGCACAGGCGGGCGTCAGCGAGGCGACCGTCAGCCGGGTGCTCAACGGCAAGGCGGGCGTCTCCGCGACGACCCGGCAGACGGTCCTGGCCGCGCTCGACGTGCTCGGCTACGAGCGCCCGACCCGGCTGCGCCAGCGCAGCGCCGGCCTGATCGGCCTGATCACGCCGGAGTTGAGCAATCCGATCTTCCCGGCGCTGGCCCAGGTGATCGAGCAGGTGCTCAGCCGGCACGGCTTCACCCCGGTGCTGTGCACCCAGACGCCGGGCGGCGCCACCGAGGACGAGCTGGTGGAGATGCTGGTCGAGCGCGGTGTCGCCGGTATCGTCTTCGTCTCCGGGCTGCACGCCGACACCAGTGCCGACCACGACCGGTACGCCCGGCTCACCGGCCGCCAGGTGCCGTTCGTGCTGATCAACGGCTACAGCGATCGGATCGACGCGCCGTTCATCTCGCCGGACGACCGGACCGCGATGTGGATGGCCGTCCAGCACCTGGTCGGGCTCGGCCACGAGCGGATCGGCCTGGCCATCGGCCCGCGCCGGTACGTCCCGGTGCTGCGCAAGATCGAGGGGTTCACCGCGGCCGTCGGGGAGCTGCTCGGCAGCACCCCCGAGCAGGTCCAGGAGCTGATCCAGCACACGCTGTTCAGCGTGGAGGGCGGTGACGCGGCCGCCGGGGCGCTGCTCGACAAGGGCTGCACCGCGATCGTCTGCGGCAGCGACATGATGGCGCTGGGCGCGATCCGGGCGGTCCGCCGGCGGGGTCTGGCGGTGCCGCAGGACATCTCGGTGGTCGGGTTCGACGACTCACCGCTGATCGCCTTCACCGAGCCGCCGCTGACCACCATCCGCCAGCCGGTCGAGGCGATGGCCACCGCCGCCGTCGACGCCCTGCTGGAGGAGGTCGGGGGCAACGCGACCCAGCGGGTCGAGTTCATGTTCCAGCCCGAGCTGGTGATGCGCGGCTCCACCGGCGCGGCGGCGGGCGGCCGGTAGGCCTGCCGGTCCGGCTCCGGCCCGTACGAGGCCTAGCGCGGCGGGGAGTTGGGCCCGGAGGCCGGGCTCCCCGCGGCGCTCTCGGTCAGCGCCAGGACGGCCATGTCGTCGTCGCGCGGCCCGCCGGTCCACCGGTCGACGTCCCGGATCAGCGTGTCGATCACCCGGCCCGGACCGTCGAACGGACCCCGGCCGGCCAGCCGCTGGGCGGGGTCGTAGAACCGTCCGGCCGCGTCCCGCGCCTCGGTCACCCCGTCGGTCACCAGCAGCAGGGTGTCCCCGGCGGCGAACGGCCACTCCTCGACCGCGGGCCGTCCGACCCCGAGCCCGCCCATCCCCAGCGGCAGCCCCGGCTCGCGGGCGTCGAGCCGCCGCACCCGGCGGCCGTCGGCGGACAGCAGGTACGGCCCGGGGTGCCCGCAGTTCAGCAGCCGCAGCCCGTCGTGCCCGGGTGTGAACTCCACCAGCAGCGCGGTGATGAAGCCCTCCATCCGTAGTTCCTCGGCCGCCTCGGCGGCCTCCCGGCTCAGCGAGTGCTCCAGGCCGTCGGCGACCGCGCCGAGGTCGGGCAGGCCGTCGGCGTGCTCCCGGAACGCGCCGAGCAGCACCGAGACGGCGGCCACCGCCGGCAGCCCCTTGCCCCGGACGTCCGCGATCAGCGCCCGCACCCCGAACGGGGTCCGCTGCAGCGCGTAGGCGTCACCGCCGATCAGCGCGTCGGTGTGGGCGGCGCGGTAGCGGGCGGCCACCTCCAGCCGGCCGACCCGGGCCGGCGGTGCGGGCAGTACCGCGCGCTGGGCGGTCTCCGCCACCGAGCGGACCGCCTGCAGCCGGCGCCCGTGCCGGGCCACCACCCGGTTGACCCAGATCCCGATCAGGGCGGCGAACGCGGTGTTGGCCAGCTCCAGGTAGCCGGCGGTGGTGCCGACCGAACCGTCCAGCACGGTCAGCACCAGGATCCCGACCAGGACGGCCGCGCCGACCGCGATGGTGTCGCGCAGCGACAGCAGCGCCCCGGCGAGCACCGAGGCCGCCGCCACCATCGGGTCGCCCCAGTAGTCGGCGGGGGAGAGCGAGTCCCAGACCAGGCCCGCGACCACCAGCGCCCACGGGGCCGCCCGCACGTAGCGGGGCCACTGCGTGGAAGTCGACGCCATGGGCGATCACGATCCCCCGTCCGGTGGGCCATCTGCCCCGACTCTAGCCGCCGGGGGCCCCGCCCACCCGGTGGCAACACACCGGCCCGGGGACGGTCCGGTGCGGCCCCGGTCCGGGCCGGGTCCGGGTACGGCGAACGGCCCGGAGACGGGAGGTCTCCGGGCCGTCACGCACGTCTTCGGGGGTGAGGGCGTCGGGTCCGGCTCCTCAGCCCTCCTCGGCGACCGGCCTGCGGGGGTCCAACCGCTGCTGGTCGGCCGCGTCGCCGGTCCGCGCCTCGGTGCGCCGGGTGCGGTCGAGGTAGTCACGGACGATCAGCTCGACCGCGTCCTGCGGATTCCTCGTGCCGGACTGGAGCATCACCTCGATCGCGAGATCGGCGTCGAGGGTGATGGTGACCTTGGCCATGGCGGGCGCTCCTGGAGGTGGACCCGCCGTAGCCCAGGCCGCGGCCCCCGGAACCGGAAGGGTCTCCGAGGGCGGCGGCCCGGTGGATCCTGGATCAGATCCGGCCGGCGAAGTCCGGCGCGTAGTCGGCGATGGTCTCGACCCGGACACCCGCACGCGGGTTGGCGGCCTCGACGTACTTGCCGTCACCGACGTACAGGGCGACGTGGTAGACGCCCGAGTTGCTGCCGTTGTTGGACCAGAACAGCAGGTCTCCCGGCTGCAGGGAGTCCAGCGAGACCCGGGTGGTGGTGTCCGCCTGGTCGGCGGCGACGCGCGGCAGCGAGACGCCGGCCTGGCGGTACGCGGCCTGGGTCAGGCCGGAGCAGTCCCAGCCGCCGTCGCTGCTGCCGCCGTAGACGTAGGCCTGGCCGACCTTGGACAGCGCGAAGTTGATCGCGGCGGCCTTGGAGCCGGTCGCCTGGGTGGCGGCGGCGGGCTTGGCGGCGGTGGCGGCGGCCGGGGCGGCGGTGGCCGGCTTCGGGGCGGCGGCT
>NZ_JAIZ01000573.1 GCF_000710465.2 Kitasatospora sp. MBT63 | reverse complement strand
AGCGTCCGGTACCGGGCCTGAACGAGGTCCTGGTCCGGGTACACGCGGCCGGGGTGAACCCGGTGGACTGGAAGACCCGTGCCAGCGGGGCCCTGGTCGAGTGGGGCGCCGTCCCGGCGGTGGGCTGGGACGTGTCCGGCACGGTCGAGGCCGTCGGCCCGGGGGTCGGCCTGTTCAGGCCGGGGGACGAGGTCTTCGGGATGCCGCTGTTCCCGCGTCAGGCGGGTGCGTATGCGGAGTTCGTGGTGGCGCCGGCCCGCCACCTCGCCCGCAAGCCGGCCGGTCTGACGCACACGGAGGCGGCGGCGTTGCCGCTGGCGGCGCTGACCGCCTGGCAGGCCCTGGTGGACACGGCGAACGTGCGTCCCGGGGAGCGGGTCCTGATACATGCGGCGGCCGGCGGCGTCGGGCACCTCGCGGTGCAGATCGCCAAGGCCCGCGGCGCGTACGTCATCGGCACGGCCAGCGCGGGCAAGCACGACC
>NZ_JAIZ01000572.1 GCF_000710465.2 Kitasatospora sp. MBT63 | reverse complement strand
CCGCTGGTCGACGTGCTCCGCGCCGCCGCCTCCGAGGTGGAGCAGTACGAGCGCATCGAGCTGGCCGGCATACCCGACGCCGACGTCGTCGGCCCCGCCGTGACCGACCTCGTCCACCTGCTCGCCGAGCTGCTGGAGAACGCCACCTCGTTCTCCAGCCCGCAGACCCGGGTGCTGGTCAACGCCACCCGCCTGCCGGACGGCCGGGTGCTGGTGGAGATCCACGACAAGGGCATCGGCCTCACCGCCGAGGACTTCGCCGAGATCAACGAGAAGCTGGCCGAGCCGCCCACGGTCGACGCCACCATCTCCCGCCGCATGGGCCTGTTCGTGGTCGGCCGCCTCTCGCAGCGCCACGACATCCGGGTCCAGCTCCGCCCCTCCGGCGAGTCCGCCGGCACCACCTCCCTGGTGATGCTCCCGCAGATGCTGGTCCAGCTGAGCGCGCGTCCCGAGCCGGAGGAGGAGTTCACGGTCTCCCGCATCTTCGCCGAGCAGGAGCCGGCCGCCGAGGCCTGGGACCAGGTCGGTCCGGCCCGCAGCGCCGCCGAACTGGGCTTCGACGACCACCTCACCGGCAACACCGGCACCAGCGGCTTCAGCCCGGCGCTGGAGTCCGTCCAGCGCTCGCAGCGGCTCGAGCAGCGCCGTCTGGCGGCTCTGGAGTCCGGCGAGGGCGACGGCGAGCAGGAGCCGCTGGAGGCCGAGCTGGTCGAGCCGCCGTACGGCGAGAACTACGCCGACCAGGGCTACCAGCAGCAGGACCAGTACGGCCAGGGGCAGTTCGCCGGCCAGCCGTACGCCCAGGACGGCTACCGCGAGTACCCCGAGTACGCGGACGACCAGTTCCAGGGCAACGCCCAGTACCAGGACCCGCAGTACCAGGGCGCGCCGTACGGCCAGGAGCAGCCCTTCGCCCAGGACGGCTACCAGGACTACGGTCAGGACCAGTACGGGCAGGACCAGTACGGCGGGCAGCAGTACGGCCAGGACCAGTACGGCCGTGGCGGCTACGACCAGCAGTACGACCAGGGCTACCAGCCGTTCGGCGGCGGCCGGGCCGAGGAGGCGCCCGCCGGGCACCCCTACGGCCAGGAGGAGCCCCCGGCGGCGCTGCCGCCCTCCCAGGGCGGGACGCTCGGCTCGGGGCTGCCCCAGCGCCGCCCGGGCCAGCAGCTGGCCGGCTCGTCCGCCAACGCCGGTTCGGTGTTCGGCGGCGGCGACCAGGGCGGCCGGTCGGACGGCGAGAAGCCGAACTGGTTCACCGGCGCCCGGGACACCGGCGGCGACTCGGAGCAGCGCGGCCACCAGGTGTCGGCGCTCGGCGGCTACGGCCCGACCGGTCCGACCAGCTCGCCGGCCGGCGACTGGCAGTCCCCCAACGACGGTGACTGGCAGCGCGCCGAGCAGCTGCGCGAGCCGGCGGCCGGCGGCACCACGCCGTCCGGTCTGCCGCGCCGGGTGCCCAAGCAGAACCTGGTCCCCGGCAACGCCAAGCCGACTCCGCAGGACGGCCCGCAGGTCTCCCGCAACCCGGAGGAGGTGCGCGGGCGCCTGACCAACCTGCGCCGCGGCGTGGAGCAGGGCCGAAGCGCCGGCGGCGACCCGGGCGCGACCGGTAGCTTCCGGATCGATCCCCAAGAAATTTCCCAGCAGGGCCGGTCCGGCAACGGACAGCAGAACAACAGCACCGATCTCTTCGGCGGCTCGAACCACCAGGAGCGTTGAGTTGAGTCAGATGAGCCAGGCCGCACAGAACCTGAACTGGCTGATCACCAATTTCGTGGACAACACCCCCGGGGTGTCGCACACGGTGGTGGTCTCCGCCGACGGTCTCCTGCTGTGCATGTCCGAGGGCTTCCCGCGGGACCGCGCCGACCAGCTCGCCGCGGTCGCCTCCGGGCTGACCTCGCTGACCTCCGGCGCCAGCCGGATCTTCGAGGGCGGCGAGGTCAACCAGACCGTCGTCGAGATGGAGCGGGGCTTCCTGTTCCTGATGGCGGTCAGCGACGGATCGGCCCTGGCCGTCCTCGCCTCCCCCGACTCCGACATCGGTCTGGTGGGCTACGAGATGGCCCTCCTCGTCGACCGCGCCGGAGCCGTCCTCACCCCCGCGCTGCGCGCGGAACTCCAGGGCAGTCTCCTGCACTGACGGTTCGTCGGATACCGTCCTGGTATTCGAAAGACCTCATTGCCCGTCCCGGGTCCCTCGCGGGCACCGCCGGCCAACCGCCGCCGGTGCCCGCGAGGGACCCGGGTTCGGGCGTTGTACGGCCTTCGCACCACCGGCCCGGGCGCAGTTGTCCCGGACCAGCACCGCACCGCCGCACCCTGTGAGGAGAGGAACCGTGACACCGCCCGACGACCGCAGCGGCCAGTACGGCGTCCCGTATCCCGGCACCGGCCATGACGCCTTCGGCGTGCCCGGCGTCGGCCACGGGCAGCAGTACCCGCCGCAGCAGCAGTACTTCGCCCAGCCGCAGCCCGGTGCCCAGCAGCAGTACGGGCAGCAGCAGCCGTACCAGGACCAGCCGTACCAGGACCGGCCCCAGCAGCCGTTCCGGGACTCCGGGCCGTTCGGCCGCCCGGACGAGGGCCCGCCGGGCCATCCGGGGCCGGAGGCGTTCCCCGAACGCGACAACGCCCGGTACCAGGAGGACTTCGGCCAGCACGAGGACGAGGACGGCCAGGACTCCGGTCCGCTGATCCGCCCGTTCGCGATGACCGGCGGCCGGACCCGGCCCCGCTACGAACTCGCCCTGGAGGCCCTGGTCTCGGCCAGTGTCGACCCGGTCCGGCTGGCCGGACTGCTCCCGGAGCACCAGCGGATCTGCACCCTGTGCACCGAGGTCAAGTCCATCGCCGAGGTCTCCGCCCTGCTCACCATCCCGCTGGGAGTGGCCCGGATCCTCGTCGCGGACCTGGCCGAAGCCGGTCTCGTGACCATCCACCAGCCCGCTGCCGGCGGCGAATCCGGCAACCAGCCCGACGTCACGCTGCTCGAAAGGGTCCTCAGTGGACTTCGCAAGCTCTAACGCGGCCGCCCCCAGCCGCGCCACCACCTCGGCGAAGATCGTCGTCGCGGGCGGCTTCGGCGTGGGCAAGACCACCCTCGTCGGTGCGGTCTCCGAGATCAACCCGCTGCGCACCGAAGCCGTCATGACCAGCGCCAGCGCCGGCATCGACGACCTCACCCACACCGCGGGCAAGACGACCACCACGGTCGCCATGGACTTCGGCCGCATCACCCTCGACGAGGACCTGATCCTCTACCTCTTCGGCACCCCCGGCCAGGACCGCTTCTGGTTCATGTGGGACGACCTCGTCCGCGGCGCCATCGGCGCCGTCGTCCTCGTCGACACCCGCCGCCTCGCCGACTGCTTCCCCGCCCTCGACTACTTCGAGAACAGCGGACTGCCCTTCGTCGTCGGCCTCAACGGCTTCGAAGGCCACCAACCGCACACCCCCGAAGAAGTCCGCGAAGCACTCCAGCTCGGCCCCGACACCCCGATCATCGCCCTCGACGCCCGACGCCGGGACAGCGCCAAGAGCGCCCTGATCACCCTGGTCGAACACGCCCTGCTGGCCAGACTGCGCTGACCCGCCGGCCCTCCTCCGTGAGGTACGGCACGTGCCCGCCTTCCGCCCCTCGGGCGGGGGCGGGCACGGGCGCTGTGGCGCATAACGGTTCGGTAGGCATTTGGAGATCGTCATTGACCCACAGTGACCGACTCGATCCGATATGCGCGGATGACCTTGAGGTTTGGGGTCACCTGCCCACAAATGTCCAATTTGCTCGTGCCTGACCGGGTACGGAGTGCTGTTTGTCCCGAATCCCTGCACGTGCTGAAATTCCAGCTACCCCGTAGTCATCGTTGGCAGTTCCACCCACAGCGGGCTGCGGCCACCGGGGGAAGCCGCTGGATAGATCCATGGCCGCCAGTCGGTCGAGAGGTTGTTGTCGAGTGAGGCGTAAGCAGCCAGTCACCCCGCAGCGCTCAGAGCCCCGCCAGAGTGAGCCGGGCGGTAGCGGCCAGGCACCCGCAGGGTTCTCCGCGTTCAGCCCCACCGAGGAGCGGACCGGCCCCGGGCCGTCCGTCGTGCTCGGCGGCGGACCGAAGCCGGGCCAGTCCCCCAAGGGCTCCGACACCGACGAGCGGCGTGCCGCCGGCGGCGGCCGGTACGAGTTCCTGTCCCCGCTGAACTGGCGGGTGCCGACCCGCCTCGTCGCGATCCTGCTGATCCCGGTCATCATCGGCCTGGTCTTCGGCGGTCTTCGCGTCAACACCTCGTTCGACGACTGGGTCAAGGCCGACAAGGCGCTCAAGACCGCGGACCTGGCCCGCACCGCGACGGTGCTGGCCGACGCCCTGGAGAACGAGCGCGACTTCACCGCCGCGCCGCGGATCACCGGCAACGACCCCAACGGGGACGTGAAGAAGTACCGCGGTCTGACCGACCAGGCGCTGGCGGCCTACAACAAGGCCTTCGCCAAGGTGAAGGACGACGCCACGCTGTCGCGCCGCAACGAGGCGTTCCAGCTGCTCGTCGCCGACCTCCCGCACCTGCGGGACAACGCCTACAAGCCGGAGCTGTTCGCCACCGCGACCCCGGCCGCGTACTCCGCGATGTTCGCGCCGCTGCTGGCGATCGACAACTCGGTCGGCTTCGGCAGCTCCAGCGAGACCAGCCGCGGCCGCTCCATCTACGCCATGTCGCTGGCCAAGGCCTCCGCCTCGACCCAGCGCGTACTGATGACCCACCTGCTGGTCGGCATCGGCACCAACACGGTCACCAGGTACGAGAACGTCGAGCTGATCCAGACCCTGCTGGTCTCCGCCAAGCTCGAGCAGACCGCGATCAGCGAGTTCACCACCGGCAGCACCGCCGAGGACGCCAAGGTCTACGCGGACGCGATCGGCGAGCAGGCCTCGGCCGATCTGCGCTCCCCGCACCGGATGCCCGGCGGCCAGGCCATCCCGACCGTCCAGGGTCTGATGAACATCGGTCTGGCGTACTCCGCGGCCGCCTCGGCCGGCGAGACCAAGGGCAAGGAGCAGGCCCGCGCCACCTTCGAGGCCGCCACCGCCGAGGGCCTGAACCTCGACAACTGGACCCAGGCCACCGGTGGCCACATCAACACCCTGCGCAACACCGAGAACAAGCTGCTCGACCAGGTCGTGGCCGGCGCCGCGAACATCAAGTCGCGCGCCCAGACCGACGCCATCCTGAACTCGGCGATCGTGATCGCGGCGCTCGCGCTGGCCGGTCTGCTCACCGGCTTCATCGCCCGCTCGATGATCCTCGGCATGCGCGTGCTCAACAGCGCCGCGCTGGAGATCGCCAACCACCGTCTGCCGGACCTGGTCGAGAAGCTCTCCAAGACCGACCCGGACCGGGTGGACACCTCGGTCGCGCAGATCCCGCTGTGGGGCAAGGACGAGATCGGCGAGGTCGCCCGCGCCTTCGACCAGGTCCACGCCCAGGCGGTCTCGCTCGCCGCCGAGCAGGCCCTGCTCCGAGGCAACCTGAACGCGATCTTCTCCAACCTGTCGCGCCGCAGCCAGAGCCTGATCCAGCGCCAGCTGGCGCTGATCACCGACCTGGAGAACAACGAGGCCGACCCGGACCAGCTGGAGAACCTCTTCAAGCTGGACCACCTCGCGACCCGTATGCGCCGCAACGGCGAGAACCTCCTCGTCCTCGCCGGTGAGGAGCCGGGCCGCCGCTGGAACACCCCGGTGCCGCTGGTCGACGTGCTCCGCGCCGCCGCCTCCGAGGTGG
>NZ_JAIZ01000571.1:10507-13743 GCF_000710465.2 Kitasatospora sp. MBT63 | reverse complement strand
GACCGGCCCGGCACCCCCGCCGACCGCCCGGTGCCGGGCCCCCGGACCCGGCACCGCCATCCGCGCACCCCCTGGAAGGGGGCGCTGTGGATGCGCTGACCCTGCCGGTCGGCGAGCGCGGGGAACTGGTGCTGCGCCGGCCCCCCGGACCCGCCGCCGACGCCGCACCGCGGCAACGCCCCGGCACGGTCCAGGCGGTGGCGCTCTCCGCGGCGCCGGGGCCGCCCCCGCCGGGCCTGTCCCCCACCAAGGTGATCGCCTACCTGCACGGGCCCGAACCGTACCTGCTGATCCCCGACCCCGTACCCGGCATGCACCGCACCCTCGTCCGCTGGCTGCGGGGCGGCTCGGCGGTGGTGGGGCCGGTGGTGGCCCGCGCCGACGCCGGCGCCTCCCTGCGCTGGGCGCGGACTCTGCTGGCGCTGGCCCCGCAGCGGCCGGGCGCCGCCGGTGAACTCCTCTTCGTCGAGGACCACCTGGCCCAGGTGGTGCTCTTCCAGGACCCGCTGCTGGCCGGCCACCTGTCGGCCAAGTGGCTCGCCAGACTCAACGACCTGACACCGCGCCGGCGCGAGATGCTGGAGCAGACCCTGCTCGCCTGGCTGGAGGGAGGCGGCGCGACCAGAGCCGCGCTGCTGCTGCGCCTGCACCCGCAGACCGTCCGCTACCGGCTGCGGCAGCTGGAGCGGCTGTTCGGCGCCAGCCTGCGCACCTCCCAGGCGCGGTTCGAGATCCTGCTGGCACTGAAGATCCACGGCATGGCCGCCGAGTTCGCCCGGCTGCGCCGCCGCGCCGAGCAACTGCCCGCCCCCCGGGCGTCCGAGCCCCACCAGGACGGCCCACCCGGCACCCGCTGAGGGCCGTGGCCGCTCCTTGACCGACCCAGATCCCGTGACCTTCGACCGGGACCTGCGAACACCCGGATCCGTCCGTTGCCGTGCGTTCCACGGCGGAACCGTGCTGCGGTTCCGCGGCAGGTTCCACGCGGCCGATCGGGGCCCGCCGCGGCGGGCCGGCGTGCTCGCACATCCCGGCGTGATGAGGAAACCGATGTCATCTTCGAGGAAGAAGCGCGGACCCGGAGCCGCTCCCTACGGAATCCCCAAGGTGAGCCGACTTCCGCGATCGTTCGCCACTCTTCTCGTGATCGTGGCCATGATCTCCACGGTCGCCGCCCTGGTGGTCCCCATCGTGCGCTCGGCGGGCTCGTACCGAACTCCCCAGGCGGCCGATGTACCGGGGACGGTGCAGACACCGACCGGGCCGCTGACACCGCTGGACCGGGACTTCGTCAAGCGGGTCAGGCTGGCCGGGCTGTGGGAGATCCCCGCCGGCCGGATGGCCCTCGACAAGGGCGGGACCCCCGAGGTCAAGACGGCCGGCCAGCATCTGATCGACGGGCACACCGACCTCGACCGCGCCGACCTGGAGACGGCCAGGACCCTCAACATGGACGTGCCCGCGGAGCCGAACGCCCAGCAGAAGGCCTGGCTCAAACAGCTGGACGACGCCCAGGGCCCCGAGTTCGACCGGCTGTTCGCCAACATCGTGCGCAACGCCCACGGCCAGGTGTTCGCCGTCGTCGCGCAGGTCCGCGCCAGCACCCAGAACTCCACCGTCCGCGACCTGGCGACCATGGCCAACTCCACGGTGCTGGACCACATGTCGGTCCTGGAGGACACCGGACTGGTCAAGTTCGGCGACCTCACCGGTCCGCCCAGCGGGACGCCCTCCCCGTCCGCGAGCCCGGTCCCGGCGCCCGCGGGGACACAGCGCTAGGAGGGGCGCAGCACGAAGGCCGGCAACGGCCTGTCCGAGACACCCGATCCATTTTCGAAGGTGCGACTATGCGGATTCACAAACGCGGCAAATCCCGCCGCCGAGGCCTTGCCCTGCTGCTGGCCGGGGTGCTGGCGGTCACCGGGGCGTCGGTCCTCGCGGCGGCGGCGTTCGCCGGGCAGGGCCCGTGGCGGTCCCAGGCGGCCACCCAGCTCGGTACGGTCGCCTGCGCCGACGTCGGCTCCGGCCTGGCAGCGGTGCCGGACGCCGCCCAGGCCGACGTCGACCAGAGCCTCGCCGACCTCGACGTCCAGGTCGCCGACGCCTACCAGGACCTCTCGAAGGCCGGCTCCAAGGGCGGCGAGAACAAGGTGATGGGCGCCCTCGCCGCGAAACGCACCACCACCCTGAAGAAGCTCTCGTCCAGCGCCGGACCGGACTCGGGGCTCCCCAAGGACCTGTCCGCGCTCGCGAACTGCTCCATCCGGCGCGATCTGGAGGTCGACGCCTCCGCCAAGGACTTCGCCCCCGAGTCCGCCAAGGCCGCCGCCGACCGCAGCAGGTCCTCGGGCGGCGCGTCCAAGCTGGGCCGCGGTTTCGTCGACATCAAGTCCGTCGCCCCGAACGCCAAGCCCGCCCGCACCGGGCCCGCCTCCGGCACATTCACCTCGCAGTGCGGACGCAACGAGAACCGCCACCTCAACCCGGACAACGTGATCGTGGCCCCCGGCGTCAGCAACGGCGCCCACCACATGCACGACTACGTCGGCAACAACGCCACCAGCGCGTTCTCCCCCAACGGCCGGCTCGCCGCCTCCGGCACCACCTGCTCCAACGGCGACCAGTCGGCCTACTACTGGCCGGTGCTGCGCCTGCTCAACGGCAGCAACGACAGCGACCTCAAGGCACCGGGCGGCGGCAAGGACCGCAACGTCGGCAAGATCCTCCAGCCGGCCGAGGTCAACATCACCTACACCTCCGCCACCGGGAACAAGGTCCAGTCCATGACCCGCTTCCTGCGCATCATCACCGGCGACGCCAAGGCCCTCACCAACGGACCGGCCAACGCCCACGCCTCCTGGAGCTGCACCGGCTTCGAGGACCGGCAGCTCGTCGACAAGTACCCCGCCTGCCCGAGCGGCAGCCGGGTGGTGCGGACCCTGAAGTTCCCGGACTGCTGGGACGGCAAGAACATCGACAGCGCCAACCACCGCACCCACACCGCCTTCTCCGACAAGAAGGGGGTCTGCCCGAAGAACCTCAAGGCGATCCCCCAGCTGACCGAGCGGGTCGCCTACGACGTCCCGTCCGGGGTCAAGTTCGCCGTCGACAGCTTCCCCGAGCAGCTCCACAACCCGATCACCGACCACGGCGACTTCATCAACGTGATGAACAAGGGCCTGCTCGACCAGATGGTGAGCTGCATCAACGAGGGCCGGCGCTGCGGATGACCCCCG
>NZ_JAIZ01000571.1:0-10442 GCF_000710465.2 Kitasatospora sp. MBT63 | reverse complement strand
CGGATGACCCCCGCCCCCCCCCGCCGGGACCTGCCCGGCGCACCCGGACGCGGCACCCCCCGCGGCCCACCCGGGTCGCGGCCCGGCCCCCCAGCCCCACCCGCATTCGACCGGTGAACCGAACCGGACCAGCCACAACGCCGGAGGACTCAGCAGATGTTGACAGGGCAAGGACGCCGCTCGCGGCGTTCGGCCGAGGGACCGGCCACGGCCGGCCGCAGCGGCCAGGACGGACAGACACCGGCCGGCACCGCCGGGGACCAGGCCGAGGCCGGCACCGCCGGCCCGCGCACGGTGTGGTCCCTGCTCCCGCTGCTCGCCGCGGGGCTCGGCCTGACGGCGGTCGCCGTCAACGGCGCGCTGCAGGCGTTCCTCGGCGTGGCGGCCGGGGTCATCGCCCTGGTGTCGTTCTCCTCCGCCGTCCTGTGGGGGCTCGCGGCGACCGACCGGCTGCTCCTGCACCCGGTCCACCGGCTGGCCGCCCAGGCGATCCACCGGGCGATGGGCATCGCCGGCGTGGTCTTCCTGGTCCTGCACGTGTGGATGAACCTGATCCAGGACCAGATCGGCGCGGTGTCGGCGTTCATCCCCTTCGCCGACCCGCACCGGCCGGTGGTGCTCGGCCTCGGCGTCCTGGCCGGCTACGTCCTGCTGGCCGTGGCCCTGGCAGGCGCGGCCCGCGGGGCGCTGGCCAGGACCGGCGAGGCCGGACGCTGGCGGATCGTCCACATCTGCGCCTATCCGGCCTGGGGCGCCGGCCTCATCCACGGGCTCAACGCCGGCCGGCTCCCCGCCGGCTGGGTGTCCATCCTGTACAGCCTCGCGGTGGCGGGCGTGGTGGTGGCGCTGGCGCTGCGGCTCGCCTTCCAGGACCGCGGCTCGCTGCGCCGGGCCGCCGTCCCGGTCCGGCCCGAGCCGGAGACCCGGCCGACCGTCGGTGTCGGCTCCGAGCGACGGCGGCAGGACGGATGAGCGGCGCACCCATCGCCTGGCTGGGCCGCCCGGTGCTGTTCGCGGGCCTGGAGCGCGAGGAGCGGCTGGACTACCGCTCGCACCTGGTCGTCCACGGCGGGCTGCCGTCGATGCCGGCCGACGAGCTGGCCGACCTGGCCGAGAACGTCAACCTGCGCGGGCGGGGCGGGGCCGGCTTCCCGTTCGCCCGCAAGATCCGGGCCGTCGTCAAGGCGGCCGCCCGCCGCAAGGGCCGCCCGGTCGTGGTGGTCAACGGAACGGAAGGAGAACCCAGTTGTCTCAAGGACGCGGCGCTGCTGCTGCGCGCCCCGCACCTGGTGCTGGACGGCGCGCTGCTGGCCGCCACCGCACTGGACGCCGAGCAGGTGGTGCTCGGGGTCACCCGGACCGACACCGAGCAGTCCCTGCGCAGAGCGGTGGCCGAACGCAGGTCCACCCGGCTCCCGGTCACCGTCACCCGGCTCCCCGAACGGTTCGTCTCGGGCGAGGGGAGCGCACTGGCCCGCGGCATCACCAGCGGGATCGCGCTGCCCCGCGGCGGTGGCGTACGGACCAGCGACAGCGGGGTCGGGGGCCTGCCGACCCTGCTGTCCAACGCCGAGACGTACGCCCAACTCGCGGCCGCGGCACGGCTGGGCGCGCTGGTGTACCGAGAAGTCGGACTCCCGGCGGAGCCCGGGACGGTCCTGCTCACGCTGGCCGGCAAGCAGGTCGTGGAGGCCCCCACCGGCGTCCCGCTCGCCGAACTGCTGACCATGTTCGGCATGGAGATCGGCCAGGGCGTCCTGGTCGGCGGCTACCACGGCAAGTGGCTGACACCCGACGCGGCCGCCCAGGCCGTGGTCTCCCGCCAGTCCTTCCAGAGCCTCGGCGGCGCCCTGGGCGCCGGCGCGATCCTGCCCCTCCCCGAGAACACCTGCCCGCTGGGCGAGGCCCTGCGGGTGGCCCGCTGGATGGCCGACGAGACCGCGGGCCAGTGCGGCCCGTGCTACCTCGGCCTTCCCGCCCTGGTCAAAGCGCTGGAGGAGGTGGTACGAGGCGGCGGCCGGGCCGCCCTTGACGCCGTCGAGACCCGGATGCGCGCCGTCACCGGCCGCGGCGCGTGCAGCCACCCGGACGCCGCGTCCCGGTTCGTGGCCTCCGCGCTGGAGGTCTTCGACGACGACCTCCAACTGCACTCCTACCAGTACGGCTGCGGGCGGTCCGTGCAGAACGTGCTCCCGATGCCGGTCATGGAGAGCGCCGGGACCATCGTCGTGGACTGGACCCTGTGCGAGGCCCACGGCCTGTGCACCAGCGTCCTGCCCGAGGTGATCAGCCTGGGTGCGGACGGTTTCCCCGCCGCCGGCACCATGCCGGTCCCCCCGCAGCTGCTCCAGCAGGCGGCCCGGGCCGTCGACCGCTGCCCCGCGCTGGCCCTGCGGATGCAGTGAGCCGCCCCCGGCGCCACCGAGGCCGGCCGTATCCCCCGGCCACCCCCTGCCCGTGAAACACCCGCCCCGACCGGCCCGGCCCCACCCGGGCCGGTCCCGACCCGACCGATTCCGCATTCCCTCGAAAGCCCCCGGCTCCACCGATGGAAAGGCAAGGAACACCTTGACGACGACGACCAAACGCTACGGACTCGTGGCGGTCTGCCTCCTGCTGGCCGGCCTCGTGCTCATGGCGGCCTTCGGAAGTTCCAGCAGCAGCGCCAGCCCGAACAACCGGTCGGCCGACCCCGGGCAGCTGGTCGGCGCGCCCCCCGCCCCGGCCGGGGCGGGCGGCTACGGCTCGTACGGCTCCTACGGAGACGCCGGTGCCTCCGGTTCCCCGTCGGCGGCCGGTGCCGGACAGGCCGGCGGGCAGCTCGCCGTCCGGATGGACGCCCAGCTCGGCGCGGTCATGACGGACTCCCAGGGCTTCACCCTGTACCGCTTCGACAAGGACACCGCGAAGCCGCCGATGTCCAACTGCTCCGGTGCCTGCGCCACCACCTGGCCGCCGGTCCTCAAGGACGGCACCACCGCCGGCAGCGGCGTCGACGCGAGCAAGCTCGGCGAGGTCACCCGGGCCGACGGCAGCCGCCAGCTGACCGTGGGCGGCTGGCCGGCCTACCGCTACGCGCAGGACACCGCGCCCGGCGACACCAAGGGCCAGGGCGTCGGCGGCACCTGGAACGCGCTCGCCCCCGACGGTTCGAAGGCCAAGGCCGGCGGCGCCCCGGCGACCCCCGCGCCGGCCACCCCGGCGCCGGCCACTCCCGCCCCCGCCACCACCATGCCGCAGCCGACCCAGGCCAAGGTTCAGCTCTCGCTCATGACCCACCCCCAGCTCGGCCAGATCATGGTGGACGCCAACGGCCGCACCCTGTACCACTTCGCCAAGGACACCGCCTGGCCGATGCGTTCCAACTGCGAGGGCGACTGCCTGAAGACCTGGCCGGCCGCCCCGCCGGTGGACGCCGACAAGATCAAGGGGATCGACCCGAAGCTGGTCGGCAAGATGCAGCGGCCGGACGGCACCTGGCAGCTGAGCATCAACTGCACGCCCGTGTACCTCTACTCGGGCGACCAGGGCCCCGGTGACGCCCTCGGCAACGGCATCGGCGGCGTGTGGTCGGCCATCAACCCGGCCGGCAAGGCGGCCACCGGCAAGTGACGGCCCCGGACAGCACCCTCGCGGCAACCACCCGCCTCCCGTCCGTCCGCACGGTTCTCCAGTGGGTCGCCCTGGTCTTCCTACTGGTCCTGGGGGTCGTCGAACTCCTCAGCGGGCCGGGCGGGTTGGCCGGGACGTCCCGGGCGGCCGCCGCCGGCCGCAGCTCGGTGGAGGACCTGGCACGGCGGATCGGCTGCACCGCCGACATCACCACCGATGCCGCCGACCTCCGGCAGGGCGTCTGCACCTCGGACGGGGAGGAGATCTGGATCGCCACCTTCCCGACCACGGGCGCCCAGGACGCCTGGACCTCGGAGGCGAAGGCCTACGGGGGGTCGTACCTGGTGGGCGACAGGTGGGTGGTCGTCCTGTCCGACACCACCACCGACCTGCTGCACGGACTGCTCGGCGGGACCGTGGTGGGCGGGGTCGACCACACCGGCGCCCACTCCCACACCGGTAGCGGGTGACCGCGGAACACGGAGAGGAGGACAGCGGAACGAACCACGGGTGAGGGTTCCCACCGGCCGGCGCCGGTGGGAACCCTCACCCTTTGTGGTCCCCACGGGGGGATCACGGCGGGACAGCGCGAGGCGGGGATCCCCGCCGGGCACCGCCCGCGAAAACTGGTGGCACGTCAGGAAACCCGCGCCGAAACGCCTGCCGACCATGCAAATGCTGTATGAGTATTTCCGTTATCCCCGGGCCGACGCACTTGACGGGGCCTCGCCACGGTGCCGACGGGCCCGGCGACTTGCCTCACGGTGCGTCAAGTGCGGCCCGTACGCGGCTCCGCCACCCCGCATGCGGATTCCCCACATTCGGATCCGGAATCACCGGATGCGGGAGCGGTCCGACGCCTGTTGCCCGGAAACCCGTGGGACTGGTGTGCTGTGGCCCTTCCTGCCACACCGTCCCGACGGTCCCGCAGCAGACCGTCGTCGATGCCCTCAACCGGGCAGCTCCCCGTCCCGGCCCGTGCGCCGTAGCGCCGGCCAGGCCCCGCGAACTCCCCCACGCGAGATGGCCAGACCTGAGGAGGAACAAGTTGACCGTTCGTACCAGTACCCTCGAATCGGGCTTGAGCACACTGAGCGACGCCGAACTCGCGGCGGTGCTCCCCACCGCGACCGCGACCGGCGGCTCCCGCATCCGCGAGGTGATGGCCGAGGTGTTCAAGCGCCACCACAGCGCCGTACTCGCCTACGCCCGCAGCTACTGCCGCGACCCCCAGACCGCCCAGGACCTCGCCGCCGAGGCCTACGCCAGCACCTACCTGTCCGTCGCCCGCGGCCGTGGCCCCCGCCACGCCTGGCGCCCGTACCTGATGGCCTGTGTACGCCGCACCGCGATGGAGTGGAGCGCCCAGACCAGGGACCGGGTGGTGCTGCCGGAGGACTTCAACACCTGGGCCGAGCGGCTGGCCGGGGACGCCGAGACCGAGGGCGCGCTGCTGGCCGCCGAGGAGACCGCGCTGATCGCCAGGGCCTACCGCTCGCTCCCGGAACGGTGGCAGGTGCTGCTGTGGTTCTTCGTGGTGGAGGGCGAGCCGGCGGCCGCCGTCGCCCAGCGGATGAGCATGACGCCGAGCGGGGTGCGCTCGCTGGCCGCCCGCGCCCGCGAGGGCCTGCGCGAGGCGTACCTGCGCGCCCACGTCGACGAGGGCACCGACCTCGAGTGCCGCTACTTCACGGCGCTGCTGGCCGGCGCCGTCCGGCGGCCGGGACGGCGGCGCGGACGCGAGCTGGCCCAGCACCTGGAGGAGTGCCGCGGCTGCGTCCGGGTGGCGGCGGAGTTCCGCCGGGCCAACCGCCGCATCGTGACCACCTCGCTGGTGCCGGCCCGGCCCGAGGCGGTGCAGCCCTGCTGAGCCGCACCGCGCCGCACCGGCCCGCCGTCGCGGGCCGGTGCGGCCGGGTCACCCGCCGGTCAGGGGAACGGCACCACCCGGACCTTGTCACAGCCGAAGAAGCGGTACGTCCGCCCGTCGGCCCGGTCGGTGTACGAGCCCTTCACGCACGCCTCGCCGTCACCCGGCCGCAGGCCCGAGTGTTCGGTGTCGAAGTGCAGCAGCAGGTCGAGGTCGCCGTCCTTGACGGCCTGGGCCGGGTGCTCGGTGTGCTCGACCACGTCCATCGGGTGGCCCTGCCGGTGCGGTTCGCTGCTGCCGCCCGTCCCCGCGTACACCGCGTCGCGCGCCCCGAAGCGGGCGGTCAGCGGCTGGACGGTGGTGGCGTCGAACGCCAGCGGCAGGCCGTACTCGCCCGCGGTGGTGGTGAGCACCGCCACCGGAACGGTGTCGTTCGGCACCAGGAGCAGGTTCTCGGCGCGTTCCGGTTCGACGCTGATGGCGACCGGGACGATGCAGTCCAGGGTGAACTCCGCCGAGCGCCGGTTGTTGTCCGCGACCGGGTCGGTGTCGTCGGGCCGCGCCGGGGCGATCGAGCTGGTGAACCGGTAGGTGTGCGAGCCGGGCCGGTCGCAGCCGAGGGAGAAGACGGCATCGGACGGCTGCGGGGTGCCGACCGCGAGCGCGGCGACGGTCCGGGTGGCGGAGGCGGGGGTCGCCGTGGCGCCGGGGTCCGGGAGGGCGTCGGTGCGCACCGTGGCGTCCATCGGGCTGGACGGGCCGAGGTTGGCGACCGTGCTGTGCAGGGTGACGTCGAGGTGCCGGCCGATCACCAGCTGGGTGGGCGGCGCCTGGGCGGCCAGGCCGGTGACGGCCAGGTCGGCGACCGCGACCACCTTGGTGTCGGCGGTGGCGGTGTTGTCGGCGGGCTTCGCGTCGGGCCCGGCGAGGTTGTCGACGGTGGAGCCGGCGGTGATGGTCTTCGGGCCGCCGTTGCGGTGGACCAGGTCGGCCGGGACGTCCGCCGTGATGGTGTACTGCCGGGTGGCCCCGAGGCCGACCTCGGACAGGTTGCAGGTGACGGTGGCGCCGGTGACCGTGCAGGGCACGCTGCTGGTCGGGTTGGTGACGTCGGCGGGCAGGGTCGTGGTGACCCGGGTGGAGGTGGCGGGGTTCGGGCCGTGGTTGGCCACGGTGACCGTCCAGGTCAGGCTCGTCCCGGCGATGACCGGGTCGGGCGCGTCGGTGAGCGAGACGGAGAGGTCGGTGGTGTTGTTGACGGCCCGGATCCGGTCGGCCTCGGCCTTGGTCGGGAAGGTCCGCGACTCGAGCACCGGCGGGGCACTGCCCGGCTTCGGGAAGCGGCCGGGCAGGTAGCTCTGCACGAGCTTCCAGTCGTCGTGGCCGGTGAGCAGGCTGTCCTTGGTGCTGTTGGTGCAGTCGGCGGGGCCGGCGGCGTCGACGTTGACCGACATCTGCTGGGCACCGTCGTCGCCGTAGCCGGCCGGGTTGTCGCCGTTCCAGTCCGGGTTCCGGTTCAGCGGGGTGGTGCGTTTGACCCCGGTGTCGTCCATGAAGACGAAGTTGTTGACGGCGTCGTTCGGGTCGAGGACCCGGTCCTCGTGGAGGTCGTTCTCCTTGAGGTCGTCGAGCGGCGCCTTGCCGCGTGAGGTGCCGTCCAGGGCGATCCGGGCCGGTGAGAAGTCGACGACCACACCGCCGCCGGCGCGCGGGATGCCGGAGTTGAGGTCGTAGTTCATCACGCTGACGTAGTTCGGTTTGCAGTTGTGGGCCTCGTTGCCGCCGTGGTCGAGGCCGAGGTTGTGCCCGAGTTCGTGCATGAGCGCGGCGGGGTCGTTGCGGTACAGCACGATGTCGGTACCGCCGCCGTGGCCGCCGATCCCGCAGTCGGTGTCGGGTCCGGCGCCGTCGGAGTCGGTGTGGCTGGAGGTGTAGATGACGTAGTTGAACGCACGCTGGCGGACGGCGGCGAAATTGGTGGCCTTGCTCTGGAAGAACGCGGGGTCGAAGCCGCAGTTGTCGACGGCCGGGATCACCCCGCCGCCGCCGAGGTTCTCGCCGGCCAGGCAGTCCGGGTCGACCGCGTCGGTCTTGCCGTCGCCGTCGTCGTCGATGCCGTTGCCGCAGGTGGCCTTGAAGTCCTCGACGCCGGTGTCGCGGAAGGTGCAGTCGGGGTCGGCCCCGTCGGCGCCGTCCTTGCCGTCGTTGTCGATGCCGTCGGTGCAGGTGCCCTGCGGCGGGCCCTCCATCGCGGTGGCGTCGTAGCGGCCGCCGGAGTCGACGTGCAGGCGGATGCCGTTGCCGCCGGCCGGGTTCGGCAGCGGGGCCAGCTCGAAGGAGCGCCGGACCACCTCGAGGGACTCGTGGGAGGGGGCGGTGTTGCCGCTGTGGTCGAGCTCGAGGAAGAGGTCCTTGTGCAGCGGGTCGGCGCCGAAGGCGGGCAGGTCGACGGCGGTGGAGTTGTCGGCGTTGCGGATGCCGTAGCTCTCGTCGCGGTCGGCGATGCCGTCCTGGTCGGCGTCGCTGTGGGCGCTGCTGGTGATGGTGAGCCCGAGGGCGGCGCGCTTGCCGTCACCGGCCTCGGGGAAGTTGGGGTCGCCGTCGCCGACGGCGCAGGCCTGGCCCTGCGGGTGGCCGTCGCGGTCGGTGCAGGGTGAGTCCGGCCCGGGTCCGTGCCCGATGCCGTCGCCGAACCAGGTGTCGGTGAGCACGTTGTAGGTGAGGTTGAGCTCGACGTCCTGGTTGGTGGGGCTGATGTCCATCCGGTCGTCGTCGAAGCCGAGGCCGTCGTCGTCGTCCTTGATGCCGACGGTGATGCTGAGCGAGGTCTGGCCGGCGGGCAGGGTGAGGTGCTGGTCGAACACCCAGTGCTCGCGCACGGTGTTCGGGTGGAAGGCGTCGTCGGAGACGATCGGCCCGGTCTGCAGGGCGCCGTCGCCGATGGTGACCTCGGGGAAGAACTCGCCCTCCTCGTCGATCCCGGAGTCCGGGACCTCGAAGCGTTCGAACCAGTCCATGCTGACCGTGACGGTCAGTCCGAGCGGGACGGGCGGGGGCGCGGCCGCCGCCGGAGCGGGCGTGAGCAGCAGGCCGGACACCAGGCCCGCCGCCGCTGCCGCGGCCAGCCGTTGTCGCATCCTGTTCAGCATCCTGCCTGCCTCCTCGTGGGACCGGTTCATTCGGTAACGCAGAGTGACATGCGGGCGATCTCTTGACCCGCCCATGACCGACCGTGGACACGACAGGCCCCCCGAAGGAGCGAACCGGTGTACGCCGGACGGCGCACCGGCATGACCGGACGCACCGTCAGCACGCCACCGCCCCAAGGGAGAGCGCCCGACCCACCGGCCCCACCGGCAACGCTGCAGGTCACAGGTGTCCCGACGGTCCCGGCCGTGGCCGTCGACAGTCCCGGGCGGGTGGTTGCGCCTCTAATTAGGCATGGCTAACCTAAGCTCCTGCTCCCCCACTCACAGCAAGGAAGGCCACCCCCCGTGCCCTCGCCTCTGGTTCCCCCTGCCCTGACGTCGTTGGCAGCGGCCGCGCCCTCGACGCCGCTCGGCCCGTTCATCGATAGCGCCGTGGCCTGGACCACCTGGGTCACCCTGATGGGAGCGGTCGGGCTCACCACCCTCGCCCTGCTGTCCGCCGGCCCGGCCGCCGCCCGTACCGCGCCCGCCGCACTCCCCGCGGTCACCGCCAGGCTCTCGCTGGCCGCGGCCGTCCTCGCCGTCCTGGCCGTCCCGGCCGTCCTCACCGACCTGGCGCACGGTGCCTCGAAGACCCACGGCTACGACTACGCCGCCGCCTGGGACACCCTCTTCGACGGCAGCAACGCCGGCCGCCTGTCCGGCCTGGAGGTCACCCTCTCACTGGCCGGCGCCGCCCTGGTCGCCCCGCTGGTGGTCCGGTCGATCGCGGCCGGACCGGCGCGCCGGTGGCTGCTGTCCGCCGGCCTCGCGGCCTCCTCCGTCGCGCTCGGCACCACCAAGTTCCCCACCAGGACGCCCGCGGACTGGGGCCGCACCAGCTTCGACACCCTGGTCTGGATGCTGCACCTGCTGGGCGGCGGCGTCTGGCTGGGCGGCCTCGCCGGTCTGCTGCTGCTCGCCTTCCCCGGCGCGGTGCCCGCCGCCGGCCGCCGCCCGTTCTGGTCGGCCGCCATCCGCCGCTTCTCGGTCACCGCGATGGCGAGCGTCGCCGGTATCACCCTGTCCGGCCTGTTCCTGTACTGGGCGCACGTGGACGGCCCGACCCAGCTGGTCACCACCATGTACGGCCGGGTGCTCGGCGTGAAGATCCTGATCTTCGGCGGGCTGCTGCTGCTCGGCATGGTCAACCAGTTCTGGCTGCACCCCAAGATCGACGCGCTGCGCGAGGAGGGCGACGAGCGCCCGCCGGCCACGCTGCTGCTGCGCCGGTTCCCGCTGGTCGTCGCGGTCGAGGTGCTGCTCGGGATGACGCTGCTGTTCGTGGCGCCCTTCCTGCACGGCTCCGCCCGCAACCAGGCCTTCCAGGCCCGGGCGGCCGAGCAGTCCGCCACCCCCATCCCGGCCAAGAAGCTGCCGAAGCTCCCCGCCAAGGAGGTCAGCGCCTCCACCTGGGTCTACGGCACGGCGGAGACCGCCGCCGTGGTCGTCCTCATGGTCGGTGCCTACCGGGTCTCCGGCCGGCTGGCCCGCCGCCGCACCGACGGCACCGCGACCCCGGCGACCGCCGCCGCCTGAACCGCGGCACCACCCGCCACCACCCCGCCGACCTGGGAATCCTCCCGGGTCGGCGGCGGCGTACGGGGCCGGCGACCGGTCCCACCCGGTGCCCGGACGGCCACCCGAGTAGCGTTCGAGACGTGTCCAGTTCTCCGGCGCCACGGCGCCCGGACCGTCGGACGGCCGAACCGGGGCCCCGATGACCGGGTTGCTGGCGGCCGTCGACCCGACCAGCGGGTCCTCCCTGCTCG
>NZ_JAIZ01000570.1 GCF_000710465.2 Kitasatospora sp. MBT63 | reverse complement strand
ACCTACAGGCGCGTCCGAGCTTTGTGTTAGCTCCTCTTAGCCCGGCCGCAGGAGCCCTGCTGACGGGACCGCAGTTCGCGTCTGATCACTGCTGCGATGGCTAAACGCCGCGACCGTGCTGTGCCTTAACCGGAACGGCCGCAGGTCTGAGGCTGATCAGCCGGATCGTGGCGCGGACTTCTGAAGGTGGGGCGCAGTTGCCACCTCTCCATGCCGGGCGGAGGGTGAGCAGGGGCCGTGCGGCCGGGAACTGGCGATGCGGTCCGGTGCCCCGGGGGTCAGGTTCCGACAGACTCGGGGCCGTGTTCGCCGTTGGGACGACGGGCCAATGCGGCGTCCAGGAGGTCGGCGACGGTGGCGCCGGCGTCTGCGGGGTGCCGCAGTTGCGTGTCGGGCGCGACCTGATAGTGGTTGCTCCGGCCGACCCGGGTGTGGGTGAGGTAGCCGTCGGTCTCGAGGTCCGCAATGATCCGCTGCACGGCCCGCTCGGTGAGCTCGCAGCGTGCGGCGATGTCCCGGACACGCAGTGTGGGGTCGCGGGCGATCTGGACCAGCACTCTTGCGTGGTTGGTCAGGAACGTCCAGGACAAGCGGCGTGACGCCGTGACGTCGCCCATTCCCCCAGCATACGGCGGCAGCTTCGCGCGTTCTAAAGCACGGTAAAATTGTCGTGTATGCCTTGACTGGTATCCGTGGTGGACGAACCATGGAAGCACCATCCGAACGAGCAGCCACGAGCTGCCACCGCCGCTCCGGGGCGGCCCAGTCGTCGCCCGCACGTGAGGTCCGCCGTGATGCGATTGACAGCCGACGCATATGGGCACCTGGCCCGCTCCGAGCGCGAGCACTTGCGCCACGGAGCCGCAGGGCCCGGCCGGCCCGGATCGCCGCCCCAACAGGTACAGCAGGCTGCCCGTTGGGGCCGAGGCGTATCCGGAGCCCGAGAACAGCCGGGCCTATCCCACTCTCGCCGCCGAGCGCCGCCAGAACAGGACTTCCGGAACGCGCGCGAACAGGTTGCGACCACCCGGGTTGGCAGCTCCGAGTTCTCGCCACCCGGTCGGCTGCCTCACGGCAGGACGGAAGGGATCTTGTAATGTGCGCCGCCACACCGGACCCCAAGCCTTGTACACCGGCTGTCCAGGCACGACCCAAACGGGCCCGCTGCACCCACGAGCACCGAGCCCGGGTGCTCATCTACCACCTGGCGGGGGAACCCGACCAGGACACCCCTGAGGCCCTGACCTTCGACCAGCCGCTGGACGACGTCCAGGCTGTCGTGGTCGACCTGTCCGAGGTCACCTTCTTCTGCTCCACCGCCCTGAACGCTCTGCTACGCCTCCGCATGGACGCATCCGCCCGCCACCTGACCGTGCACCTTGCCGGCGTCCGCCAAGTCGTCGCCCGCGTCCTGGACATCACCGATACCGGCCCACTTTTCCCCCGCCACACCAGCCTCGACAGCGCCCTCGGCCGGCTCGCGGCCCCACGCGACGGAGCGGGCAACCGCCCCCGGCCCCTCGTCGAAACCTTCGCAGACCTCGCACAGACTCTCGTCGGCGACTTCGACCTCGCCGACACACTGGACCGGATCATCGACCAGTGCGCCACCACCTGCGGCGCGGACGGCGTGGGACTGATCGTCCAGGACACCCAGCACGTACTGCGCGACATCGCCGACTCCGGCGGGCGGGTCCGGCACCTGGAGGACCAGCAGATGTCCACCGCCGAGGGCCCCTGCATCGAATGCGTCCGGACCGGACGCCCGGTACTCACCGCCCACCTCGCCGCCGACCTCGCCCGCTGGCCCCGATTCGTCCCCGCCGCCCTGAACGCCGGATTCACCGGCGTGAGAGCACTGCCGCTGCGCCACCGCGGCCGCACCATCGGCGCAATGAACCTTTTCGACCACGACGCAGGCCGCTGCACCGAGCAGGACACGCGGGACGCGCAGACCTTCGCGGACCTGGCCCTACTCGCCGTTCTCCAGCCCGGCGAGGACGCCGCCACGCCCATCGTCCAAGCCCTGCACGAG
Organism: Kitasatospora sp. MBT63; assembly: GCF_000710465.2. GTDB lineage: Bacteria > Actinomycetota > Actinomycetes > Streptomycetales > Streptomycetaceae > Kitasatospora. The sequence goes on along the minus strand of NZ_JAIZ01000570.1, from coordinate 2,315 downwards.
CGCGCCGCGATCGAGCGCGCCACCGGCATGCTCGCCCACGACGCGCACACCACCGTGGAGCAAAGCAGGTCCCTGCTGCGCACCTACGCCGCCCGCACCGGACAGGGCACCACCGCCCTCGCCCGAGCACTGGTGAGCGGCCGGATCACCACCACGCACATCCTCACCACCGCGCCCCGGCGCTGAACCTGCTGCCCGGCCCGGGCACGGTCGGACAACTCGGGCCCCCAGGCGGGCGCGCCAACGCGTGCCGGCAGCGGGCGGGCGGCCGGACTCCGCGTCCATGGGCAGGGGGTCGATCCCGGCGACGGGGTAGACGCGTTCTAGGATGCCGAGCAGGCACCAGGCCCCGACACGCAAAGGGCGGTGAGCGCGGGTGGACCTGACCCACGTGGTGCAGACCATGGGCGCCGCGGTCCAGGACGACGGCCCGGGCCTTCCCGGCCGGCTGTGCACCGCGTTCAGCCACGCCACCGAGGGCCGAGGCGCGGCACTGGCGCTGATGGCCGACCCGACCCACCACCACACCCTCTGCGCCTCCGACGCCTACGCCGCCGCCCTGTGCGAGCTGGAATTCGACCTCGGGGTCGGACCCGGGCTGGAAGCCTTCAAATGCGGCCACCCGGTGCTCATCGGTGACCTGCACGGAGCCGACGGCCAACGATGGCCGATCTGGTCCGCGGCCATCCAGGCGAAGGGCTTCCCCGCCCGCGCCGTGTTCGGCTTCCCCCTGCACATCGCAGGCACCGCTTTCGGGCTCATCCAGCTGTACCGCGACCGCCCCGGCACCCTCGACCGGAGCGACGTCGCCGCCGCGGCCCTCGCAGCAGACCTGGCCGCCCTCGCACTCGCCCGCTCCTTCGACCACCCCACCCCCGGCACCCTCCCCGAGTGGTTCCCGGGACCGGCACTGGACGGCGTAGAGGTGGACCAGGCCATCGGCATGGTGATGGCGCAGCTGCGCGCCCCGGCCGAGACTGCCCTGGCGACGCTGAGAGCCCGCGCATTCACCGAGGACCGGCCACTGGACGCAGTGGCCGGCGACGTACTCACCCGGAGGATCGTCTTCGGGCCCGGCGGCGAAGAGAAGGCGTAGCGTTGAGGACAACAAGGGAGGCAGGCGTGACCCGTCCCGAACCGGTCATGGAGGCGTTCGCGGACCTGACGAAGACCCTGGTCGGCGACTTCGACCTCGCCGAGACCCTCGACCAGATCATCGGCCACTGCGTCACCGCGTGCGGCGCCGCAAGCGTCGGTCTGGTGATCCAGGACAGCCAGCACGTGCTGCGCGCCATCGCCTACTCCGACGATCGCGTCCGGCGCCTCGAGCGCCGCCAGGTGGCCGTCGGTCAGGGCCCCTGTTTCGAGTGCGTCCAAACCGGCCGCCCGGTCCTCATCGACGACCTCACCACCACCGAGGAGCGCTGGCCCGACTTCACCCCCGCCGCTCTCGAAGCCGGATACACGGGCGTGCGCGCACTGCCTCTGCGCCACCACCACCAGACCCTCGGCGCCCTCAACCTCTTCGACCAGGAACCCGGTCACTGCACCGACCCCATCCTGCGGGCCGCGCAGGCCTTCGCCGACCTGGCCCTGCTCGCCGTCCTCCAGCACGCACAGCCCGAGAGCCCAGCTGCGCACATCACCCGCGCACTCACCGCCCGCTCCACCATCGAACGCGCCAAAGGCATGCTCGCCCACGACGCGAACATCACCATGGACCAGGCCTTCTCCCTGCTGCGTGCTCATGCCGACCGCACCGGCCGCGGCACCACCGTCCTGGCCCGTGCCCTGGTCACCGGTGAGACCTCCACCACGCAGCTCCTCACCGCGCCGACAGCGTACGAGCCCTGACCGGAAGTGCCGGGGCCGAATTCCGGCCCCCGGCCGCCCCGGGCCGCGCGGATGGGTGCGGCCAATCGCGCCGACGACAGCTCACCCGCCGTCCGATCAGCCACTGCCCGCTGGATACGCCTTTCTCTCGGCAGAGGGACGGCCTCCACCATCGCCCTGATGTCGGCCGTTCCGCTGCGACACAGGCCGGGCGGCGAGAACAGCTTTGACCTGCTTGTCACCGTGGAAGATCCGAGGCTGGAAGGTGCGGCCAGTCGGCTGGGGGCGACGGGCGCACACATGTTCAGGCCGCCCAGGCTGATCATCGGTCCTTTGCCGGGTTGAAGCGGTGTACGCCGCCGTGAAGGCGAAGGGGCGGTGTGGCGGGGGCGCTCGACTCCGGGGTGGGTCGGGGTGGTGCGTTCGTCGACATCGACCTCGTCGACGAGATCGAGATCATCGACGTCAACATCACCTCCACC
>NZ_JAIZ01000569.1:11300-12880 GCF_000710465.2 Kitasatospora sp. MBT63 | reverse complement strand
GGCGGCCTGGCCGGGGGCGCTGTCGGGGGCGAGGGCGGCGACGCCCCAGTCCGCGGCGACCTCAGCGGTGTGCTGCCCGGGCCGGGTGGGCGGACGGCGCAGCGCGCCGGGGGTGACGGAGAAGCGGGGCGCGGGGGCGGGCTGGGTGATGCCCTCGTGGGTGGTGTAGGTGGCGCGGGCGGCGAGGTGCGGGTGCTCGGCGGCCTGGCCGAGGGTCAGCACCGGGGCGACGCAGGCGTCGGTGCCTTCGAACCGGGCGGTCCACTCGGCCTGGGTGCGGGTGGCGAAGCGGTCGGCGATCAGCGTGCGCAGTTCGGGCCAGCGGGCGGGGTCGTACTGGGCGGGCGCGTCCGCGCCGAGCTCCAGCAGGGCGGCGAACTCGGCGTAGAACTGCGGTTCCAGCGCGCCGACGGCCATGTAGCGGTCGTCGGCGGTGCGGTAGGTGTCGTACCAGGGTGCGCCGCCGTCGAGCAGGTTGACGCCGCGGCGGTCGTGCCACTGGCCGGCCGCCAGCAGGCCCCAGAGGATCGAGGTGAGGTGGGCGGTGCCGTCGACGATGGCGGCGTCCACCACCTGGCCCCGGCCGGTGCGTTCGGCGTGGCGCAGTGCGGCGAGCAGCCCGATGACCAGGTAGAGCGAGCCGCCGGCGTAGTCGCCGAGCAGGTTGGCGGGGATGCCCGGGGGGCCGTCGGCGGGCCCGATCAGGCCGAGGGCGCCGGCGGTGGCGGTGTAGCCGATGTCGTGGCCGGCCCGGGCGGCGAGCGGGCCGTTCTGGCCCCAGCCGGTCATCCGCCCGTAGACCAGGGCGGGGTTGCGGGCGAGGCACGCCTCGGGGCCGACGCCGAGGCGTTCGGCGACGCCGGGGCGGTAGCCCTCGATCAGCAGGTCGGCGCGGGCGGCCAGGTCGAGGACGAGGCCGGGGCCGCCGGGGCTCTTGAGGTCGACCAGGACCGAGCGCTTGTTGCGGTTGGTGAGGTCGAAGGCCGGGTCGGGGCCGATCGGGGGCGGGCCGGGGCGGTCCACCCGGACCACGTCGGCGCCGAGGTCGCCGAGCAGCATGGCGGCGAACGGGCCGGGGCCGATCCCGGCCAGCTCCAGTACCCGCAGTCCGGCCAGCGGGCCGGGGGCGGTCGTCTCAGCCACTGATCGGCCTCCTGGCACTGCTCGGTGTCCCGGGTCCGGGCCGGTCCGCCCGGCCGGGGCGGCGGCGTACGGCCATGTTTGACAGTGAAGCTGTCACAGTCGTGATGATAGGCAGTTGACCCGCCGGTAACAAGGGTCGCACCCGGGCCCGCCCGCCCTCGTTGCGAACCGCCCCGGGCAGGCGGATTCTGGGGCTGAGGCTCCACCCACCGGAAGGTGACCGCCATGCACAACCACTGGACCGTCGACCTGGACTTCGACGAGGACGATGACCGCACCACCTGCACCGCAAAGCTCAGCGGTTTCAGCGCCCCCGGCGCCGTCGGCACCGGCTCGGCCCGCCGCAGCCCCGACGACACCCCCGACATGGCGGTCGGCGAGGAACTGGCCGCGGCCCGGGCCTGTTCGGACCTCGCGCACGCGCTGATCGACAAGGC
>NZ_JAIZ01000569.1:0-11216 GCF_000710465.2 Kitasatospora sp. MBT63 | reverse complement strand
AGGCGCACACCCACGAACCGGCCCGGCTGGTCTTCTGACCGCCGGGCACCGACCCGGCCCGGCCCCACCGCCGCCCGCCGCCCCGCACCGCCGGGCGGCGGGCGAGCAGCGGGCGGGCGCTTCCCCGGCCGCGCTACCGGCGGGTAGAGTCGCCTCGATCCGCCCCAACGCCCGGTGAATCCCCCCGAACGAACTGGTGAACGCATGTCGGTCCGCACCCGCCCCGCGCTCTGGTGGCGCCTGGGCATCGTGCTCTCCGCCGGGCTCGGGCTGATCCTCGGCAACAGCTCCCTGGTGTACTTCACCACCGAGAGCAACGTCATCGTGCTCGGCTACTTCGCCGCCGCGGTCCACTGGATGGTCCGGCGCGGCACCGTCGACGCCCCCGCGCCCCGCCTGCGCGGCGCGGTCACCCTCTACATCACCATCACCGGCCTGGTCGCCCACATCCTGCTCAACCACGGCGCGAACCCGCTGCCCGGCCTCGGCCCCGGACCGGACCGGCTGCAGAACTGGTCCAGCTTCCTGCTGCACTACACCACGCCGCTGATGGTCCTGGCCGACTGGCTCTGCCTGAAGCCGCGCAACGCCTCGCGCTGGCGCGACCTGCCGCTGTGGCTGTCCTTCCCGCTCGGCTACGCCGTGGTCACCGAGGTCCGGGCCGCCCTGTTCCCGTCCTTCCCGCTGAAGTACCCGTACTTCTTCCTCGACCCGACCACCAACGGCCACGCCTGGGTGGCGGGCCAGATCGCGCAGCTGACCGTCGAGTTCGTACTGCTCGGTGCCGCCGTGGTGGGCCTCGACCGCCTCGGCACCCTCATCAACCGCCGGCTCCGCCCGGCCACCGCCCCCACCGCCGCCCCGACGGCCCGGAGCGAGGCGCCGGCTCCCGGAGTCACCCGGGCGGCGGGGTGACCCGGTAGACCGCCACGAGCTCGATGCGGGGGACGACGCAGTACGCGAAGAGGCCCCCGGGCGCCGGGGCGGGGTAGGGGGCGCGCCGAGTGGTCGGGCGGCGGGTGGTCAGGCGGCTGCGGACCAGGCGGCGAAGGTGCGGTGGAAGTCCGGGAAGGTCTTGCGGACGCAGCCGGGGTCGTCGAAGGTGACGGGCCCCTCGGTGCGCAGGCCCGCCACCGCGAAGGACATCACGATCCGGTGGTCGCCATGGGTCTCGATCTCGGCGCCCCGCGGGGTGCCGGGCCGGATCTCGATCCAGTCCCGGCCGGTGGCGACGTCGACGCCGAGCCGGTGGAGGTTGTCCGCGCACGCCTGGAGCCGGTCGCACTCCTTGACCCGGGTGTTGTGGACGTCCTCGATCCGCACCGGGCCGTCCGCGAACGGGGCGATGGCCGCCAACGTCGGCATGGTGTCCGAGATGTCGCGCATGTTCACGGTCAGGCCCGACAGCCGGCCGCCCGGCGCACCCGCCACCGTGACCCGGTCGCCCCGCAGCCCGACCCGGGCGCCCATCCGCTCCAGCACCTCGACGAACCGCAGATCGCCCTGGAGCGCCCCCGCACCGAGCCCGGGGACGGTCACCTCACGGCCGGTCAGCGCGGCGGCGGCGAAGAAGTAGCTCGCCGTGGACGCGTCCGGTTCGACCCGGTACTCGGTCGCCCGGTAGCCGCCCGGCGGTACCGAGAAGACATCGCCCTCCCGCTCCACCCGGACGCCGAAGCTGCGCATCATCGCCAGCGTGATCTCCACGTACGGCGCGGAGACCAGGTCGGTGACGGTGATCCGCAGGCCTTCCCGGGTCAGCGGGCCGAGCAGCAGCAACGCGGTCAGGTACTGCGAGGACAGCCCGGCGTCCAGCGTCACCTCGCCGCCCCGGACGCCGCGGGCGGCGATCCGCAGCGGGTGGTGCCCCTCCCGCTCCTCGTGCTGCAGCTCGACGCCGAGCGCACGCAGCGCCTCGGTGAGCGGGGCGAGCGGACGGCGGCGCATCTGCGCGGAGGCGTCGAAGCGGAAGGAGCCGGGGCCCGCCGCGGCGAGGGTGGGCAGGAAGCGGGCGGTGGTGGCGCCGTCCCGGCAGTACACCTCGGCGTCCCTGGCCGGGCCCTGCGGACGGCCCTCGATCCGCCAGACGCCGTCCGTCCGTTCGACCCGGTAGCCGAGCGCGGCCAGGCCCTCGGCGAAGCCCTCGGTGTCGTCGGAGGCCAGCGGGCGCAGCAGGGTGGTGGTGCCCTCGGCCGCGGCGGCCAGGAACAGGGCCCGGGCCGTCACCGACTTGGAACCGGGGATCTCGACGGTGGTCACACGCTCTCCTGGGGTCTGCGGCGCTCGTCTGCCGCCACCGGCGCGGGCGGCCTCGGCCGCCATCCTGCCCGCCGGCTCCGCGACCGCGCCCGGGCGTGTCAGCTGGTGGACGCGGCCCGGCTGCGGCCGGCCGAAAGCCCGGCCGGCCCGGCGGCGGCGGGGTGGTGAAGGCGTCCACCGCCGGGTGCCGCCGTCAGCGGTAGGCGACCCGTTGGAACGGCCAGTCGGCGGCGAGCCAGTCGGCCACCGCCCGGCGCAGCGGTCCGTCCAGCTCTGCGCGGTCCGCCCGGACCCAGGAACTGACCCGGGCCGTACCCGGCTCGGTGCGGGACGGGTAGACGTACACGCAGCCGACCACGTCGGCCTCGGTCGGGCCGTCGAGGACGCTGAAGGTGAAGCCGGTGCGGCGGGCGAAGTCCTCGGCGTGCCGCTCCAGGTCCCGCAGGTTGTCCGCCGGGGTCATCCCCTGCGCGGGCGGCCAGTTGCCCTCCGCGAAGCCGGGGGTGGCGCGGATGTGTTCGATGCTGGTGGTCCAGGCGGTGTGGTCGGCCGCGTTGTGCTGCGGGCCGAGCGGCTCCAGGCGCAGCGGCCCGGCGGTCAGCATCCGCGGCGGCGTGAAGCCGTCCGGGACGAACGGGGCGGGCGGCCGCGCCTCGGTCGGTACGGAGGCGTCCGGGGTCGGAGTGTCGGGGGTCGGCTCGGTGGTGGGGTTCGGCATGCCGCGACGGTACCCGGCACCCGGCCCCGCACACCGCCGGTTTTCGGGCCGCCGACGCCCGGCCCGCCGGCGGCACGGCGTCGGGCGGACCGCGCCGGCCGGCTGACGGCATCGATCCCGGTGACCGCCTCCTGTCCGGGCCCGGGCGCTGCTACTGTCGCGCCATGGACAGGACCGAGATCGACGCGGTGACCGCCGAGTTCTTCGGCGCCTTCGACAACCGGGCGGGCGGGCCCGCCGATGTCGCCCGGATCCGCCGGCTGATGATCCCGGGCGGCGTGATCGTCAACTCCGGCCCGCCGCTCACCGTCCACACGGTCGAGGAGTTCGTCGAGCCGCGCGAGAAGCTGCTGGCCGAGGGCCGGCTCACCGGGTTCCACGAGTGGGAGACCTCGGAGCGGACCGAGATCGCCGGCGGGGTGGCCTCGCGGATCGGCGAGTACCGCAAGTCCGGGACGCTGGACGGCGAACCGTTCGAGGGCGGCGGGACCAAGGTGTTCCAGTTCGTCCGTACCCCGCAGGGCTGGCGGATCGCGGCCTTCTCCTGGTCCGACCACGCCTGACCGGCGAGTCAGCGGGCGGGCCGCACCCGGCCCAGGGCGTGGAGCAGCAGTTCCATCGGGTCGGCGGCGCAGCCCACCATGATCAGGGCGTTCTCGTCCCGGCACTCGGCGACCCGCCAGAACGGCCGGATGGTGCTCGGGTCGGACCTCAGCCGGTCGCGGACCAGCACCACGTCCAGCCGGTGCAGCGGCACCGGCCGTCCGTCCGTGCCGGCTCCGGCCGCGGGGACGGCGAGCAGCCCGGCGCGGGACAGGTGCAGGACGCCGACGGCGGGCAGGCAGTAGGGCTGGGCGCCGAGCACGCTGGCCTCGAAGCTCACCACCCGACCCGCCTCGAAGGCCCGGCGGCGGCGCCGCCCGGGGCGTCCGGTGCCCCGCAGCGGGAACAGCGCGCCCAGCAGTCCGCCGAACTGGTCCAGGATCACCGACGCCCCTTCAGATCCGCCGGGCGCGGGGTGCGCCGGCCGCCGCGAACACAGGCGTACAGGTTGCTGCGCACCGGAAGCGGTTCCGGCAGGGCGATCGTATGCACCGGTACGGCCGCGCACCAATCGGGCCGGTCGGCATCGCGCCATTTCGGTTCGCGGGAGGCGACGGTGACGTCGCGTCACCGACGGGGCGGTCCCCGCCCGCGGCCCACGGTACCGGAGCCGGACCGCGGGCGGGACCCCTCCGGCGAGGCCCACCGGAGGGGTCGGTGCCGCGGGCGGCGGACCGTCAGAGCGCTTCGACGCTGCGCACCTCGCCGTCCGCGACCTCCAGCCAGCGGGTGATGCCGAGCCCGCGCAGGAACGGCACGTCGTGGCTGGCCACGATCAGTGCGCCGCGGTAGCCGGACAGCGCCTGGGTGAGCTGGCGGACGCTGGCCAGGTCCAGGTTGTTGGTCGGTTCGTCCAGCAGCAGGAGCTGCGGCGGCGGTTCGGCCAGCAGCAGCGCCGCCAGCGTCGCCCGGAACCGCTCGCCGCCGGAGAGCGTGCCGGCGAGCCGGTCGGCCCGGGCGCCGCGGAACAGGAACCTGGCCAGCCGGGCCCGCACGGCGTTCTCCCCCGCCCGTGGCGCGAACGCCCGGACGTTGCCGACCACGGTGAGCCCGTCGTCCAGCAGGTCGAGCCGCTGCGGGAGGTGGCGCAGCGGCACCGGGGTGTCCACCTCGCCCCGGACCGGCGCGAGTTCGCCCGCGATGGTGCGCAGCAGGGTGGACTTGCCGGTGCCGTTGCCGCCGACCAGGGCGATCCGTTCGGGTCCGCGCAGTTCCAGGTCCACCCGGGTGCCGTGGGCGAGCCGGACCTTGTCCAGGGTGAGGACGGTGCGGCCGGCGGGGACCGCGGTGTGCGGCAGGTCGATCCGGATCTCGGCGTCGTCGCGGATCGCCTCCTCGGCCTCGGCCAGCCGTTCCTTGGCGTCGGCGAGGCGGTCGGCGTGCATGCCGCGCAGCCGGCCCGCGGTCTCCTCGCCCTGCCGTTTGAAGGCGCCCGCGAAGATCTTCGGGTCGTTGCGGGTGACCGAGCGCTTCTTGCCGTAGGCGGCGCTGCGCTCCAGCCTGATCCGGGCGTCGGCGAGGTCCCGCTGCTGGCGCCGGACGTCGGCCCCGGCGTTGCGGACCAGCCGTTCGGCGGCCTCCTGCTCCGCCTCGAGGGCCGCCTGGTAGTCGTCGAAGTTCCCGCCGTACCAGGTGACTTCGCCGTCGCGCAGGTCGGCGATCCGGTCCACGTGGGCGAGCAACCCGCGGTCGTGGCTGACGATCACCATGACGCCCTGCCAGCCGGCCACCGCCTCGTACAGCCGGGCGCGGGCCGCCCGGTCGAGGTTGTTGGTGGGCTCGTCGAGCAGCAGGATGTCGGGGCGGCGCAGCAGCAGCGCGGCGAGGTGGAGCAGGACCGCCTGGCCGCCGGAGAGCTCGCCGACGGTGCGGTCGAGGTCGAGGTGCAGTCCGAGCCGGTCGAGGGTGGCGCGGGCGCGTTCCTCGACGTCCCAGTCGTCGCCGACGGCGGCGAAGTGCGCCTCGTCGGCGTCGCCGGACTCGATGGCGTGCAGCGCCTCACGGGCGGCCCGGATCCCGAGCGCCTCGTCCACCCGCTGGTCGGTGCGGGTGGTGACGTCCTGCGGCAGGTAGCCGAGTTCGCCGGCGATCCGGACGGTGCCGCCGGCCGGGGTGAGTTCCCCGGCGATCAGCTTCAGCAGGGTGGACTTGCCGGCCCCGTTGAGGCCGATCAGGCCGGTGCGGCCGGGACCGACGGCGAGCTGGAAGCCGTCGAGGACGGTGGTGCCGTCGGGCCACTCGAAGGAGAGGTCGGTGCACAGGACGGACGTGACGGGATGGGACATGCAGGTCTCCTGGACGGTTGCCGTGGATGGTCGGAGCAACACGGGAGACACCGCTGGTGCGGTACGACGGCACTGATGGGGAGGGGCCCGCGGATCGGGGGCGCCTGCTCGCTGCCGAGGTCGCACGCGCACGCCGCACGCCGGGTACTCAGGCGGGCGGGGCGGTGTCCCGTGACCTCAGACGAGCAAGGGCCTTCTCCAGTCTTGCGGGGTGGCAGCCGGGGCGTTCCACCGGACGTTCCCCACCGTAGGCAGCGGCCGGACGGGGCCGCAACGCAATTTCCGGCGCCCGGCCCCGTCCCGCCCGGGCCGCCCGGGGCGGGACGGGGCCGGACGGGACGGGGCCGGGCGGCGACTAGGATCGGGGCATCATGAGTGCCACTCTCGTCGTCAAGGATCTCAGCGCCGGCCACGGCGACCGCACCCTGTTCTCCGGGCTGGACCTGGTGGTCGCCCCCGGTGAGGTGATCGGTCTGGTCGGGGTCAACGGTGCCGGCAAGTCCACCCTGCTGCGGCTGCTCGCCGGGCTGGACACCCCGGAGGGCGGTTCGCTGCGGCTCAGCCCGGCGAGCGCCAACGTCGGCCACCTGCCGCAGGAGCCGGAGCGCCGTGAGGGCGAGTCGGTGCGGGCGTTCCTGGCCCGCCGGACCGGTGTCGCCGCCGCCCAGGCCGCGCTGGACGAGGCCACCGAGGGTCTGGTGGAGGGCCGGGCGGGCGCCGACGACGCGTACGCGGAGAGTCTGGACCGCTGGCTGGAGCTGGGCGGTGCCGACCTCGACGAGCGGGCCGAGGAGGTGGCCGCCACCCTCGGGCTCAAGGTCGGCCTCGACCTGCCGATGACCGCGCTGTCCGGCGGCCAGGCCGCCCGGGCGGGCCTGGCCTCGCTGCTGCTGTCGCGCTACGACGTGTTCCTGCTCGACGAGCCGACCAACGACCTCGACCTGGACGGCCTGGAGCGGCTGGAGTCCTTCGTCAGGGGCCTGCGCGCCGGCACCGTGCTGATCAGCCACGACCGCGAGTTCCTGGCCCGCACGGTGACCCGGGTGGTCGAGCTGGACCTGCACCAGCAGCAGGTCAACGTGTACGGCGGCGGCTACGAGGCGTACCTGGAGGAGCGGGACATCGCCCGCCGGCACGCCCGCGAGGAGTACGACGAGTACGCCGACACCAAGGCCTCGCTGGAGGCCCGCGGCCGGATGCAGCGCAACTGGATGGAGCACGGCGTCCGCAACGCCCGCCGCAAGGGCCCGGACAACGACAAGATCGGGCGCGCCCAGCGCCAGGAGTCCACCGAGAAGCAGGCGTCCAAGGCCCGGCAGACCCAGCGCATGATCGAGCGGCTGGAGGTGGTCGAGGAGCCGCGCAAGGAGTGGGAGCTGCGGATGGAGATCGCGGCCGCGCCGCGCTCCGGCTCGGTGGTGGCGACCCTGCGCGGGGCGACGGTGCGGCGCGGGGAGTTCGCGCTCGGGCCGGTGGACCTGCAGATCGACTGGGCGGACCGGGTGGCGATCACCGGGGCCAACGGCGCCGGCAAGTCCACCCTGCTGGCGGCGCTGCTCGGCCGGCTGGAGCTTGACGGCGGCAGCAGTGCGCTGGGTTCGGGCGTGGTGGTCGGCGAGGTGGACCAGGCGCGCGGGCTGTTCCTCGGCGGGGAGCCGCTGCTGGAGGCGTTCGCCGCGGCGGTGCCGGACACCGCGCCGGAGGAGGTCCGCACCCTGCTGGCCAAGTTCGGGCTGAAGGCGGCGCACGTGCTGCGCCCGGCGGCCACCCTGTCGCCCGGCGAGCGGACCAGGGCGGCGCTCGCCCTGCTGCAGGGCCGCGGGGTGAACCTGCTGGTGCTGGACGAGCCGACCAACCACCTCGACCTGCCCGCGATCGAGCAGCTGGAGTCGGCCCTCGCCACGTACACCGGCACGCTGCTGCTGGTGACGCACGACCGGCGGATGCTGGAGACGGTGTCGGTCAACCGGCGGCTCACCGTCGAGGGTGGTCTGGTCCACGAGGCCCGATAGGTCTGGACCCTTCGGGACCCTTCGACCCCTTCCGCCGACGCACCGTCATGTGCTGTGCTGGGCAGCATGGTTGACAGTCCCGTGGTTGACAGTGCTTCGCCGGCGTCGTACCCGACCGTCGAGCTGAGCCCCATGACGGTGCCCGCCCACGAGGCCGGCGACCGCGCCCGTGCCTTCCACGACCTGATGGCCCGGCGCCGGACGGTGCGCGACTACTCGACCCGGCCGATCCCGGACGGGGTGGTGGAGTGGGCGGTCCGGACCGCCGCCACCGCCCCCAGCGGTGCCCATGTGCAGCCCTGGCGGTTCGTGGTGATCACCGACCCGGACCGCAAGCGGCGGCTGCGGGAGGCCGCCGAGGCGGAGGAGCGCGAGTTCTACGGGCACCGGGCCTCCGAGGAGTGGCTGGCCGCGCTGGCGCCGATCGGCACCGACTGGCGCAAGCCGTTCCTCACGGACGCGCCCGCCGTGATCGTGGTCTTCGAGGTGCACAAGGGCCCGGACTCGCCGCGCCCGTACTACACCAAGGAGTCGGTCGGCATCGCCGTCGGCCTGCTGCTGGCCGCCCTGCACCAGGCGGGGCTGGCCACCCTCACCCACACGCCGAGCCCGATGCGCTTCCTCAACGAGGTCTGCGACCGCCCCGCCGAGGAGCGGGCCGCGTACGTCATCCCGGTCGGCTACCCCGCCGACCACGCCCGGGTGCCGGATCTGCACCGCAAGGACCTCGACCAGGTCCTGGTGCGGCTCTGAGCCGCGGGCGCCGGGTCCGGGGCAAAAGCGCTGGTGGGAGCGGATCCGGTGAGGCGATAATCCTGTCATGAGCCGCACAGCCGACACCCCTCCGCGCGACCCCGGGCCGCCGCCGTCCGCCGCCGTCACCGACGGACGCCCGCCCGAGCTGATCGCCCTCGACGGCGTCGTCTCGCTGCGCCGCCGCCGGGAGGCGGACGGGCCCGCCGTGAACGAGGCGGTCCGGGCCAACCTCGCGCACCTGCGGCCCTGGATGCCCTGGGCGCAGGAGCCGCCGAACCTCCAGCACAGCATCGAGATGTGCCGGGCCGGCGAGGAGGTCTGGGACCAGGGCACCGACTTCATGTACCTGGTCGGCCTGGACGCCCGGCCGGGCAGCGTGGTCGGCGCGTTCGGCCTGCACGGCCGGATCGGCCCGGGCGCGCTGGAGATCGGCTACTGGGTGGACGTGGACCACGTGGGGCGCGGCATCGCCACCGCCGCGGCCCGCGCGCTGACCGGGGCCGCCCTCGCGCTGCCGGGCATCGAGCGGGTGGAGATCCACTGCGACGAGTCCAACACCGCCAGCGCGGCCGTCCCGCGCAAGCTCGGCTACCGCCTGGACCGGGTCCGGGACGCCGAGATCACCGCCCCCTCCGAGACCGGCCGCAACCTGGTCTGGATCATGGAACGCTGAGCCGGACCCCGGCCCCGGCGGCGGGCCACGGCGAGGGCCGCCCGGTGCGACCGGGCGGCCCTCCTGCGCGCCGGCGGGCGCCCGCCGGTCAGTAGCGCTCGCCGACCGGTGCCGGGACGGCGTCCAGGGCCGCGAGCTCCTCGGGGCCGAGCACCAGGTCGGCGGCGCCCGCGTTGTCGGCGAGGTACTTCGGCGTCTTGGTGCCCGGGATCGGCAGCACGTACCGTCCCTGCGCGAGCACCCAGGCCAGCGCCACCTGCGCCGGGGTCGCCCCGAGCCGGTCGGCGATCTCCCGCACCGCCGCCACCAGCGCCTGGTTGGCCGCCAGCGCGTCCGCCTGGAAGCGCGGCAGGGTGGCGCGCCAGTCCTCGGCCGGCAGGTCGGCGGCGGAGGCGAAGCGCCCGGCCAGGAAGCCGCGGCCGAGCGGGGAGAACGGCAGGAAGGCGATGCCCTGCGCCTCGGTGTACGGCACCACCTCGGCCAGCGGGTCCCTGGTCCACAGCGACAGCTCGGACTGCACGGAGGCCACCGGGTGCACCGCCTGGGCCCGCCGGATCTCCTCCACGGTGACCTCGGACAGGCCGATCGCCCGCGCCTTGCCGGCGGCGACGGCCTCGGCGAGCGCGCCCCAGGTCTCCTCGATCGGCACCTCGGGATCGACCCGGTGCAGCTGGTAGAGGTCGACGTGGTCGGTGCCGAGGCGGCGCAGGCTCGCGTCGATCGCCTGCCGCACGTGCTCCGGGCGGCCGTTGCGCGCCACCCGCTCGTCGCCGGTGCCCGGCACCAGGCCGACCTTGGTGGCCAGTACCGCCCGCTCCCGGTACGGCCCGGCCAGCGCCCTGCCGACCAACTCCTCGTTGTCGTAGGGCCCGTAGATGTCGGCGGTGTCGATCAGGGTGACCCCGAGGTCGAGCGCGGTGCGGATCACCTCGACCGAGGTGGTGTCGTCCCGCCCGGCGGGGTCGTAGGCCCAGGTCATCCCCATGCAGCCGAGACCGACCACGCCGGTCGCGGGGCCGTTGCTGCCGAGTGTGGTGGTGCGCATTGCCGGTTCTCCTTCGGACGGTCGGACTGACGCGCCCAGCCTGCCGCTTGGAGTGCGCTCCAGGTCAAGCACCGCCCGGGGACGGGCCGTCCGCGTCGGACCGCCCGGCGCGGGCCACCGCCCGGCCGAGGTCGAGGGCCCTGGTCCTGACCCTGGGGGTGAGCCCGCCGTCCGGGAGCCGCACCAGCCCGTGCGAGATCCCGACCAGGTCGCGGTCGAACAGCGCGCGCAGGGTGGAGCGGGCGCCGCGCGGGCTCCAGCCGTCGGCCCGGAGGCCGTCCATGACCTGGACCGGACCGCCCGGCGCGGGCGGCCGCTCGAGCGAGAACAGCACCCAGCCCTCGGGGTCCTGCCGGCGGTCCGCGTCGACGATCGCGCGCAGGAACGCCCGCTGGCGGTCGTTCAGCCCGGCCCGGACCGCGACCGCGTCCCGGTGCCCCTTCGCCGGCCCACCCATACCGCTCCCCTTCCCGGACGACGGGGGAAACCTAACAGCCCGGCCCGACACCGCCCTCGGGCCCGCCCGGGGCCACCGACCTTAAAGCGGCCGTAAGTCCACCCCCGGATGCTTGACGTGCCCACTTGGTCTAGTCCACTTTTACTCAGGACAGCACGACCAGCCCCGGCACCGCACACCCCCTCCGGGTCCCACCGCGAGGGCAGTTCAGGCTCACCCCACCTGCCGCGCCGCCGGCCCGCGCGCCGCCCCACCGGCCCGCGGGCGCCCTGGCACCGTCCACGAAAGGCACCCCCATGCCCCGTGCCGCAGTCCCCCGCCACGCCGCCCGCCGGCGCTCCCGGCTCGTCCCGCTGCTGTGCGCGGCCGCCCTGGCCGGCGGCGGCACCGCCGTACTGGCGGGGGGGG
>NZ_JAIZ01000568.1 GCF_000710465.2 Kitasatospora sp. MBT63 | reverse complement strand
TCCGCATCATCTCCGCCCAGGTCACCGTCACCAGGCCCGACCTGGAAGTCGGGCACCTCGCTGTCGGCGGCGACATGCAGATCGCCGGGAAGCTCCTCACCCACCAGGTGGTGGCCTACGGCGCGGCTGGTTTCTGGCTCAACACCCGAGCGGAGACCGACGGCATCCTCGTGGCCACGGTCGAGCGGGGCGACGCATATGTCGACGTGGGCCGCGGCCAGTACTTCCTGACGTCCCTCGCGCCGGGGCACTGCGGCTTCGTCTCACTGCCCGTGCTCAAGGGGGCCAGAATCCGATACAAGATCAACACAGGGGCCGACGCCAAGATCGACTGGTACGGGTTCGGACCCACACCGCTGCCCAGCCCCTGGCCGTAGGCCCCGCCGAGCACTGACAGCACGACCGCTGCCACCCGCCGAACCATCCCGGGGTGGTGAAGGCCGACGAAACCCAAGGACTGCCCGTGACCGTCGTGATCCAGACCCAGGAAACTGCTCCCGCCGCCGGTGACGAGCCGCTGCTCTCGTATCAGGTCACCACCACCCCGAGCCCGCTGAAGGCCTCACCGGAGAACCCGCAGGCTCCCGAGGAGATCGGGGAGGTCGTCATCGCGGTGGCCCGGC
>NZ_JAIZ01000567.1 GCF_000710465.2 Kitasatospora sp. MBT63 | reverse complement strand
GCCCTGGCCGACGCCCTCGGCACCGACCCGGGCGCCGCCCTGCGCGAACGCCACCGGCGCCTGCTGCACGCCGAGCCGCCCGCTCGGCCCGCCGACCCCGCGCGGTCCGCCCCGCCCACCGACGCCGCGCCGACCGGGCCGGACAGCCTGCCCGCACCGCTTACCAGCCTCATCGGCCGCGACGAGGACCTCGCCCGGATCGCCACCCGGCTCACCACCGGGCGCCTGGTCACCGTGCTCGGCCCCGGCGGCGCCGGCAAGACCCGGCTCGCCGTCGAGGCCGCCCGCCGCCACCGCCACGAGTACCGCGACGGCGCCTGGATGATCGACCTCGCCCCGGTCACCGAACCGGCCAAGGTCGGCTCGGCCCTGCTCGCCGCGACCGCGCCGCGCGCCGGCGCCGTGTTCGACACCCGGACCCGAACCGGGGGCGACGAGCTGGACGTCCTCGTCGACCGGCTCCGCGGCCGGGAGACCCTGCTGCTCGTCGACAACTGCGAGCACCTGATCGACGCCGTCGCCCACCTGGTCACCGCCCTGCTGTCCCGCTGCCCCGGACTGCGGGTGCTCGCCACCAGCCGCGAGCCCCTGGCAGTCGACGGCGAGGCGCTGGTGCCCCTCGGCCCGCTCACCCTGCCCGGGCCGGACGACGGCGTCGAACAGGCCCGGCAGGCGGCGTCGGTACGCCTGTTCACCGAACGGGCCGCGGCCGTCCGCCCCGGCTTCGACGTGGACGAGACCACACTGCCCGCGATCCGGCAGGTGGTCCGCGGCCTGGACGGGATGCCGCTCGCCCTCGAACTGGCCGCGGCCCGGCTGCGGACCCTGTCGCTGCCGGAACTCGCCGACGGACTGTCCGACCGGTTCGGGTTGCTCACCACCGGCAGCCGGACCGCGCTGCCCCGCCACCGCACGCTGCGCGCGGTCATCGCCTGGAGCTGGGACCTGCTCGGCGAACAGGAACGCACGGTCGCCGAACGCATCTCGGTCCTTCCCGGCGGCGTCACACCGGCCACGGCCACCGCGCTCTGCGCCGGCACCGCCGTGCCGGCTGCCGATGTCCCCGACCTGCTCGCGGCCCTGGTCGACCGGTCCCTGCTGCAGCTCGCCCCCGACCCCGGCCGCTACCGCATGCTGGAGACACTGCGCGAGTACGGCACCGACCGCCTGGCCGACACGGGCGACCTCGGCACCGTCCGCGACCTGGCCGCCGGCCACTTCGCCGAGCTGATGGCCCGCCACGACCCGCAACTGCGCGGGCCCGGCCAGCTCGCAGCGGTAAGAGTCGTGAGCGCCGAGTACGACAACACGCTCGCCGCCCTGCGCCGCCGCTGCGACACCGGCGACGCACCCGGCGCGCTCGCCCTCACCCTGAACCTGACCTGGTACTGGCAGATGTGCGGCCGACACACCGACGCGGCCTACTGGCTGGGCGAGGCACTGGCGGTACCCGGCGGCGGCCCGGCACCCGACCGCGACTGCGCCCGCGTGATCCACCTGCTCAACCGGGCCCACCTCCGGTCAGGGACGACCGCCGAGGGGACCGCGGCCGACCACGCCGCGATCCGGGAGCTGACCGACCGGCTGCTCGCGTCCCCGGAACTGCCCGGCCCGTACGGCGCGCTCGCCGCCTTCCCACCCACGTTCCGGCAGGAGGCGGAGAGCACGCCCGCGATCATCGAGCGCCTGGCCGACGGCGAGGACGTGTGGCTGTCCGGGCTGGCCCGCATGTACCGGGCCCGGTTCGCCGAGAACGCGGGCGACCTCGACCGGACGCGCACCGACGTGGCATCGGCCCTCGCCTGTTTCCGGCAGACCGGCGACCGCTGGGGCCAGGCCAACGTGCTGCCGATGCGCGCCCAACTGCGGCAGTACGACGACGACCTCGACGGCGCGCTCGCCGACCTGCGCGAAGCCCGGTCGCTGGCAGCGGAGTTCGGCCCGCTCAACCTCGGCGACGAGGTGTTCGACGACCTGCGCTGGATCGACCTCCACCTGCGGCGCGGCGACACCGACCTGGTGACCACGACGATCCACACGGCCCGCGAGCGGGCCCTGCGCGCCAACTCGCCGCAGATGCAGGTCCTGGTCGACGCGTGGGAGGCCGTCTTCCGGGTGCGGCTCGGCGACCTCGACCGGGCACGGGAATTGCTCGACGGAGCCGAACGGAACCTGGACGGCGACTCCCCGTTCCCCGGCGACCACACCCGGACGCTGCTCTCCAACGCCCGGGCGTCGCTGCACCTGGAGACCGGCGACCCGGCCGCCGCCGAGACGGCACTGGCGAACGCGTACGCGGCGGCGCTGCAGACCCGGGACCTGCCCATCCTGTCGCTGGTGGCCGTGAACGCCGCCGCACTCGCCGAGACGCACGGACGGCACCACGAGTCGGCCGTCCTGCTCGGCGCCGCCTCCCGGCTGCGCGGCGCCCACGACCGCACCGACCGGCAGGTCGGCGAGCTCACCCGACGAGCGCGTGCCGCCCTGGGCGAGGAAGCCTTCGCGGCGGCGTACGGGAAGGGCTGGGAGCTGGACGGGAGGGCGGCCGCGGCCGAGGCCGACCCGGCTCGGCTGCGCCGAGCCCTCACCCGCTGACCGGCGGACGGGCGGACGGGGCCCGGTGCCCGGGGCGGCTCAGTGGCGGTGCTCGGACCCGCGTCGGCGCTTCAGTCGCGGTCCGAAGCGGAAGACGGCTGCGGCTATTGCCGTGGCTGCGGCGAGGATGCCCGCCAGGAGGAGGAGCACGCGGCCGGTGCCCGGCCCGCCGGTCGTGGCGCCGGTCGGCGCCGCAGCGTTGACCGTGGACCTCGTCGGGTCCGGTGCCGCAGTACCGGTGGGCACGGCGGTCGCGCCGGCGGAGCCGTCGGAGGCGGGTGGGCCGGCGGAGCCGGTGGGGCTCTGTGTGGCGGTCGCGGTGCCGGAGGCGTCGGACGGATCGGACAGGGGTGAACCGGTCGGGCCGGTGGGTGTGGCGGTCACCGGGGCTGCTGTCGGCCTGCCGGGTGTGCCGGGTATGCCGGGTATGCCGGGCGTTCCCGGGGCGGCCGGGCCGGTCGTCGTCCTCGGCGCCGTGATGTCGACCGTCGCCACGACGTTGTCCTGCCCGGAGTTCAGCGTGCACGGCACGTCGGTCCTGCCCGGGTCGGTGACCTTGCCGTTCTCGTCCTCCGGTACGAGGTGCAGGGTGAAGTTGCCCGCGGTGACCTTCGCGCTGCCCGGTTGGGTGAAGGTGAGTGTCGGTGCGGTGCCGGTCGCCGGGATGTCGAAGGAACCGGACGCCGGGACGTTCGCCTTGGTGATGGTGAGGCGCACGGGGACGCCGATCCCGCCCTGGGGCGCGCCGACGGTGGTCTGCGCGTCCAGCGAGCCCTCGATGATCCTCACCCCGAGGATGTAGCGGAGCCCGAAGGTGAAGGACGCGTCCACCGTGGCCGCCGCGTTGATCGCGAACGGCGGGCTGGCCTCGCCGACCGCGAGCGACCTGGGGATGTCCGTGGAGATCCGCGCGGTGATGGGCTGGGCGCCGATCGTCGGGAAGGTGCAGGTGTACCGCAGCGCCGGAGAGGCCGGCTGCGCGGCCGCCGTTCCGGCCCCGGGGACGCCCACCATCGCGCTCGCCGCTCCCCAGACCGTCGCCACCGCGACGACGGCCCTCATCCAGGTGCTTCGCGCACCGTACTTGGCACTCATGCTCCCCCTCACCCTCACCATCACCATCACCCTCCACTGCACATCTGCACGGCTTCCCGTCAGGTGGCCCGGGCCGGGTCACCGCCGGCCGACGGCCCCGGCCGGCGGGGCTCGTGACGCTCCTGGAATGCCCGGCTCAGGTGGCTCTGGATCCGGGCGTGGCGGAACTGGTAGACCGCGCCGACCTGGCGGAGTACACCTCGTTGGTGGGCGTCGTCCAGGAAGGCGATCAGGGCCCAGGGCAGCCGCCCGGTCAGCGGGAGCCAGATGCGGGCAAGGGCCACCCACTGACCCCAGGCGGTCAGGCTGAGCCCGTACCCGAGCCCGGCGCCGAAGGCGGCTTCGAGCCCGAACACGGTGCCGACCTCGAGTCCGCGGACGGGCCCGTACACGATCCCGTTGAGCAGCCCGACCAGGAGCCCGATCACGAGTGCCCAGGTGACGAGGTGGAAGGCCACATTGCGGCGGTCCATGTCCAGCAGGCCGGCCGGGCTGACGACGGATTCGGTTCTGACGGGAGCTTCGAGCACGGCGATCAGGGCGAACACCAGCCCGGTCGCGAGCGCGATCGCGGGGATGAACACGAGCCCGGTCAGGAGCCCGTCGCCGCGCTGGCCGTCCCCGAGCCCGAGCGGTGCGACGACCCCCTCGTCGATGAGGACAAGCATGGCCATGGCGGCCAGCCCGCACCCCACCCCGACCATGAACCTGGCGCGGGCGTTCCCTCGGGTCTGCCTGGTCCCGCCCGAGAGCTTGATCCGTACGGGGGACGGTTTGAAGGCCTCGCGTTCGGAGGCGTACCAGTACACGAGCCCGAAGAGCAGTCCGGCCGCGAGCCCGTGCAGGACGCCGACCACCAGCCCGCGCACGATCGCGAACCTCAGCCCGTGCGAGGTCGCGACCAGGTCCACCGGCAGGTTCCCGACGGCGGTCGTGACGCCGAAGGCCAGTCCCGCCAGGAATCCGACGATGAGCGTGCGCGAGGAACGGCGCATGCTGGTGCCCAGTTCCCACCAGGCGAGGTCCTGCCGCTCGCGGTCGAGCCGGACCAGGTGATGGGCGAGGTAGCCGAGCCATCGCTGGGCGCGCTCCGGGTCCCACTGCGCACGGTGGGGACGGCCGTTGTCGAGCCGTTCGGGGGCGCGGCGCCGGTAGACGGCGGGGACGAAGCCCGCGAGGAGGTGCTCCTCGATGGCGTGCGGGTCGGGGAACCGGGTGGTGTCCAGCAGTTCGTCCGGCCGGCGGTCGGGGGTGTCGCTGTACATCGTCCGGGCGAGGGCGATCATCAGCGGGGTGCTCAGGGCGGCGGCGAGGTTTGCGCCCCCCGCGCTCTGCGAGAGCCGCGCCTCGTCCAGGACGGTGTCCCAGGTCGCGCCGGGCTCTTCGGGACCGGGAAGGTCCGGGAACGCGGGATCGGTCCGGGGCAGGTAGTTGCGCAGGTCCTCGAGGGTCAGGTCGCGCAGCTCGAGGACGACGGCCGAGGCGAGCGGTGCGTGTTCCGAGCGGACCGCCTCGGTGAACTCGCCGTGACGGCTGGTCAGGACGAGCGGCAGCGGGGAGAGGTTGAGCGCGTCGAGGGCCTCGCCGCGTAAGCCTTCCGCGAGCTCGTCGAATCCGTCGAGGACCGGCAGGATGAGATCGTCGTCGAGGAGGTCCGCGGCGAGCGACTTCCCGCTCGGGACCCGGCGGGCCAGATGCGGGTAGTCGCGCAGCAGCCGGGCGATCAGCCAGTCGCGCAGGGCGACGGCGGTCGGGTCCCAGGAGCCGAGGCTGAAGATCACCGGCACCCGCTCGGACCGTGCCCGGGCGTCCAGCAGGTCCAGCGCGAACCGGATCGCCAGGATCGACTTGCCCGAGCCGGCGCGGCCCAGGACCACCAGCCGCCCGGACGGGATCCGCCGGTAGACCTCGGCCACGCGGCGCAGGTCGCCGCTCAGGTCCACCTCGGACGAGGTG
Source organism: Kitasatospora sp. MBT63 (assembly GCF_000710465.2). Classification (GTDB taxonomy): domain Bacteria; phylum Actinomycetota; class Actinomycetes; order Streptomycetales; family Streptomycetaceae; genus Kitasatospora. The sequence goes on along the minus strand of NZ_JAIZ01000567.1, from coordinate 3,533 downwards.
TCACCCGGGGCCAGGCGCTGGGTGTTCTCCGACCGGTCGGACACGCCCGCGGGGACCTGCCGCCACCGCACCGGCAGCGCGAACGGGTGGTGCACCCGGTGCTGGGCCTCCTCGCGCCGCCAGCGCCGCTTGCTCTCCCTGGCCAACTCGTCGGCGGCGTCGGCGAGCGGGCCGTGCGCCCGCGCCGGTGCGGACCTGGGACCGGGCGGCTCCTGCGCCGGTACCTCCTCGGCGCCGCCGACCGCCGCCGTCAGCCGCCGGCGGTCCTCGGGACCTGCATCCAGCGCGTCCGCCAGCCGTGCGACGGTCCCGAGCCGGTGGTCGAAGGGCTTGTCGTTCTCGATCCTGCCGATCGTCCGTTCACCCAGCTGCGCCAGCTCCGCCAGCTGGAACTGCGTCATGCCGGCCTGCTTGCGCAGACGGCGCACCAACCCCCCGAGCGTCTCCGCCACGGCCCGGCCCTTCTCCCCACGATCCGGAACAGGCGTTGAGCCTACCCTGACAACTGGTCATCCATGACCAGTGCTTTGACCTGTGCACTTCTCCGCCCGGACGCCAGCATCAGCGGTGCGGGCCACCGGTCCGGCGGCCCCGGCGGACCTGCCTGCGGCCCCGGCGGACACGCCCGCGACATCCGTGCGTGGAAGTGAAGGAGGCGGATTTCTGATGGCGGAGACGAAGGGCGTCCTGCTGCCGGCCTACGTGGTGGCCGACGAGTCGGGCTCGATGGCCCCGTACCAGAGCGAACTGGGGGGCGGCGTGGCGTCCCTGTGCGAGGGGCTGCGTGCGGAGCCGATGATCGCGGCCAAGCTCCGGCTGGCGGTGCTGGGCTTCTCCGACGATGTCCAGGTCCGGCTCGCCGTGGCCGACATGCGCACCGAGACCACCGTGCCCCGGCTGGAGATCCGCGGGATGACCAACTACCGGGCCGTCTTCGACGACCTGCTGCAGCGGATCCCCTCGGACGTGCAGTGGCTCCGCGGCGAGGGCTACAAGGTGCACCGCCCGGTGGTGTTCTTCCTCAGCGACGGCCTGCCCACCGACGGAAGCGCCTGGCACGGGCCGCACGCCGCCCTGACCGACCGGGGCCGGACCCCCGCCGCCCCGAACATCATCGCCTGCGGGATCGGCGACGCGCAGGCACAGACCATGGTCGAGGTCGCCACCCGGCCCGAGTTCGCCTTCATCGCCAAGTCCGGTGCGGACGTCGGCCGGGCGATCTCGGAGTTCTTCCACTCCCTCACCGCGAGCCTGGTGGCCTCGGGGCACGCCCTGAACTCGTCCAACCCGCAGCTGGTCGTGAACCGCCCGGACCAGTTCACCATGGCCATCGACGAGGTCGGCCTGTGACACCGGGCCGCCGGGAGAACCCGGCCCACCCGGAACCCGCACCCGGCCACCCGCTCGGGCCGCTCACACCGCCACCGCCCCCCTCTGCGCCGCCGCGCGCGCCGTCCGAGCCGGGTCCGGCGCCGTGGCAGCGGATCACGGTGGGCGTCGCCGGCATGGAGTTCGAGGCCCGCCCGCCCAGCCAGTACGCCTTCGACTTCCCCGACAGCGAGTGCGAGGGCTGGTCCACCGACGCCCTCACCCTGCGGTTCGCCTCGGTACGCGGCGCCAAGCACCGCTACTACCGCCAGCCGCGCCAGGACGCGGCCCGGGCGGCCGTGCACGAAGCCACCGACAGCATCGTGTTCGCCGTCGCCGACGGCGTCTCCAGCGCCTCCGAGTCGCACCAGGGCGCCGTCGAGGCCTGCCGGGCCGCCGTCGAGCGGATCCTGCACCTGCTCGACCGGACATCCGGGCCGCTCGACCCCGCCGACGTCGCCGCGCACGCCGCCGAACGGCTGCGGCAGCTCGCCCAGTGGCGGCTGGGCATCACCGAGCCGGGCCCCGCCGAGGTGGCCCGCCTGTACGCCACCACCCTGGTCGCCGGCGCGGTCCGCCCCACCGCCCAGGGCCTGGGCATCGAGCTCTTCCGGATCGGCGACTCCGGAGCCTGGATCCTCGACCGGGCCGAAGGCCGCTACCGGCCGCTGTTCGGCTCGAAGACCGGAACGGACGCCCTGCTGGTCACCAACGAGGTGTCCCCGCTGCCCCTGATCCCCGACCGGCTCGAGACGGCCACCGGACGGCTGGAGGCACCCTGGACGCTGCTGGTCGGCACGGACGGCTTCGGCGACCCGCTCGGCGAGGGCGACGGCCGGGTCGGCGCGCACTTCGCCCGGCACCTCGGCACGCCACCGCCGCCGCTGTGGCTCGGGCACGTCCTGGACTTCACCCGGGAGACCTTCGACGACGACCGCACCCTGCTGGCCCTGTGGCCCCGGAACGAGGCGCGGCCGCGGTGAGCACCGACCCCGCGGCCCCGGTCGACGTCGCCGCCCTGGCCCTGGGGCACCAACTCGGGCAGGGCGGCCAGGGCTCCGTCCACCAGGTGCTCAACAAGCGCATCAACGAGGGCGCCGCCGACGGCGGCTGGGAGATCGTCTACAAGGAGTACAGCCCCGCCGTCCTGCCCCGGCTCGACGCGGCCGCGCTCGAGAACGCCGCGGCCCTGCTCGGCAGGCTCACCGCCGCACAGGGACGCTGGCTCTGCGAGAAGACCGCATGGCCGGCCGCCGTGGTCCGGCGCCAGGGACAGACCTGCGGGTTCCTGATGCGCGCCGTACCCGACCGCTACCACTTCATGCTCCGGACCCTGACCGGCGCGAAGACCGGGTCGCGGCGGCTGGCCACCATGGAGTACCTCCTCAACGACGACGCCTACGTCGCCGGGATCGGACTGGCGGTCAGCGACCGGCACCGGCTGCTCCTGCTCGCCGACCTGGCGGCCACCATGGACCGCCTGCACCGGCTCGGCGTCACCGTCGGCGACGTCTCCCCGAAGAACCTGCTGTTCAGCCTGGCACCCGACCCCGGGTGCTTCCTGATCGACTGCGACGCCATGCGCCTGCACGGTGCGAGCGCACTGCCGCAGGCCGAGACCCCCGACTGGCAGGTCCCCGCAGGTGAGGAGCGGGCCACCCGGGCGAGCGACGTCCACAAACTCGCCCTGCTCGCCGTCCGGATCTTCGCCCGCGACCAGACCACCACCGAGCCCACCGCCCTCGGCGCGATCAGCCCCGCGCTCGGCGACCTGGCCCGCGCCTCGCTCGACCCCGACCCGGCGCGACGGCCCACCCCCGACGTGTGGGCCGAACGGCTCGCCTCGGTCGCGGTCGGCGCGTCCACCAGCACCACACCGAGGGCTCCCCGGCAGCCGAGGCGGCCCACCGGCGGCCCCGGCACCGGTCGACCGCCCGCCACCCCCACCGGGACACCCAGGCCGCCCGGCGCCACCGGGACACCGAAACCGCCCACCTCCGCTGCGGCCAAGCTCGGCAAGGCGGTCGGAGCCCTCGCCGCCGGCGTGGCACTCCTGCTGGTGATCGTCAGCAACCAGCACTCCTCGCAGGCCGACGCCTCCCGAGCGGCCGCCGACGCCCGAGCGGCGAGCTCCCACACCCCGTACGCCCCCCACCTCCCCGCGT
>NZ_JAIZ01000566.1 GCF_000710465.2 Kitasatospora sp. MBT63 | reverse complement strand
GGTTGCGCAGCGCGGCGATCATCTTCATCTGCGGGGAGTCGTCCTGGCGGGAGGCGAAGCGGGCGAACAGCGAGGCCGTGATGGCCGGCAGCGGCACCGCGTGGTCGATCGCGGCCTCGACGGTCCAGCGGCCCTCGCCGGAGTCCGCGGCCCAGCCCTTGAGCTCGGCCAGGTGCTCGTCGTCGTCCAGCGCCCGCACGGCCAGGTCCAGCAGCCAGGAACGGATCACCGTGCCCTCCTGCCAGCTGCGGAACACCTCGCGCACGTCGGTGACC
>NZ_JAIZ01000565.1 GCF_000710465.2 Kitasatospora sp. MBT63 | reverse complement strand
ACCGCCGACCCGGCCACCGGGCCCGGGGCCGAGCTCGCGGTGTTCCTGCTCAGCGGGACCGTGCTGTGGCACCTGGTGCACCAGACCCAGATCTCGCTGGCCACCGGTTTCCTGGAGGAGACCTGGTCGCGCAACGTCCTCGGTCTGCTCACCACCCCGCTGAAGGGCTGGGAGTACCTCGCCGGGGTCGGCCTGTTCGCCCTGCTGCGGACGGCGCTGAGCACCACCGCCGTCGCCGGGCTGGCGTTCGCCGCCTACGCCTTCGACGTCACCGCGCTCGGCCTCGGGCTGGTCCCGGTCGCCGCGCTGCTGCTCGCCTGCGGCTGGGCGGTCGCGCTGACCGTGGTCGGCCTGGTCCTGCGGTACGGCAGCGGTGCCGAGGCGCTGGTCTGGGGCGCGCTGTCGGTGGTCATGCCGCTGTCCGGCGTCTTCTACCCGGTGGCCACCCTGCCGGCGCCGCTGCGCCCGGTCGCCGAGGTGCTGCCGACCACCCACGTGTTCGCGGCGGGCCGCGCCCTCGCGGCCGGACACGCCATGCCCTGGCGGGAGTTGGCGCTGGCGGCCGGCGGGACGGCGGTGGTGCTGGCGGCCGGACTCCTCGCACTCGGCCGGCTGCTCCGCTCGTTCCGCCGCCGCGGCCTGGTCACCCGCTACTCCTGACGTACGCCGTGCGGCCTGACGTACGCCGTGCGGGCCCCGGGCCGATTTCCCCGGGCCTACCCGCCGGCCGCGAGCAGCAGGGTGCCGAGGACCGCGAGTCCCGCGCCGAGCAGTTGGACCCGCAGCAGCCGCTCCTTGAGCAGCCCGCGCGCCATCAGCGCGGTGACCACGGGATACAGCGAGGCCAGCACCGCCGCCACCGCCTGCGAGCCGGCGTTGGCGGCGGTGGCGTACATCCCGTTGGCGGCGACGTCGGCGAGGCCGACGGCGGCGAGGACGGGCAGACTGCGGGCGGCGGCCGCCAGCCGGGCGGGCCGCCGCCGGGAGGCGCGCAGCAGCAGGCAGCCACCGACCAGCGCGTTGCAGCCGCGCAGGACGAACAGGGTGAGCAGCAGTCCGGCGCCGCCCGCGGCGTGGGCGCTCAGGGTGAGGACGGTGCCGAAGCCGAGTGCCGCGCCGAGGGCCAGCAGGACGGCCCGGCGGCCGACCGCCTGCCCGCCGCGTTTCGGGCCGCCGGCCAGGGCCACCCCGGCGACGGCCACGGCGATGCCCGCGCTCTGGGCGAGCCCGGGCCGTTCGCCGAGCGCCAGCCCGACGCCGACCGGTACCGCCACCCCGACGGTGGCCAGCGGCGAGACCACGCCCATCGGCCCGAGCGCCAGCGCGCGGTAGAACGCCAGCAGCGCGAACGGTCCGACCACGCCGCCCGCCACCGCGAACCAGAGCACCGCCGAGCCGCCGGACCAGCCGCCGGTGGCCGTCACCGCCACCGCGAGCAGGGTGGCGGCGGCGCTCTGCGACACGACCACCACCGTCAGGGCGGGCAGCCGCCGGGTGATCGCGCCGCCGCCGTAGTCCGCCACGCCCCACAGCAGGCTGGCGGTGAGCGCGAACACGGCGCTCATCCGGTCGTCCCGTTCGGCACGGCGGCCTCCGCGGCTCGGTGGTGCTGGGCTCGGCACGGTCGCGCCGGGCCGGGCGGTACCCGGGGCGCGGGGGCGTGCCGGGCTGCCCGGCGTGGGCGGGCCCGGAGCGGGAGCGTAGTTGAGCCCGGTGGACCACGGCATCGATTTCCGGTCAACAAGGCTCCGCCCAGGGAGAGTTGACCAATTCCCGGCCGGTCCCGCGGCCGCTCCCGGCCGCCTGCCCCCGAACAGCGGACTGCCCCGCCACCCGGGGTGCGGGTGGCGGGGCAGCCGGCTGCCCGGTCAGGACAGGCCGTAGCGGCGCCGGTAGAGCTCGACCCGTCCGGCGGTGTCCAGCACCCGGGCCTTGCCGGTGTACACCGGGTGGGTGGCCGAGGAGGTCTCGACGTCGACGACGGGGTAGCTGCGGCCGTCCTCCCACTCGACGGTCCGGTCGCTGCTGAGCGTCGAGCGGGTGAGGAAGGCGAACTCGCCGGTGCGGTCGCGGAAGACCACGGGGCGGTACTCGGGGTGGATGGCGTGCTTCATCTCTCGCATCTCCTCTGCTGGCGTACGGGTGTGCTGCCGGGCGGGTCCCGCCGCGCGGGGCCGGGTCAGCGCTGTTCGCGGAAGACCACGTGCGCCCCGGCGACCGGGTCGAACTTGCGGATCTCCAGCCGGTCCGGGTCGTTGCGGCGGCTCTTGCGGGTCACGTAGGTGTAGCCGGTGCCGGCCGTCGACCGCAGGGTGACGATCGGGCGCAGGTCGCTGCGGGCCATCGGATCCTCCTCAAGGTGGCAATGGAAGTCATTGTCATGGCATCACAACCGGCACCCCCGGGGATTCATTCCCGGTCCGCCGCGTGGACCCGGAACTCCTTCGGCGGGGCGCTATGCACTCGGTGTATACCTGCGGGGTATAGTCGCCGTCATGTCACTCGGACACACCATCCTCGGGCTCCTCGAGTCCCACCCCAGCCACGGCTACGACCTCAAACGCGCCTACGACGACAGGTTCGGCCGCACCCGCTCGCTCGCCTACGGCCAGGTCTACTCGACCCTGTCGCGGCTGCTGAAGAACGGCCTGGTCGAGGTCGAGGGCGTGGAGCCCGGCGACGGCCCCGAGCGCAAGCGGTACGCCATCACCGAGGCGGGCGTGACCGACGTCGCCGACTGGCTCGCCCGGCCGGAGAGCCCGGAGCCGTACCTGCAGAACACCCTGTACACCAAGGTCGTGCTGGCCGTGCTGACCGGCCGCCGGCCGTACGAGGTGCTGGACGTGCAGCGCGCCGAGCACCTGCGGCAGATGCGTGAGCTGACCCGCCGCAAGGCCACCGGGGACCTCGCCGACCAGCTGATCTGCGACCACGCGCTGTTCCACCTGGAGGCGGACCTGCGCTGGCTGGAGCTGACCGGCGCCCGCCTGGACGAGCTGGCCCGGGAGGTGGGCGAGCGATGAGCGTCTCACCCGTCGAAGCCGCCGACGAACACACCGACGAACTCGCCGACCACCGCGCCGACCACCGCTCCGGGCCCGCCGAGCAGCCCCCGGGCCGCCCCGGCGCGCTGCTCACCGCCACCGGCCTGGTCAAGAGGTACGGACCGACCAGCGCACTGGACGGCGTCACCCTCTCCCTGATGCCGGGCGAACTGCTCGCCGTGATGGGCGCGTCCGGCTCCGGGAAGTCCACCCTGCTGCAGTGCCTGGCCGGGATCGTCCGCCCGGACGCGGGGACGGTCACCTACCGCGGCCAGGACCTCGCCGACCTCTCGGACTCCCGGCTGAGCGCGCTGCGCCGCACCGACTTCGGCTTCCTGTTCCAGTTCGGCCAGCTCGTCCCCGAACTGTCCTGCCTGGAGAACGTCGCGCTGCCGCTGCGGCTGAACGGCGTGCGCCGCCGGGTGGCCGAGGCGCACGCCCGGACCTGGCTCGACCAGCTGGAGGTCGGCGACACCGCCGCCCAGCGGCCCGGCGAGATATCCGGCGGCCAGGGCCAGCGGGTGGCGGTCGCCCGGGCGCTGGTCACCGCCCCGCGGGTGGTCTTCGCCGACGAGCCGACCGGCGCGCTCGACTCGCTCAACGGCGAGCGCGTGCTGCAACTGCTGCGGGCCGCCGTCCAGGAGTCCGGTGCCGCCGTGGTGCTGGTCACCCACGAACCCCGGGTCGCCGCCTACACCGACCGCGAGGTGGTCCTGCGCGACGGCCGCACCGGCGGCCGGGAGGCGCGCCGGTGACCCGCCG
>NZ_JAIZ01000564.1 GCF_000710465.2 Kitasatospora sp. MBT63 | reverse complement strand
CGAGGGGGTGGGTCTGCTGCTGGTGGAGCGGCTGTCGGACGCGCGGCGCAACGGGCACCGGGTGCTGGCGGTGCTGCGCGGCAGTGCGGTCAACCAGGACGGTGCGTCCAACGGCCTGACCGCGCCCAGCGGTCCGGCCCAGCAGCGGGTGATCCGCCAGGCGCTGGCCAACGCCGGCCTGGCGCCCGCCGAGGTCGACGTGGTGGAGGCGCACGGCACCGGCACCCGGCTGGGTGACCCGATCGAGGCGCAGGCGTTGATCGCGACGTACGGTGCGGGCCGTACCGCGGATCGGCCGCTCTGGCTGGGGTCGGTGAAGTCGAACATCGGGCACACCCAGGCCGCGGCCGGGGT
>NZ_JAIZ01000563.1 GCF_000710465.2 Kitasatospora sp. MBT63 | reverse complement strand
CGCTCCGTTTTCCGGAGTTTCATTCGATCGGATTTCGCTTGGTTTCGGCCTTTCGGCGCCCCCGAACTCTAGCAGAGTTTCTCGGGCCGTTTTCCCGCTCTCAATTCGAATCCATGGACGGACCGAACGGCGGCGGGGCAACCCGGAGAACATTACGCTCCGGGCTGCCCCAGGTCAAACCGGGCTCAGGCGCGGCCGAGCTCCTCCACCAGCGCCGCCACGAAGGCGTCGATGTCGGCCTCGGTGGTGTCGAAGGCGGTCATCCAGCGGACCTCCCCGGTCTGCTCGTCCCAGAAGTAGAAGCGGTAACGCTTCTGCAGGCGCTCGCTCACCTCGCGCGGGAGGATCGCGAAGACCGCGTTGGACTCGACCGGGCGCACCACGGTGACGCCGTCGATGCCGCGGACGGCCTTCTCCAGTCGCTGGGCCATCGCGTTGGCGTGGCCGGCGTTGCGCAGCCACAGGTCGCCGGCCAGCAGGGCCTCGAACTGGACCGAGACGAACCGCATCTTCGACGCGAGCTGCATCGACATCTTGCGCAGGTACTTCAGGTCCCGGACGCGCTCGGGGTTGAGCACGACCACGGCCTCACCGAACAGCAGGCCGTTCTTGGTCCCGCCGTAGGAGAGGACGTCGACGCCGGCGTCCGTGGTGAAGGCGCGCAGCGGCAGCCCCTGGGACGCGGCGGCGTTGGCCAGGCGCGAGCCGTCGAGGTGGACCAGCATGCCCCGCTCGTGGGCGTGCTCGCAGATCGCCTTGATCTCCTCGGCGGTGTAGACCGTGCCTAGCTCGGTCGACTGGGCGATGGAGACGGCGAGCGGCTGGGCGCGGTGCTCGTCGCCCCAGCCCCAGGCCTGCTGGTCGATCAGCTCGGGGGTGAGCTTGCCGTCCGGGGTGGGGACGGTGAGGATCTTGATCCCGGCGATCTTCTCGGGGGCTCCGCACTCGTCCACGTTGATGTGGGCGCTCGCCGCCGCCACCACCGCGCCCCAGCGCGGGAGCAGGGCCTGGAGGGCGACGACGTTGGCGCCGGTGCCGTTGAACACCGGGAACGCCTCGGCGCGCTCGCCGAAGTGCTTGCGGAAGACCTGCTGGAGGTGCTCGGTGTACTGGTCCTCGCCGTACGCGATCTGGTGGCCGCCGTTGGCCACCGCGAAGGCGGCGAGGATCTCGGGGTGCACGCCCGCGTAGTTGTCGCTGGCGAAGCCACGGACCTCGGGGTCGTGGTGGCGTACGGCGTCGGTGTGCGGTTCGGTCATCGGGCTGTCAGCCACAGGTGCTGTCCGTTCAGTTCTGCTGCGGGGCGGTCCCAGAGGCCCGCCAGGTGCTCGGCCAGGTCGGCGGTGTCGGTGAAGCCGGCGAACTTGGCGTCCGGCTTCTCGGCCCGCATCTCCGGGGAGACCAGGGCCTTGATCACCAGGATCGCAGCCGCGGCGGTGGGCTCGCCGTCCCCGCTGGTGGTCTCCTTCACGAAGGAGTTCGCCATCGCGAGGGTCCAGGCCTCGGTGGCGGCCTTGGCCGCGGCGTACGCGGCGCCGCCGGCGGTGGGCTTGTGCGCGGCCGCGGCGCCGATCATCGCGAACCGGCCGGACTCGCTGCGCAGCAGGGCGGGCTGGAAGGCGAGCGAGGTGTGCTGGAGGGTGCGCACCACGGTGTCGTGCAGGAAGTCCCAGTCGTCTATGCGGCTCTCGAAGAAGGACTTGCTGCCCCGCCAGCCGCCGACCAGGTGGAACAGGCCGTCGACGTGGCCGTGCTCGGCCTCCAGGTGGTCGGCCCAGTCGTGGACCTCCTGCGGGTCGAGCAGGTCGATGATCTGGCCGGTGATGGCGGCGCCGGGGACGGCGGTGCGGACGGCGTCGATCGCGCTGTCCAGGCGGCGCTGGTCGATGTCGGCGCCGATCACGGTCGCGCCCTCGGCCGCGAGGCGGCGGAGGGTGGCCTGGCCGGCCGGGCCGCTGGCTCCGGCGACGGCGATGACCTTGCCTGCGAGGCGGGAGGTGTTCACGCGGCGACTCCCTCGAGGCCGGCACCGGTGATGCCGGTGGTGGCGGCGATGACGCCGCTGAGCTTCTTGGACAGGGCCTCGTAGAACATGCTGAGCGGGAACTCGTCCGGGTGGACGGCGTCGCACAGGGCCTTGTTGAGGGCCTTGCCGTCGACGGTGTCCAGCGGGAGCGCCTCGGGACCCTTCGCCCAGGTGGAGGCGGGGTGCGGGGTGAGGTACTTGGAGACCAGCTGGTACGCGGCGATCCAGTGGGCGGTCTTCGGCCGGTCGATGCCGTCGCGGTAGAGGGTCTCGATCTCGGCGCAGAGCGCGTTGGTGACGTCGGCGACGCGGTCCCAGTCGATGCTCAGGCGGTTGTCGCGCCAGCGCAGCGCGTCGTTCTTGTGCAGGTAGGCGAAGAGCAGCTGGCCGCCCATGCCGTCGTAGTTGCGGACGCGGTCGCCGGAGACCGGGAAGCGGAACATCCGGTCGAAGAGGATGGCGTACTGCACGTCGCGGCCCTGGGGGTAGCCCTCGGCCTGCAGCTTGACGGCCTCCTTGAAGGCGGTCAGGTCGCAGCGCAGCTCCTCCAGGCCGTACATCCAGAACGGGCTGCGCTGCTTGATCATGAACGGGTCGAACGGCAGGTCGCCGTGGCTGTGGGTGCGGTCGTGCACGAGGTCCCACAGGACGAAGGTCTGCTGGGCGCGGTGCTGGTCCTCCAGCAGGCCGGCGGCGTCGGCGGGGATCTCCAGGCCGAGCAGGTCGACGGCGCTGGTGGTGACCGCGCGGAAGCGGGCGGCCTCGCGGTCGCAGAAGATGCCGCCCCAGGTGAAGCGTTCGGGGGCCTTGCGGACCGCGACGGTCTCCGGGAAGAGCACCGCGGAGTTGGTGTCGTAGCCGGCCGTGAAGTCGGTGAAGGTGATCGGCACGAACATCGGGTTGTCGAAGCGCTCGCGCTCCAGCTCGGCCAGCCAGTCCGGCCAGACGACCTTCAGCAGGACGGCCTCGAGGTTGCGGTTCGGGTTGCCGTTCTGGGTGTACATCGGGAAGACCACAAGGTGGTCCAGGCCGTCCACGCGCTGGTCGGCGGGCTGGAAGGCGAGCAGCGAGTCGAGGAAGTCGGGCTCCCGGTAGCCGGTGTCGGCCCACTTGCCGAGGTCGGCCTGGACGGCGGCGAGGTACGCGGCGTCGTGCGGGAAGAGCGGGGCGAGCTCGGCGACGGCGGTGGTGACCGCCTCGACCAGCGGGTCGACGGTGTGGCGCTGGACGGCGCCCAGGTCGATCGAGCCGTCCTTGGACTGCAGCGGTCGAAGCGTCTCGACAGCGTCCTTGAGGCGCAGCCAGGCGGGGTGGCCGGCCGGGCCGGCGGAAGCATCGCCCGCTACCGCGAGCTTCGGCGAAAGATTCTGCATTGGAGACTCACTTCGACAGGAGTTTTTAGAGCATGACCACCATAGATACAGAAGGTTCTCCTGTTCAAGGGGGGTTCTGCAGTAAACCCGGCACTCAGGGTGACTGTCCACGATCCGGACGGTCGGCCGGACAGGAGAGCGAACGGGCCGCGGACCCGGCGGCGCACGGGGACCGGGGCGCGGCGGCGGAGGCCGTACGCCGACCATGCCTCGCGCCCCGCGGCGGCGCCACCGGTGGCGGGCGGGGCCGGCCGGAGCGGTCGGCGGTCAGCGGTCAGCGGCAGGTACACACTGGGCGACGCCGGTGCGGTGGGCCGGGGCGTGAGGGGTTCAGGTGCCGACCCGGACGACCTCGGCCAGCACCATGACGGCGCCGAGGGAGGCCCAGCCCACGCCGATCCGCCGGAGGGTGGCCGGGGTGGCGGCACCGAGCGGACGCCAGGAGCGCGCGGCGAGGCGGAAGCACTTCTCCGCCACACCCCCCGCATTGAGTGCCAGCGCCGTGCCCGAGAGCACCATCACCGCGGTGGTGATCCACAGAATCCAACAGTCGTTACCGGCTGTTCCCACTCGAATCCCCCCTGTCGTCCCATCATCGCCCACCCTCGCACAGGCGGCGGGCATTTCGGGGGGCGAGCACCAGTGCGCCCCGTACGCGCCCTGCCCGGGACGGCCGTCCATCGGGGAGGGTGGACCGTGAACCCGTCTGCACTCCGGTCGAGGGGGGCACCCATGCACGGTCCGACCGTCGTCAGCTGGCTGGTGGCCGCCCTGGCGGTGGGGGCGGCGGGTCTGTGCCTGCTCCGGCTGCGGGGCGCCGGCTGCGCCGGACCGGAGCGCCGGCACCCCGACCGGGAGTCGGACACCGCGGAGGCGGTGATGGCGCTGGGGATGGCGGGCATGGTGGCCCTGCCGGGGCCGCTCTGGGGCTGGCTGTTCGCCGCGCTGGCCGGGGCACTGCTGCTGGCGCTCGTCGGACTGCTGGGCCCCGGGCCGCGGGCGCACCGGCTGCACCACGGCGTGGGGGCGCTCGCGATGGCGTACATGGCGCTGGCGATGCCGGGCGGCTCCGGCGGGCCGCACGGTTCCGGCGGACACTATGCGGCGGCCGCCGTACCGGGGTTGCCATTGGTCACGGGCGCCCTGCTGCTGTACTTCGGCGCCTATTCGCTGTGGGCCGGCAGCCGGCTGCTCTCCACCCCGGCCGGGCCGCTGCCCGCGGCGGGCGGGGACGGGCTGGGGCGGGCGTGCCGGGTGGCGATGGGCATCGGGATGTTCGCGATGCTGCTGACCATGTGACAGCCGGCCGGTGCGGGCGCCACGTGGTGTTGGTCACTGCCGGGCCGGACGGGCTCCGGTGCGGGCGCCCGGCGCATAGGTTGGAGGGGCGCATCTCGCGCGCCCGTCCTCCCCGGGGGGAGCGTCTGCCATGACGGCCCTGCTCAGCCTGTTGCTGCTCGGAGTGCTGCTCGCCACCGTCGCGCCCGGACGGCTGGTCCGGGCCAGGTGGGTCGAGCGCGAACCGGTGCTGGCGCTCTGCGCGTGGCAGTGCCTGGTGGTCGCGGTGCTGCTGTGCTGTGTGCTCGGCCTGCTGCTGGCCTGTTCGGCCGCGCTGCCGGAGCTGCGTGCGCTGGTGTTCGCGGGCGCGCCGCGCGGGGTCGAGGAGGCGTACGGGCTGGCGGGGGCGGCGGGCTGGGGGCGGCTGTGGGCCGCGCTGCTGGCGGCCGGGGGGCTGTGGACGGCGGTGTCGCTGGTCCGGGAGATCCGCGCCGCCCGCGCGCTGCGCGGCCATCAGCACGACCGGCTGAGCCGCTCGGCGCCCGAGCTGCCGCCGGGTCTCGGGCCGGTCGAGCGGACCAGGGAGCGGTTGGTGGTCCTGGAGGACGTCCGGCCCGAGGCCTGGTCGCTGCCGGGGCACCAGGCCCGGCTGGTGGTCACCACCGGGGCCCTGCAGCAGCTGAGCGGGCGGGAGTTGGCGGCGGTGCTCAGCCATGAACGCGGCCATGTGCGGGCCCGGCACCACTGGCTCGCGCAGTGTGCGCAGGCGCTCGCCGACGGCTTTCCCGGGGTGGAGGTGTTCAGCGCCTTCCGGGACCAGGTCGGCGAGTTGGTCGAGCTGGCGGCCGACGACCGGGCGGCGCGCCGGCACGGCCGGCTGACCACGGCACTGGCCCTGGTCGAGCTCAACTCCAGCCGGGGGGTGTTCGGTTCGTGCCCGCCGCAGCAGCTCGCCCAGTCGCCGCGCCGGGTCGACCGGCTGCTGGCCGGTGAGCCCCGGCTGCGTGCGGTGCACCGGCTGCGGCTCACGCTGGCCGCGCTGGCGGCGCCTGCGGCGGCCGTCCTGCTGGCCGTCTGGCCGGGGCTGTCCGCACTGCTCTGACCCGTCGGCGACCGGTCACGGGCGGGAGGTCACGGGCGCGGCCGTTCGGCGGGCGCGCGGCTCTCCGGCCACCGGTCACGGGCGGGCGGGGCCGGGCGGCCGTCAGGGGCGCGGGGCGCCGTCCGTGAGCGTGCGGGCGAGCACCTCGCGGTGGAGCGGGCGGGCCTCGCGGTAGCGGGTGCGGCCGGCCTCGGTGAGCTGGACGTAGATGCCGCGGCGGTCGATCTCGCACATCGCGCGCTCGACCAGTCCGGCCTTCTCCAGACGCCCGATCAGCCGGGACAGCGCGCTCTGGCTGAGGTGCACGGTGCAGGCCAGGTCCTGGATCCGCAGGGCGGCCTCGCGCTCGCGGTGCTCGTCCTCCCAGAGCCGTTCCAGGACCTCGAACTCGCTCATGCCGAGGCCGTGGCGCTCCCCCAGCTCCCGGTCGAGGGCGCAGGAGGCGGCCGCGTGGCGCGCCAGCAGTGCACGCCACTCGACGACGTGGGCCGCGTCGGACGCGGTGTCGAGATCAGTCACCCCGCCAGGTTATCACTGCACGGGCACTTATTGCAGGCTCATTAAATGCGTTTGCATTCAATGCACGTGCATGTAGTCTCCTGCCATGACCACAGCCCAGCCGGCTCCCGGCGCCAACTCGACCGACCTCAGCTGGAGTCCACGCCTCTGGGGCGCCCTGATCGTCCTGTGCGCCGCCATGTTCCTCGACGCCCTCGACGTCTCCATGGTGGGCGTCGCCCTGCCCTCCATCGGCGCCGACCTCCACCTCTCCACCTCCACCCTGCAGTGGGTGGTCAGCGGTTACGTCCTCGGCTACGGCGGACTGCTGCTGCTCGGCGGCCGGGCCGCCGACCTGCTCGGGCGCCGCCGGGTCTTCCTGGTCGCCCTCGCCGTGTTCGCCGCGGCCTCCCTGCTGGGCGGCCTGGTGGACGACGGCGGCCTGCTGATCGCGGCCCGCTTCCTCAAGGGCGTCAGCGCGGCCTTCACCGCCCCGGCCGGACTGTCCATCATCACCACCACCTTCGCCGAGGGGCCGGCCCGCAACCGCGCGCTCTCCATCTACACCACCTGCGGCGCCAGCGGCTTCTCGCTCGGCCTGGTGCTCAGCGGCCTGCTCACCTCGGCCGGCTGGCGCTGGACCTTCCTGATGCCGGTGCCGGTCGCCCTGCTCGCGCTGGTCTTCGCGACCCGGCTGCTCCCCCGCCAGGCCGCCCCCGAGCGCGGCCGCGCCGGGTACGACGTGGCGGGCGCCGTCACCGGGACCGGGGCCCTGCTGCTCCTGGTGTTCACCCTCACCGAGGCGCAGAGCGCCGGCTGGGCGAGCGTGCGCACCCTCGGCTCGCTGGCCGTGGTGGCCGCCCTCGGCGCCGCCTTCCTGGTGATCGAGTCGCGCACCGCGCACCCGCTGGTGCGGCTCGGCATCTTCCGCAACGGCGGTGTCGCCCGGGCCAACCTCACCGCGTTCACCATCTTCGGCTCGTACGCGGGCTTCCAGTTCATCGCCACCCTCTACCTGCAGCGGCTGCTCGGCTGGTCCGCGCTGGAGATGGCGTTCGGCCTGCTGCCCGCCGGGGCGCTGGTCGCGCTGTCCGCGACCCGGATGGGCGCGATCATCGACCGCTTCGGCACCGGGAAGCTGCTGCCGATCGGCGTGCTGGCGCTGACCGCCGGCTACGCGTACTTCCTGCAGCTGGGTGAGCACAGCGGCTTCGCCAGCCTGGTCCTGCCGAGCATGGTGCTGCTGGGCATCGGCTTCGCCCTGGCCTTCCCCTCCGTCAACATCAGCGCCACCAGCGGGGTCGCGGACGAGGAGCAGGGGCTCGCCTCGGGCCTGGTGAACACCGCCTTCCAGGTGGGCAGTGCGATCGTGCTGGCGATCACCACCGCCGTGATCACCGCGGGCAGCGGCGGCGGCGAGAGCCCGCAGGCCCAGCTGGACGGCTACCGGCCGGCGCTGCTGCTGGTCACCGGGATCGCGGCGGCCGGTCTGCTGGTGACCCTGGTCGGCGCCGCGCTCGACCGGCGGGCCGCGGCGGCGGCCGTGGCGGCCACCCCGGTGCCGGACTACCGCTACGGGCCACTCACCGACGGCGGCGAGCCGGCCGGACGGGACGCCACCCGGACCGAGGTGCTGTCCGAGCGCTGAACCCGCGGCCACCCGTCGCGGCGCACCACCGGATGCCGCCCAGGTGCCGGCTCCACCAAACCCCCGTGTTGGTGGAGCCGGCACCTGGGCGTTCCACCGCGCGGCCCGGCGTACCCGAGGCCCGGATCCCGGCGCGGCGGTCGACCCGGCCAGATATATTGGCCGGGAGCCAATGAACGTACGGAGCTGACACGATGGCACCTCGGGGGGAATCGGTCAATGAGGCCATGCGCCGACGCTCCCGCCACCGCATCCTGCGCGCCACCGTCGAGCTGGTCGACCAGCACGGATACGGCCGGACCACGCTGGGCGACATCGCCGAGCGGGCCGGGCTCGCCCGCGGTCTGGTCTCCTACTACTTCGACGGCAAACGGCTGCTGATGCAGGCCGCCACCCACCGGATGATGCACCTGGGGCTGGCCGCCGCGCTCGGCGACCTGCCGTCCGACGCCTCCCCGGACGCCCGGCTGGCCCGGGGGATCGACACCGTGCTCGAGCTCGCGCTGGAGCATCCGCTGGTGATGCGTTCGCACCTCGCACTGATCCTGGAGCCGGACGCCGGCAGCTTCGTACAGGACCCCGAGCAGCAGCAACTCGGCGCCATCCTGCGGGAGTTGCTCAGGGACTGGGGCGCGCCCGACCCGGTGGCCGAGCACGCGGTGCTGCGCAGTGCGCTGATGGGCGCCTGCATCGGGGTCCTGCTGCCAGGCGCGCCGGTGCCGCTGGCCCCGATCCGGGCGGACCTGTTCGCCCGGTACGGGCTGGCCTGGGAGCTGGGGGTGCCGCCGCAGCCGCGGGCGCCCGCCCGGCCGCAGCCGTCGGTGCGCGGCTGAGCGGCCCGGCCGCACCGGGCGGCCGGGCGGCGCGGCGGGGGCCTCAGCGGTCCTTGAGGATGGTGGCG
>NZ_JAIZ01000562.1 GCF_000710465.2 Kitasatospora sp. MBT63 | reverse complement strand
CGTCGAAGCCGATCACCGTGGCCGGGGCGGGCGGGGTGGCCGGCGGCGCCACGACCGGCGCCTGCGCCGAGGCCTCGGGGGCGGCCGGCTGGTCCGCGGGGGTGCCGGGGGAGAGCGGGGCGGCGGCCGGGGCCGGGCCGTCCTCGGACGGGTCCGGCCCGGTGCCGGTGGCGAGGGCCGGGATGATGGCGGTCAGCGCGAGGCCCCCCACCCCCAGGGCGAGCGCTGCGCCGATGGTCCTGCTGATCATGGTCCTCCTCGTGTCGGGCTCCGTGCCCCGACTATCCGTCAGGGTGCGACGGCCTGCGAGTCGGTACCGCCGGGCAGGGTGACGGCGCGACGCCACCTGGCCGAGCCACCGCGCGGGGACGGGGTCCACACGGCAGCGGCCCGGCCCGGCGCGGCCCCGGCGCCTCAGGTGTACCGCAGCGAACCCGGGGTGGTGAGCAGCTCGCCGGTCTCCAGCCAGGTCTTCAGGCCGGAGAGGATCATCGGCCAGCCACCGTAGAGCTCGTCGTTGGCGCCCTCGCGCAGCTCGTCGTGGGTGACGGTGAGCCGGCAGGAGTCGCCGACCGGTTCGATATCCCAGGTGACGCGGCTGGTGCCTTCGCTCTTCACCTCGTCGCTCCAGAGCGCGACCATGCTCTGGACCAGCCGGCGGGGCGGGTCGACCTCCAGGTTGACGCCCTCGCCGAGCACGATGCCGGCCTTCGGGGAGCCCATCTCGTAGCGCGAGCCCGGGGTCCAGTCCGAGGTGACCTCGGCGCCGAAGTTGTACTTGGCGCGGATGGCCGGGTCGGTGATCGCCTCCCAGAGGCGCTCCGGCGTGGTGCGGATGTAGATCTCGAAGACCTTCTGCATGGGAGTCTCCAGTCGGCTCTTGAGGTCGCTGAGCGCAGCCGCCCACGGCCCCGCGTACTTGCTCACCCACCGGTCGTGGACGAGCCGGATCGGGACCGGGTTCAGGTAGTGGAGCTTCTCCCTGCCCTGGCGCCGGGTGACGACCAGTCCGGCCTCCTCGAGCAGCTTGAGGTGCTTCATCACGGCGAAGCGGGTGATCTCGAAGCGCGCCTCGAGCGCGCTGAGGGTCTGCCCGTCCTCCTGGAAGAGCGCGTCGAGCAGGCTGCGTCGGGTCGGGTCGGCGAGGGCTTTGAACACCAGGTCCACACCACGAGAATAGGTGACCATTTGGTCACATGTCAACGCGTGGCGGCCTCCGGCGCGGGTCGGGGCGGAACGGCGGGTGGCCTACCGGACGGTCTGACGGGCGGGCCCGGCGGCCGGGCCGACCGCGGCCAGGTAGGCGAGGATCGCGTCCCGGTTGCGGGCCAGGCAGGTGATCCGCTGGTGGATCCGGTCGGCCTCCCGCCGCATCAGCTCGGCGGTCTCCGGGGTCAGGCACTCGGGATGGACGTGGATCTCCTCCGGCCGGTCCAGGAACGGCAGGATCCGGCGGATGATCTCGGTGGTCAGCCCGGAGTCCAGCAGACCGCGGATCTGCTGCACCAGGTGGACGTCGCTCTCGCGGTAGCTGCGGTAGCCGTTCCCGCCCCGCTCGGGGTGGAGCAGGGACTGCTCCTCGTAGTAC
>NZ_JAIZ01000561.1:1378-12709 GCF_000710465.2 Kitasatospora sp. MBT63 | reverse complement strand
ACATACCCACGCCAGTACCAACCTGACCAAGCCCTACTAGAGCGCGTGCCGCAAGGCCGGCGCGGTCTGCGGAGTCGTGTCGGGCGCGGCCACCGCCCGCCCGGCCGGGGCCGGGGGGCCGCCTGGCGTCGACGACCCGGCGGACGCCCGTAGGGCCGGCCCGGGCACGCCCGCGGCCCGGCCGGTAACCGGTCGCCGATCGCCGTACGCGAGCACCTCTCGGCCGGAGGCCGGGGGAGCCGGGCCCCGGTCCGGACCGCCCGGTGCGCCCAGCCCCGGCCGTCCGGCTCGCCTGTTCGCCTGCCCGCTGCCCGTTCGGCGTTCCTGTTGCGCCCAGCCCGCCCAGCCGGTCCGTCCCAGCCCGCCCAGCCGGTCCGTCCCGGCCCGTCCGGTGGCGTCACTCGGCCGCTGCCGGGTGCGGTCCGCCGCCACCGTCGGCGACCCGGCGGGCGAACCGCAGGACGTCCGCCGCGCCGTCCTCGGTCGCCAGCCGGCCGGCCAACTGCTGGGCGCGCGCCCGGTACAGGGGGTCGTGCACCGCCCGGTGCAGGGCGTCCGCCAGCCGGCCGGGGGTCAGCCGGGCCAGCGGGACGGGCCCCGGGCTGACCCGGAGGGCCGTCAGCCGGGCCGCCCAGAAGGCCCCGTCGAGCTGTGCGGGTACGGGCACGGCGGGCACGCCCGCACGGAGCCCGGCGCCGGTGGTGCCCGCGCCGGAGTGGTGCACCACCGCCGCCATCCGGGGGAACAGCCAGGAGTGCGGGACCTCGTCCACGGTGAGCACGTCGGGGTGGTCCAACTGGAGCCCGGTCCAGCCGCGTTGGACCACCGCGCGGACCCGGGCCGCGCGCAGCGCGGCGGCGACGGTCCGGCCCAGCCGCTGGGCGTCGGCCACCACCAGACTGCCGAAGCCCACGTACACCGGGGGCGGTCCCGCGGCGAGGAACTCGGTCAGCCGGGCGGGTGGCTGCCAGTCGCCGTCGTCGTACGGCCACCAGTAGCCGCTGATCCGGGCGGAGGCCGTCCAGTCCGCGGGCCGCGGGACCACGGAGGGGGAGAAACCGTGGAAGACCGGCCAGTCCTCGCGAGCCCGCCGGCCCGGGCCGCGCGGGAGGGGCGGCAGCCCGAGGTGGGCGCGCAGGGTGCGGACCGTCGGTGCGTACAGCCGGTCGACGGCCAGGTCGGCCGCCCGGCCCGCCAGCAGGTTGCCCCGCCGCCCGAGCGAGCGGGCGCTGCCGCCCACGACCGGGGGGAACGCGCGGGTCGGCCGCAGCGGTTGGAGGTAAAGGCCCGCGCTGGGCACCCCGTGCGCCTCGGCCGCGACCTGCCCCAGCGGCGCCGTCGGCGCGGACAGCAGCACCAGGTCGGTGCCCTGCCGTATGGCGTCCAGCACGCCCGACGCCAGCTCCGGCATGAACCGCCGGGCCATTCGGATCAGCCGCCCGACCGTTGCCGGGCCGTTGCCCGCCCGCAGCAGCCGCTGGCCGTGCTCGGAGGCGAGTTCGGCCCGGGGGTCGACCGGCAGCGGACGGAACTCCAGCCCTGCCGAACGGACTTGGCCCTCGAAGGCGGTGTGGGTGGCCAGTGCGACGGTGAACCCTGCGGCGGTCAGCCGGCTCCCGAGACCGAGGAACGGGGACACGTCGCCGCGCGAACCGGCGGTCGCGATCAGAATGCGCACGGGAGCGAGTATCCCCGCCCGGCAGCCCGGTGCCGTGCGCCCGCGGGCTGTCTGTCGGTGCCTGCGGCGGTCCGCCGCGGGACCCGTGCTCGGCCGTCCGCCAGCGGAGTTGGCGCCGGTCGGGCGCTCGGGCGGCGGCTTTGAGGCGCCGGCCGGGATTCACCGGTACGGGGGAGCGCGCCGGGCGGGCGGACCGCCCGTCCGGCCGTGCGGGGCATTGGGCCGACCTTGCAACTCCTTGGCCCGTTCATGGGCCTCTCGCCCGGTATTGCCCGAATTGATGCCGAAAGGCATTCGGGGATTTCCCGGCCGACCCACGAGCGTGGATAATCCGTGGTCAACCCGGATGTCCGCATGGCATTCTGGCGCCGCCACGCGATCGGGCCCCCGCCCGGTTCGGCGGGCTGTCTTCCGTGCCGGGCTGCGACGGAGCGGATGTCACCTGGATCCGCTATGGTCGCGGACCGTCGCCCCACCTCACCTCACCTGGGAATTCTTCTTGAACCTCGACTTCTCCGCCGAGCCGCTCTTCTCCTGGTACGTCGTCCTGCTGCTCGTCAGCGGTCTGGCCCTGATCGGCATTGCCGCCGCCGGCCTGGGCCAGAGCGCCGGTATGCGGGCCCTGAACGGCCTCTTCGGCGCCGGTTTCCTCGGCTACGGCGTCTACCTCGGGTTCATTTTCGAGGGCGGCGACTACATCATCTTCTTCAAGGTGTTCATTCTGCCGGTCGTGCTGATCGCCGCCGCCGTCAAGAACTTCACCGAGCGCAGCAACCGGGCGCAGGCCCCGGCCCCGGTGCAGCCGCCGGCCGACGCCGCGAACTGAGACTCCGCGCGTATCACGCGAAATGCCGGGTGGACAGGGAAGCTTCCCTGTACGCCCGGCATTTGGATTTCCACCGGCCATCGCTCCGCCCGCTCACCGCCGCACCCTTGCCCATCCCTCGCCGGGCTCCACCGCCGCCACCGCGTCTGCGGCCGTCACTCGTAGCGGTACAGCAGCGACTCCGCCTCCGACCGGAGGATGTCCGCCAGGGTCAGCGTCGGGTCGCCCAGGTGGGAGAGGGTGACCTCGGCGGAGCTCGGGGCGGCGTCCGGGGCCGGCCAGTGCTCCGGCTTCCAGGCGGAGCTGCGCAGGAGTGCCTTGGGGCAGTGCCCGTAGACCTCCTCGGCCTCGACGACGATCGCGCTGCGCGGCGGCTTGCCGACCGGCGTCAGCCGCTCCAGCAGCCGCGGGTCGGTGGAGACGCAGGCCCGCCCGTTGACCCGCAGGGTGGCCTCGCGGCCGGGGATCACGAAGATCAGGCCGGCCCGGCCGGTCTCCACGATGTTGTGCAGCGAGTCCAGCCGCCGGTTGCCGGTGGCGTCCGGCAGGGCGAGCGTGTACTCGTCCAGTACCGAGACGAATCCGGGCGGGCCGCCGCGCGGTGTCACGTCGCAGCGCCCGTCGGCGCCGGCGCTGGCCAGGAACACCAGGGGCGAGCGGTCGATCACGCTCCGTGCCGCTTCGTGGATCCGGTCGACCTCCTTGCGCCGGACCAGGTCGCTCGGTATCTCGTACAGCTCGCGCAGCCCGGCCACCTCCCGGACGGCGGCGGAGGCGAGGGCGGCGAAGACGGGGCTGCGGGGTACGGGCGGTGTGTTCACGTACCGGGAACCTAGCCCGTCGCCGACCTGAGGGGGAAGCCATTTCGGGTGCGGCGGCCGGCCGTCGCGGGCCCGCCGTTATTCCCGTGACCGGACGGTGGCGGAGTGAAGCAGGCCACATGCCGGGGGTCTGCTGCCCGCTCGGCGGCCATGGCAGAATGACAGGTGTAGTAGCAGTGACGTTCAGCGCACTCCGGGGTCGGTGAAAATCCGAACCGGCGGTTACAGTCCGCGACCCGTCCGCAGCCAGCGGCCGGTTGACCAGGTGAAATTCCTGGACCGACGGTTAAAGTCCGGATGGGAGGCGTGCGCGGCGGATCAGTTGGACCACGGCTTGCCCCGCGAGCCGTGGCACAGGTGCGACGGGAGAGCTCCCGTCCGGCGACGGCGCCGGGCGCGGGGTGCCACCGTCCGTACCGGCTGTCCGCGTCATCTCCCATGTGCCGCCCCGGAGTCCGCGCCCCAAGCGCGAGGAGAACCCGGGTGTTCACCGGCATCATCGAAGAGCTCGGCGAGGTCGTCTCCATCGAGGAGATCGGCGACTCCTCGCGTATCCGCCTGCGTGGCCCGGTGGTCTGTTCGGACGCCCGCCACGGCGACTCCATCGCGGTCAACGGCGTCTGCCTGACCGTACTCGACAAGCCCGAGCAACTGGCGGCCCGCACCGGCGAGTTCAGCGCCGACGTGATGGCCGAGACGCTGCACCGCTCCAGCCTCGGCGCGCTGCGGCCCGGCTCCCGGGTCAACCTGGAGCGCGCCATGTCGCTCGGCGCCCGGCTCGGCGGCCACCTGGTCCAGGGCCACGTCGACGCGACCGGCACCCTGCTCTCCCGCGAGAGCGGCGACCTTGACGCCGACGGCACCCCCCGCTGGGAGGTGCTGCGCTTCTCACTGCCCCAGGGCATCACCCGCTACCTGGTCGAGAAGGGCTCGATCACCGTCGACGGCGTCAGCCTGACCGTGGTCGAGGCCGCCCTCGACTCCTTCACCGTCTCGCTCATCCCCGCGACCCTCGAACTGACCACGCTCGGCGCCAAGGCCGTCGGCGACCCGGTCAACCTCGAGGTCGACGTCCTCGCCAAGTACGTCGAGCGGCTGCTCGAGACCCGTACCCTGCCCGCCACCATCGCCGGGGAGCCGAAGTGAACTGGCTCGGCGGCACCGCCTTCACCGCCTTCGGCCAGCACGTGATCTGGTCCGACATGCTGGGCAACCTGCTCGGCTTCGCCGGCCTCGCGCTCGGCTGGCGCCGCTCGGTGTGGAGCTGGCCCGTCCAGCTGCTCTCCGGTGCGGTGCTGATCACCGCGTACCTCGGCGGCGACTCGCCCAACCCCGGCCTGATCGGCAAGCAGGTGATCGTGATCGCCGCGGCCGCCTGGGGCTGGACCCGCTGGCGGCAGGGGCGGCGGAGCGCCGGCGAGATCGCCGTCCGGTTCGCCTCCTGGCGTGAACGGGCCGCGCTCACCGCCGCGCTGGCGCTCGGCACGCTCGCCCTCGCGGGGCTCTACTTCGCCAACCCGTCCTGGTCCTGGAGCCCGTGGGCGGACGCCTACATCTTCGTCGGCACGCTGGCCGCGATGTACGCCCAGGCACGCGGCTGGGTGGAGTTCTGGTTCGCCTGGATCGCGGTCGACGTGGTCGGCGTCCCGCTCGCCTTCAACAGCGGCTACGCCTTCTCCGGCCTCACCTACAGCATCTACTTCGTCCTGGTGCTGCTCGGCCTGCGCTCCTGGTGGCTGCGCAGCCGCGCCCCGCGCCCCGGGCACACCACCATCCCCCAGGGAGTGACGGCATGACCACCGATCAGATCGTCGACGAGCCGGTGCTCGACCCGGTCGAGCGAGCCATCGCCGACATCGCCCTCGGCCGCCCGGTGATCGTGGTGGACGACGAGGACCGCGAGAACGAGGGCGACATCGTCTTCGCCGCCTCGGCCGCCACTCCCGAGCTGATGGCCTTCACCATCCGCTACAGCTCCGGCGTGATCTGCGTCCCGATGACCGGCGACGAGCTGGACCGGCTCGACCTGCCCCCGATGACCCGGGTCAACGAGGACCGCAAGGGCACCGCCTACGCCGTCTCGGTGGACGCCCGCGACGGCGTCTCCACCGGCATCTCGGCCGCCGACCGGGCCCGCACCGTCCGGCTGCTCGCCGCGGCCGCCACCGAGCCGGGCGACCTGACCCGGCCCGGCCACGTCTTCCCGCTGCGCGCCGTCGAGGGCGGGGTGCTGGTGCGCCCCGGCCACACCGAGGCCGCCGTCGACCTGGCCCGGCTGGCCGGTCTGGCCCCGGCCGGCGCCATCGCCGAGGTGGTCAACGACGACGGCACCATGGCCCGGCTGCCCGAGCTGGTGGCCTTCGCCCGCGAGCACGGTCTGGCGATCATCTCGATCGAGGACCTGATCGCCTACCGCCGCCGCACCGAGCTGCACGTGGACCGGGCCGCCGTCACCGCGCTGCCCACCGAGCACGGCGGGTTCACCGCGGTCGCCTACCGCGGCACCATCGACGGCGTCGAGCACCTGGCCCTGGTGGCCGGCGGCCTGGACGCCGACGGACGGCTGCCCGAGGGCGAGGACGTCCTGGTCCGGCTGCACTCGGAGTGCCTGACCGGCGACGTGTTCGGCTCGCTGCGCTGCGACTGCGGGCCGCAGCTGCAGGCCTCGCTGCAGCAGGTCGCCGAGGCCGGCCGCGGCGTGGTGCTCTACCTGCGCGGCCACGAGGGCCGCGGCATCGGCCTGGCCCACAAGCTGCGCGCGTACGAGCTCCAGGAGCAGGGCCGCGACACCGTCGACGCCAACCTGGAGCTGGGGCTGCCCGCCGACGGCCGGGACTACAGCATCGGCGCCCAGATGCTCGCCGACCTCGGCGTGCGCTCGCTGACCCTGCTCACCAACAACCCGGACAAGCACGCCGCGCTCACCGAGCACGGCCTGAAGGTCAAGGGCCGGCTGCCGCTCGCCGTCCGCACCAGCGAGCACAACCTCGGCTACCTGCGCACCAAGCGCGACCGGATGGGCCACCAGCTGCCCTGGCTCGACGACGACGGCGCCTGACCCGTACCCCATCCCGACCACGCCCGACCCCCATCCAGCGAACAGGAAGTAGAGACGTGAGCGGCCACGGAGCCCCCGAGCTGACCCTGAAGAACTGCGCCGACCTGCGGGTCGCGGTGATCGCCGCGCAGTGGCACGACCAGGTCATGAACGGCCTGCTGGACGGCGCCCACCGGGCGCTCAAGGAACTCGGCATCGACGAGCCCACCGTGGTCCGCGTCCCGGGCACCTTCGAACTGCCGGTCGCCGCCAAGCAGCTGGCCGGCCGCGGCTACGACGCCGTGGTCGCCCTCGGCGTGGTGATC
The DNA here is from genome assembly GCF_000710465.2 of Kitasatospora sp. MBT63. Taxonomy (GTDB): domain Bacteria; phylum Actinomycetota; class Actinomycetes; order Streptomycetales; family Streptomycetaceae; genus Kitasatospora. The sequence goes on along the minus strand of NZ_JAIZ01000561.1, from coordinate 6,021 downwards.
CGCGGCGGCACCCCGCACTTCGACTACGTCTGCCAGGCCGCCACCCTCGGCCTCACCGAGGTCGCCGTGCAGACCGGCGTACCGGTCGGCTTCGGCGTGCTGACCTGCGACAACGAGGAGCAGGCGCTGGACCGTGCGGGCCTGCCCGGCTCGGCCGAGGACAAGGGGCACGAGGCCGTGACCGCCGCGCTGGCCACCGTCGCCGCGCTGCGCGCGGTCTCCGAGCCCTGGCACTGAGGTACCCGCCCGCCGGCCCGGACGACCGCGGCCGGCGGGCCCCGCGGGGGTGTCCAGCGGACTGTCCACGTTGCGGAACTGTTTACCGGGCCCTCGCCGGCAGGCCGTAAGGTGAGTCCATCATGGCTTCCAAGACATTCGAGGAGCTCTTCTCCGAGCTCCAGCAGAAGGCCGCCGCCGGCGACCCCTCGTCCTCCCGTACCGCGCAGCTCGTCCAGCAGGGCGTCCATGCGATCGGCAAGAAGGTCGTCGAGGAGGCCGCCGAGGTCTGGATGGCCGCCGAGCACGAGTCCGACGAGCGGACGGCCGAGGAGATCTCCCAGCTCCTGTACCACCTTCAGGTGATGATGGTCGCGCGCGGGCTGACGCTCGACGACGTCTACGCGCACCTCTGATCCGCACCCCAGCTCCGTACCGAACCGCCCCCCAGCGAAGGAACCCGCCTCTCATGCTGCGCATCGCCGTCCCCAACAAGGGTTCGCTCTCGGGTCCCGCGGCGGAGATGCTCCATGAGGCCGGGTACCGGCAGCGCAAGGACCCCAAGGAACTGGTGCTGGTCGACCCGGACAACCAGGTGGAGTTCTTCTTCCTGCGCCCCCGCGACATCGCCGTCTACGTCGGCTCCGGCCGGCTGGACGTCGGCATCACCGGCCGCGACCTGCTGCTGGATTCCGCGTCCGACGCCGAGGAGGTGCTGTCCCTCGGGTTCAGCGGCTCCACCTTCCGGTTCGCCAAGCCGGTCGGCCTGGACGTCACGGACGTGCAGAGCCTGGAGGGCCTGCGGATCGCCACCTCGTACACCGGCCTGGTCGAGCAGCACCTGGCCGAGCAGGGCGTCAAGGCGACCGTGACCAAGCTGGACGGCGCGGTGGAGACCGCGGTGCAGCTCGGCGTCGCGGACGTGATCGCGGACGTGGTGGAGACCGGCACCAGCCTGCGCAACGCGGGCCTGGAGGTGTTCGGCGAGCCGATCCTGGTCTCCGACGCCGTGGTGATCCGCCCCAAGGGCGCGGGCGAGGACGCGGGCGTCGAGCAGTTCATGCGCCGGCTCCAGGGCGTGCTGGTGGCGCGCCGCTACGTGCTGATGGACTACGACATCCGGGTCGAGAAGGTGAGCGAGGCGGTCGCCCTCACCCCCGGTCTGGAGTCGCCGACCGTCTCGCCGCTGCACACCGAGGGCTGGGTGGCGGTCCGTTCGATGGTGCTCCGCAAGGAGGCCCAGCGGATCATGGACGACCTGTGGGGCATCGGCGCCCGGGCGATCCTGGTGACCAACATCCACGCCTGCCGCCTCTGACCTCCTCCGAGCAACCCGACCGACCCGACGCGGGCGGGGGCCTGGCGGCCTCCGCCCGTTCTCCCTGGAGCCCCGACGTGTCCACCGCCGACGCCCTTCCCGTCACCTGGGCCCCCCGCCGCACCCGGGCCGTGCTGGTGCCGATGTCCGTGCTGCTGGTGATCGTCTTCACCGTGATCGCCTTCGCGCTGCCCGCCAACTGGCACCTCAACGACCGGGTGGCGATGGTGGTCAGCGGCCTGCTGTTCGCCGGCGTCGCGCTGATGCTGGCCCGGCCGCGGGTGCGGGCCGACGCCGAGGGCGTGACCGTGGTCAACTTCGTCCGCAGCCGCCGGCTGGCCTGGGCGGAGATCGTCCGGGTCAACTTCCGGGCGGGCGACCCCTGGGTGGTGCTGGACCTGGCCGACGGCACCGCGCTGGCGGCCGTGGGCATCCAGGCCGGCGGCGGCCGGGACCGGGCCGTCGCGGCCGCCCGCACCCTGCGCGACCTGGTCGACGGACACCACGCGTCCTGACCGCCCCCGGCGTGCCTCCGAGGCCCACCGACCGGGATCCCTACACTCGTTCGGGTATCGTCTACGCTGGTAAAGCCGGGGCAAAGCACCCGGCCGCCTTCGAGCCCATCCCGACCAGAGGAGTGACACCTCCCCTCGATGGACGATCCGTCCGGTAGTACCAGCGCCGCCTCGCCACGCACGCACGGAAGGCAGGCGGCCCCGTGACCACCGCCTGGCTCATGCTCGCGGCCGCCGTGCTGCTCATCCTCGCCAACGGCCTCTTCGTGGCCGCCGAGTTCGCCTTCGTCACCGTCGAGCGCGGTGAGGTCGAACGGGCCGCCGCCGGCGGCGACCGCCGCGCCAAGGGCCTGCTGAAGGCCCTGCGCAAGCTCTCCTTCCAGCTCTCCGGCGCCCAGCTCGGCATCACCGTCACCTCGCTGGTGGTCGGTATGCTTGCCGCGCCCGCGCTCTCCGACCTGCTCACCCCGGTGCTGACCGCCGTGGGCGTCCCCGCCTCCGCCGCGAGCACCGTCGCCGTCATCACCGGCCTGGTGCTCGCCACCGTGGTCCAGATGGTGATCGGCGAGCTGGTCCCGAAGAACTGGGCGATCGCCCGGCCGGTCCAGGTCGCCTACGCGGTGGTCGGTCCGCAACGGGCCTTCTCCACCGTCTGCCGGCCGCTGATCACCGTCCTGAACGGCGCCGCCGACCGGCTGGTCCGGGCCATCGGCCTGGAGCCCCAGGAGGAGCTCGGCCACGCCCGCACCCCCGCCGAACTGGTCGCGCTGGCCCGGCACTCGGCCCGCGAGGGCGCGATAGACGAGGAGTCCGCCACCCTGTTCGTGCGCACGCTCGGCCTCGGCCAGCTGACCGCGGAGAGCGTGATGACCCCCCGCGTCGCCGTCGCCGCCCTCCAGCAGGACGCCAGCGCCGCCGACGTGATCAACCTGACCAGGGCCACCGGCCTGTCCCGCTTCCCGGTCTACGGCCACAGCCTGGACGAGGTCAGCGGCACGGTCACGCTCAAGGACGCGCTCGCCGTCCCGGCCGAGCACCGCGCCGCCACCCGGGTCGGCCCGCTCGCGGTCACCCCGCTGCTGGTCCCCGAGACGCTGCCCGCCGAGCGCCTGCTCGACCTGCTGCGCCGGCAGCAGCCGATGGCCATCGTGGTCGACGAGTACGGCGGCACCGCCGGCGTGGTCACCATCGAGGACATCGTCGAGGAGGTGGTCGGCGAGGTCCAGGACGAGCACGACCCCGCCGACGTCCCCGAACTGCGCCCGCTGCCCGCCGCCGACGGCCTGCCGGTCTGGGAGGCCGACGGCCGGGCCAGGACCGACCAGCTGGAGGCCATCGGCCTGCACGCCCCGGAGGGCCCTTACGAGACCCTCGGCGGGCTGCTCGCCGACCTGCTCGGCAAGCTCCCCGAGGTCGGCGAGCAGGCCGAGCTGCCCGGCTGGCACTTCACCGTGCTCGCCGTGGAGCGGCACCGCACCAGCCGGGTGGAGATCCGGCGCACCCGAGCCGACCGGTACGACGAGGACCAGACCCGATGACCGTGCTCCTGCTGGCCGCCTCGATCCTGCTGCTGGTCGGCAATGCCTTCTTCGTCGGCGCCGAGTTCGCGGTCATCTCGGTCCGGCGCAGCCAGATCGAACCGCTCGCCGAGGCCGGCGACCGGCGGGCCCGGACCGTGCTGCACGCGCTGTCCAACGTCTCCGCCATGCTGGCCGCCGCCCAACTCGGCATCACCGTCTGCTCACTGCTGCTCGGCGCGCTCGCCGAGCCGACCATCGCCGACCTGGTGGAGGGGCCGTTCCACGCGATCGGCGTGCCGGAGTCGCTGATGCACCCGCTCAGCTACGCGCTGGCACTGGCGCTGGTGGTCTTCCTGCACATGGTGCTCGGCGAGATGGTGCCCAAGAACATCGCGCTGGCCGGCCCGGAGAAGGCCGCGCTGTGGCTCGGCCCGCCGCTCGACCGGCTGGCCCGCTGGATCGCCCCGGTGATCCGCTTCCTGAACGCCTTCGCCAACGCCGTGCTGCGGCTGTTCAAGGTGCAGGGCCGGGACGAGGTGGCGTCGGTCTTCACCACCGAGCAACTGGTCCTGCTGCTCACCGACTCCCGGGACGCGGGCCTGCTGGACCGCAGCCGCCAGGAGCGGCTGGAGGACGCGCTGGAGCTCGGCGACCGGCCGATCACCGAGGTCCTGCTGCCGCCCGAGCAGCTGGTCTCGGTCGGCACCGACGTGACCGCCCGGGAGATCGAGCGGCTCGCGGTACGGACCGGCTTCTCCCGCTTCCCGGTGGTCGGCGCCGACGGCACCGTCCGCGGGTACCTGCACGTCAAGGACAGCCTGGAGGTCGAGGACCCGGACGCGGCGGTGCCCGCCCGGCTGTGGCGTCCGGTCACCGTGCTCCCGGGCAGCATGCGCCTGGACGACGCCCTCGGCGCGATGCGCCGGGACGCCGCCCACCTCGCCGTGGCGGCCGGCCCGGACGGCCGCCAGCTCGGCCTGGTCGCGTTGGAGGACGTCCTGGAGGAGCTGGTCGGCGAGGTCCACGACCCGGACCACCGCCCGGCGGCCCGCGCCTGACACCCCGCCCGGCCCC